>JANXTL010000238.1 GCA_025352375.1 Acetobacteraceae bacterium | reverse complement strand
ATCATGGTCTAAGCCTTTGTTTGAGAGGGTGATTCACGCCCGAGGTTGAAGTCAACCTCAGGCGATCACGCTCTAAGCCTTTGTTTGAGAGGGTGATTCACGCCCGAGGTTGAAGTCAACCTCAGGCGATCACGCTCTAAGCACGATTCCGCGCGGCTGCCAAAGCGGCAAAGTCCGTGTCCGCGTGGTAGGAACTGCGGGTCAGCGGGGTCGCCGACACGAGCAAAAAACCTTTGGCGCGCGCCAGGGCAGCGTAATCCTCGAATTCCTCGGGCGTGACGAACGCGGCGATGGCGGCGTGTTTCACGGTCGGTTGCAGATATTGCCCGATGGTCAGGAAATCGACGTCGGCGATCCGCAGGTCGTCCATCACTTGCATAATCTCGGCTCGCGTCTCCCCCAAGCCGACCATCAGTCCGGATTTTGTAAACACCCCCGGCGCGCGTTGCTTCACGCCGTCGAGCAAACGCAACGACTGATAATACCGCGCCCCCGGTCGAATGGACGGATAAAGCCTAGGCACAGTCTCCAAATTATGGTTGAATACATCCGGACGGGCATCCGCGACAATATCCCCACTGCCAGGCTTGCGAAGGAAATCGGGTGTCAGGACCTCAATCGTCGTGCCTGGCGCCGCCGCCCGAATAGCGCGTATCACCGCCGCGAAGTGCTCCGCGCCACCGTCGGGCAGATCGTCGCGGTCCACCGACGTGATCACCACATGCCGCAGGCCCAACTTAAAAACCGCATCCGCAACGCGCGCCGGCTCAGAAACATCCAGCGCCAGAGGCATCCCCGTGCGCACGTTACAGAAGGAACAAGCCCGCGTGCAGGTGTCGCCCATGATCATCATGGTGGCGTGGCGTTGCGACCAGCATTCGCCGATGTTGGGGCAGGCCGCTTCCTCGCACACCGTCACCAGCCCGTTGGCTCGCATCAGGTCGCGGGTTTCCTTGTAAACCGGGTGGTTGGGCGCCTTGACCCGGATCCAGGCGGGTTTGCGCTGGATCGGGTTGTCCGGGCGGTGGGCCTTTTCAGGGTGGCGGTGGTCGATTTCGGTGCGCGTGGTCATGGCCTAGACCATGATCGTTTGAGGTCGCACGCGATCTCGGCGTTGGATCATGGTCTAAGCCTTTGTTTGAGAGGGTGATTCACGCCCGAGGTTGAAGTCACCCTCAGGCGATCACGCTCTAAGCCTTTGTTTGAGAGGGTGATTCACGCCCGAGGTTGAAGTCAACCTCAGGCGATCACGCTCTAGAAGTGGATAACCCGCTTGTAGGCGTCAAGGACCGACTCATGCATGCTTTCGCTGATCGTCGGGTGCGGGAATACGGTGTTCATCAGCTCGGCCTCGGTCGTCTCCAGCGTGCGGGCGATGACGTAGCCCTGGATCATCTCCGTCACCTCGGCGCCGATCATGTGGGCGCCGAGCAATTCTCCCGTCTTGGCGTCGAAGATGGTTTTCACCAGGCCCTCAGGTTCGCCCATGGCGATGGCTTTGCCGTTGCCAATGAACGGAAAACGCCCGACGCGGATTTCCCGGCCGCCTTCCTTGGCCCGCACTTCTGTCAGGCCGACCGAGGCCACCTGCGGCCGGCAATACGTGCACCCCGGGATGTTCAGCGGGTCCATTGGGTGGACGCCTTTGACGCCGGCGATTTTCTCGACGCACATGACGCCTTCATGGCTGGCCTTGTGTGCCAGCCAGGGCGGGCCGGCCAAATCCCCAATGGCGTAAACGCCGGGTTCTCCGGTGCGGCAGTATTCGTCGATGACCACATGGGTGCGGTCGACTTTGACGCCGGTGCCTTCGAGCCCCAGGCCCTCGGTGTTGCCGACGATGCCGACCGCGGAGATAACGCGGTCGACGGTTATTTGCTGGGTCGCACCGCCGGCCTCGACGCTGACCGTCACGCTGTCGGCATTCTTTTTTACCGATGTCACCGACGCCTTGGTCAGGATTTTCATACCTTGCTTTTCGAACGCTTTGTGCGCCAATCCAGAGATTTCGGCGTCTTCCACCGGCAGAACGCGGTCCATGACCTCCACCACCGTCACGGCGGCGCCCATGTTCAGATAGAAGCTGGCGAATTCGATGCCGATAGCGCCGGAGCCGATCACCAGCAGCGATTTTGGCATCATGGTGGGGACCATGGCTTCCTTGTAGGACCAAATCAAACGACCGTCGGCCTCTATCTCCGGCAACGACCGAGCACGCGCGCCCGTTGCCAGGATGATGTGCGGGGCTTTCAAAGTCGCGACGGGCTTACCGTCTTTTGTTACCGCAAGTGTGCCTTTGCCGGCCAGGGCGCCAGCGCCGTCAATGACGGAAACCTTATTTTTACGCAACAGATGCGCCACACCCTGCGACAATTGTTTCGCGATACCGCGCGACCGTTTCACCACCTTATCCAGATCGAACTGCGGCGTAACGGGAGCAAAACCGAACTCCGGCAGATGGTGCAGCAGATGATTGATCTCCGACGTGCGCAGCAGCGCCTTCGTCGGTATGCAGCCCCAGTTGAGGCAGATGCCGCCGAGGTGCTCGCGCTCCACCAGGGCGGTTTTCATACCCAATTGCGCCGCACGAATGGCGGCGACATAGCCGCCAGGGCCGCCGCCGAGGACGATCAGGTCGAAGGATTGGTCAGCCATGTTGAGCGTCTCCGTTCGCCAGGGCGGTCAGGGCCGCGCCATGGAGTTGCCGTACGTGCCATTTTTGCATCTGGTGGGCGCCCAGCTGCTCGTAGAAATCGATTGCCGGTTGGTTCCAGTTCAGCACGCGCCACTCGATGACGTGATGGCCCTCCGTCGCTGCCTGTTCGGCGAGGCGGCGCATCAATGCCAGGCCGATGCCTTTGCCGCGGTGTTCCGGTTCCACGAACAGATCCTCCAGGAAAATGCCGGTCTTGCCCTGGAAGGTGCTGATTGTCTGGTTGAACAATGCCAGCCCCACCGGCGGCACACCCGGAACGATTGCCAGCATCGCGAAAGCGCGCGGGCCGTGGCCGAACAGTATCCGGTGGAAGTCGGCCTCCGTCGCGGTGAACTGACCCAGTTCGCGTTCGTACTCCGCCAGCCCGCGCGTCAGCCGAAACACGTCCGGGACGTCGGCGGGCGTGGCGTCGCGCACGGTGAATGTCACAGCATCAAGCTCAGGGGATCCTCGACGATGCCCTTGAACGCTTTCAGCCAGGTCGCGGCCAAGGCGCCGTCGATGACGCGGTGATCGACGCTCAGCGTCACGGTCATCACGGTCGCAATCGCCAGTTCGCCATCCTTCACCACCGCGCGCTTCTGCCCTGCACCGACGGCCAAGATACCGGCTTGCGGCGGATTGATGATGGCGCTGAACGATGACACCCCGAACATGCCCATGTTCGAAATCGAGAATCCACCGCCCTGGAATTCCTCCGGCTTCAGTTTACCGGCCCGAGCGCGCCCGGCGAGGTCCTTCATTTCGCGGCTGATGGTCAGCAGGCCTTTCTGGTCGGCCTTGCGCACAATCGGCGTGATCAGACCATCCGGGATCGAAACGGCGACGCTGATGTCGACGTCGTCGTAGAAAACCGTACCGTCGTCGGTCCACGATGCGTTCACCGCCGGCACTTTGCGCAACGCCGCGGCGGTCGCCTTGATGACCAGATCGTTGATGGTGATGAAGTAAGCATCTGGCTTATCCCGCGCTGGAGACTTGGAATTCAGCTTGTCGCCCAACGCGATCAGCTCGTCGATTTCCACATCCATCGAGACGTAGAAATGCGGGATGGACGACTTCGCCTCGGTCAGGCGGCGCGCGATGACTTTCCGAATTGAGCTGTGCGGCACGAGGCGATGCGGTGCCGCGATCGGCGCGGCCGGGGCTTTCGGCGCCGCGACAACAGGCGCCGGGACAACAGGCGCCGGGGCAACGGCGCCGGCACCCTTCACCGCCGCCTCGATATCCGCCCGCACGATGCGCCCACCGGGGCCGGTGCCGCTCAGCGCCGCCAAATCCACACCCGCCTGCACCGCCATACGACGCGCCAACGGCGATGCGACCACGCGCTCCCCTGCCGGCCGAGAAACCGGCACCGCTGCCGCGGCAACCGGGGCAGGGGCGGCGGCGACCGGGGCGGCGACCGGCACCGCCACCGGCTTCGGCGCGGCTGGGGCGGCGGCGCTGGGAACAGCCTCCCCCGCATCGACCATCACCGCGATGGGCGCGTTCACTTTCACGCCCTCGGTGCCATCCACCACGAGAATGCGACCCAGCACGCCCTCATCGACGGCTTCCACTTCCATGGTCGCCTTGTCGGTCTCGATCTCGGCGATCACGTCGCCAGCCTTAATCGTATCGCCCTCTTTCTTGAGCCAGCGGGCCAGCGTGCCCTCGGTCATCGTGGGGCTCAGCGCCGGCATCAGAATGTTGGTGGCCATGGTTGTGTTCCCCGGACTCAGACGATTTTCTGCACGGCATCCACGACCCAGCCGGGCTGCGGCAATGCGAGCTTTTCCAGATTGGCAGCGTAGGGCAGGGGCACGTCCAGCCCGTGCACACGCACCGGCGGGGCATCCAGCCAGTCGAAGGCGTGCTCGATCACCTGCATGGCGACTTCGGCGCCGATGCCGGCGAAGGGCCAGCCTTCTTCGACCATCACCACGCGGTTGGTCTTCTTGACGCTTTCGACGATGGTGGCGGTATCCAGCGGACGCAAACTGCGCAGGTTGATCACTTCCGCCTCGATCCCCTGCTCGGACAGCACCTTCGCCGCTTCCAGTGCGACGCCGACCATGACCGAGAACGCGACGATGGTCACATGGGTCCCGGCCCGTTCCACCTTCGCTTTGCCGATGGGCAGAATGAAATCGTCGTCCACCGGGCAGTCGAAGGTCTGCCCATAGAGCATTTCGTTCTCGAGAAAGATGACCGGGTTCGGATCGCGGATCGCCGCGCGCAGCAGCCCCTTGGCGTCCGCCGACGACCACGGCGAGACCACCTTCAACCCCGGCACATGCGCATACCAGCTGGCGTAGCACTGCGAGTGCTGCGCCCCCACCCGCGACGCGGCGCCATTCGGCCCACGGAACACGATGGGGCACCCCATCTGCCCACCGGACATGTAAAGCGTCTTCGCCGCACTATTGATAATATGATCCATCGCCTGCATGGCGAAGTTGAACGTCATGAACTCGACGATGGGTTTCAGCCCGTTCAGCGCTGCGCCGACGGCCATACCGGCAAAACCGTGTTCGGTGATCGGGGTGTCGATCACCCGTTTGGCGCCGAACTCGTCCAGCAGCCCCTGGCTGATCTTATAGGCGCCCTGGTACTGGGCAACTTCCTCACCAAGCAAAAAAACGTCGCCATCGCGGCGCATTTCCAGCGCCATGGCGTCGCGCAGAGCCTCACGCACGGTCGTGGGCTTGGTCGGGCCCCAATCTTTGTCTTCAACCGCGGCCAAGACTGGGGCCACGACTGGGGCCACGACTGGGGCCAAGACTGGGGCAGGGAGGGCCGCTAACACCGCTGCCGCGACGGGCGCGGGCGTCGCGACCGGGGCCGGGGAAAAAGCCTCCCCGTTCATCGACAGCACCGCGATGGGCGTGTTGACCGCCACGCCCTCGGTCCCCTCGGGAACCAGAATCTGCGAGATTTTGCCCTCATCGACCGCTTCCACTTCCATGGTCGCCTTGTCGGTCTCGATCTCGGCAATGACATCGCCCGCTTTCACGTCGTCGCCAACGGCTTTCAGCCATTTGGCGAGCTTGCCTTCGGTCATCGTCGGCGACAGCGCCGGCATCAAAATCTGTGTCGCCATGGTTCAGTCCTCTACCAAAACATCGGTCCAGAGTTCGGCTTCGTCCGGCTCTGGGCTTGTCTGCGCAAAGTCGGCGGCGTCCTGCACGATGCCCTTCACCTCGTCGTCGATCGCCTTGAACGCAGTTTCCTCAACACCCAGCGCTTCCAGCCGATGCCGAGCACTTTCGATGCAATCGTGCTGGGACCGCATGGCCTGCACTTCCTCGCGGGTACGATACCGCGCCGGATCGGACATCGAATGCCCGCGATACCGGTACGTCTCCACCTCCAGCAAATACGGCCCCTTTCCCGCTCGGCAGTGCGCCACCGCGGTTTCGGCGGCTTCCCGCACCGCGAGCACGTCCATGCCGTTTACCTTCAGGCCGGGGATGCCCCAGGGTGCACCGTTCTTCGACAGGTCGTGCGACCCCGAAGAGCGTTCCACCGAGGTGCCCATGCCATAGCGGTTGTTCTCGATGATGAAGACCGTCGGCAATTTCAGCAACGCCGCGAGGTTGAAGCTCTCGTAAACCTGCCCCTGATTGGACGCGCCTTCACCGAAATAGGTGAAGCTGACCCGGTCGTTGCCGCGGTACATGTTGCTGAACGCCAGCCCATTCCCCAGCGACACCTGAGCACCCACGATCCCGTGGCCACCAAAGAAGTTCTTTTCCTTGCTGAACATGTGCATGGAGCCGCCCTTGCCGCGGGAATACCCGCCGGACCGGCCGGTCAGCTCCGCCATCACGCCGCGGGCTTCCATGCCGGCGGCCAGCATGTGACCGTGATCGCGGTAGGAGGTAATGACCTGATCGCCCTCGCCGGCCGCCATCTGCATGCCGGTCACGACCGCTTCCTGCCCAATGTACAGGTGGCAGAAGCCGCCGATCAGGCCCATGCCATACAATTGGCCAGCCTTTTCCTCGAACCGGCGGATCAGCAGCATGGTGCGGTAAGCACCCATCAAATCGGGCTGGTTGACCGACGGTTCCCTAGCTTTCCCGCGTTTCCGGGTCTCCGCTGCCTGTGCCATCGCCGTTTCCCTTACGTGCGTATTCGGGTTCAGACCCGAACTATGGCAGAAAGGTGCCACGCGGTCACTGTGCGGGCAAGGAAACTTGGCACAAACCATGATGCTGCAACGCAAAAATCAAGATTAACCAGAATGTGGTTAATTGCGAGTTTGGGCGGCAATGCCGAATTCCGGGCGCCGGGCGCCGTTACGTGAAAAGGAGTTTGTACGTAATATTATTGCGTGCGGGCCGACGATTTCGCATCGACGTTACCAGAATGCGCCGCTCAGTCCGCCGCGATCCAGGAGCCAGCCCATAAACCACGCCGCTCCGCCTGTGCCCGACGCTCCGCTTCGCCTAGCAGCGGCACCCCTGCCTCCGCCCGCGCCCAGCCGGATGCGATCATCGCCATGTTGATCTCACGCCCGTTGGTGGAACACACCGCGAGCGGCCGCCCGCCTTGACCCGAACCGTTCAGCGCGCAGTCGATCGCGCCATCGCGGACGAATGCGGACAAAGCATTGGCCGCCGCCGCGCCGCAATCGAAGCGCCCGCTGCCGGAGGCCTCGCAAACCGCCCCGCGCTGTGCCGCACGCACGCCCGCGAGTTGCACCGTCCTGCCGCCCAATATCAATGTATTGCCGTCGACGACGCGGGTCTGGTTGGCTTCCGCCGACAAATGGCCCGGCGGAGACGTGGACGCCGGCGCCTGACTCGGTTGCAGGCCTAACCACGCTCCGCCGGACACGATCAGCGTGCCAGCCAGAAGCGTTAGCGCCACGCCGCGCGATCGGCGGCGCGAGGGCGTCCCGGTCTGCGTGAAAATGCGTCGTTTACGATTGAGTGCCACGCGTTCGTCCTCACCCCTTTTGGACTTCCGCCATCGACTTGGGGATGCGACTCGAACGACTTGGGGTCAACCCCAAAAACGCGGGGTGCTCCGAAATTTCTCCCAGGCGCGCAGCATGAGCGGCCGCTCGTTTCCGGCCGAGGCCGCCAAAAACCCAAGGACCAAGCCGACCGCGTAACCGTGTTTGCCATGCGGGCCACCCAATGTTTCGAGCAGCCCCGCCGCGACCGCCCCGTCGTTCAGCGTGCCGAGATGGTCCTGTAACGCACTCAGCCGCTTGATCAGCCGCTGCGCCGGCTTGCCATGCTCGCTCGGCCGAAAAATCTCCATCGCGTAGCGAGCCCGCTTGGCGCGCAACCGCAACGCGTGCAGGGATGGGACGTCCAGGGTCTTAATGGCCTTGCCGGCCGCGGATACTTTCTTCCATCGGTGCTGAAGCACATGCGCGGCGAAATCCGCCGGCGGCATCGCGCTGGCGGTCTGTTCTTCGGGGCTCAGGGTCGCGTGCCAAGCCTCGCTGACGCAGAGCCAGGCCAGGCCGATCCCCAACTGCCGGAACGATGGCGCCGCCAAGCATGCGCGGAGGCCGATGTGGCACGCTTCCCGCTGCCGTTGGGCGGCAACGGTCAGGCGGCGCAGGCGGGCGTCGTCGGGAAACGCGGCGGTCACCTGCGGTAATGTTTCGGTAACACATACATCCCAGTCCCGGACCGGACCCAGGACGGTGCCCAAAGCCTTCAGGTCGCGATCCGCCGCAATAACGTCCGCGCACGCCAGCCCGTGTTTGAACACCGCGATGGCGGAGCGCGCCCGCCGCACCGCGACCCGCATTTGATGCACGGGTTCGGTGTCCGAACCGCTTGGGGCAGCCAGCGGCGCATAGTGCACCAGCACGTCGGTGAAATGGCCGATGGCAGTGGCGAAGGCGGCGGTGACCGTGGTGTCGGCGAACGGCTCCGGTGGCCCCAGGCGGCGGGGCGGCGGCGTATCGCCGCGCTCGATGGCGATGGCTTCCGCGGCGAGGCTGGCGCGCGGCACGCCGATCCGGAATTCACCAGCCAAGGACAGAGCAAGGTCGCGCACCGCATTGTCGCTGCCGTCCAGGATTACGCGGCTGATTGGTGCGGTCCCGACCGTTCCGCGCAGCAGCTCCATGGCGACCGAGCCGTTGGGTGTTTCCAGAACAGAAATGGCCAGGCGTCCGTCGAAGGCCACGATGGGCACCACGCCGTCCGGCAGTTTGGGTTGCAGGTCTGTTGGCAGCAGGGCTTGCGCGATCTCCGGCGGCGATTGCGTCGGCAGCCAGACGCCGGCGCCGGGCGTCAGACGCTCCAACCGCCACAGGCCTTGCTGTTCCGCCAACACCAGCCCATCCGTCCGCAGCGCGTGGTCGGGGCTGTCGTGCCAGACGATCCGCACCGTCCGGTATCGCGGGCGGGTGCCGGGTTTGCGGACAAGGCTTTTCGATCGCGTCAGGCGGACGGCGTCATCCGGGTGGACGTCGAACGCCATGCGCATTGGCGTCAGCCCGTTCCCTCAAGCTCCCTTGGGGTGATGAAGCGCACCAATCGCCCGCCGTTTTCGGTCAGGCGGGACCAGGGGACTGCGACGGAGAATTCCGCGAGTGCGCCGCTGGGGAAGCCCCGTGTCAGGCCAAGCAGCGGTTCCTGGTGAATATCGTCTTGTCCCTGCGGTGCGGCCAGCGAAAGCGCCAGCTCATGCAGGCCGGGATTATGTCCGACGATCATGACGGACCGAACGGTGTTGGCCACGTTGTGCAGGGCGTCGAGCAGGCGGGCGGGCGGCGCGAGATAGAGTGAATCCATCTCCTCCCGCAGCGGCGTTTCGTTCCAGGGCTCCAGCAACGCGAGCGTTTCGCGCGTGCGTTGGGCGGTGGATACCAGGATGACGTCCGGCTCCAGGCCGAGATCGCGCATGGCTTGCCGCATCAGCGCCGTGGCATGGCGCCCACGTGCGTTCAGCGGTCGGTCCCGATCCGGCAGATCGGGCGAGTCCCAGGACGATTTGGCGTGCCGCAGAAGGAGGAGCTGATGCATGATGGGGCCAGTGTGGCACGTCGTCCGGGTTTTGTCCCGCCCTGGTTGTTCAGGCCAGGTTGTTCAGGCTAGGTTGTTCAGGCAATCGAGCGGAGGTCTTGCAACGGTCCGTTGCACTACAAGTCCAGATCGATCCAGGACAGATGTCCGCCTTTGCCGGCGCCGGTGTCGAGAAACACCGCAGCCCCGCCCGCCTGTCCGGTGCGACGGTAAGGACGTCCGTCGGTGCTGCGGCGGTCGTGGCCGCAATAAACGACGATGCCGGCGGGAATGCGGTCTACCCAGTTCAGGCTCCGTTCGGGATAGCCGTCCGCTTGCGTCCGGCCGGTCGGTTCGCCGTACAGCGCGCGCGACGCGGCCCCATGCGGCCGTTCGAGGTCCACTGAAGGCGCCGGCTGCTCCAGCATCGATGAGTGAAACGCGCCGTGAACGAACAAATTGCCGCCATGCCGAAGCCAGGCTGGCGCCCGCAGGACCTCCCGCACCGTTCGTTCCCGCAGGGGTTCATCCAGTTGCCCGAGCGTCGCGGTCAACATGGCGTCGACGCGGGTGATCTGACCGCCGATGGCGCGCGCCAGCTTGAAGTCGTGATTGCCCAGGATGAACAGGCCGCGGCCTTGGTCGATCAGGTCGAACATGATCCGCAGCGCGCCGGCACTGTCGGGGCCGTTATCTACAAGGTCGCCCAACTGGATGACAAACCGGTCGGTCGCGGCAGCGTAGCGGAAGGCGGTGACGTCGCCATGAACATCGCCCACGACCCTGATACGGGCGGGCTGAGGAATCGGGGGGAGGGACATCGGTTGCAAAATATATAGGCACGACTCGGCTTTTATCCAGCACGAAGCGCCGCGAAGGCGTCGAGCGCACGTCTCCGTCCGAACGCCAGATCCACGACCGGATGCGGGTATGACTGGCCGAGTACGATTCCCGCCTGGCGGAGGATGTCGGGCGGTGCCTCCCACGGGGCGTGGATATGACTTGTGTTCAACCTCGCGATTTCCGGGACAAATTGCCGTGTATAGGCCCCGTCGGGATCGAATTTACGCCCTTGCAGCACGGGGTTGAAGATCCGGAAATACGGCGCGGCGTCGGCGCCGCTGCCGGCGACCCATTGCCAGTTGGCGGCGTTGGCCCCGAGGTCGGCGTCCACCAGCGTGTCCCAGAACCATTTTTCCCCGGCGCGCCAATCGATCATCGCATGCTTGATCAGGTAGCTGGCCGCGATCATGCGCACCCGATTGTGCATCCAGCCGGTTAGCCAGAGCTGGCGCATGCCGGCATCGACGATTGGGATGCCAGTCATGCCCTGCTGCCACGCGTTCAGGGACGCGGGGTCGTCCCGCCAGGGCATCGCGGCGAACGCCGGTTTGGCGGGGGCATCGGGCAGCGACGGATTGTGCCAGAGCTGGTGGATGCTGAATTCCCGCCAGAGCAGCTCTTTGATGAACGTCTTGTGGCTGGTGCCGGCGCGATGCCAGACGGTAGCGGCGGAGATTTCCCCGAACCGCAGATGCGGCGACAGCATGGACGTGCCGGATCGGTCCGGACGGTCGCGGCCATTGGGGTAGTCGTCGATGGCGCCTGCCAGGAAACGGTCCAGCCGGTCGGCCGCGCCTTGCTCCCCCGGCGTCCAGGTGGCGCGCAGGCCGCCGGCCCAATCGGGTTTCGTGGGCAACAGCCCCCAATCGTCCAGCCTGTCCGACCGAGGCGGCCGCGGGGCCGGGATGCGCTCGGGGGCCGGCAGCAACGGGCGTGGTTCCCGCGTGAGGCAGGCGTTGGCGAAGGGGGTGTAGACCGCGTACCGCCCGCCGCCGCCGGTGCGGATGTCGTTCGGAGAGAACAGCATGAACGTTCTGAGACGGTGCAGCGCCACCCCCGCGTCCACCAGCGCGCGGTCGATCGCCCGCGCCTTCGGGTCGGGCATGCCCCCGGTGTAGACCGCCGTGGCGCCGGTCTCCGCGACCAATGCCCGGATCGTGGCCGCGGCTGGCCCGCGCCGCAGGATCAGCGGGGCACCCCGGGCTGCGAGCGCCTGTGTCAACGACCGAATGCTGCGGTGCAGCCACCAGCGCGCGGCCCCGCCCATCGCCCACGGCGGATCGTCGTCGAGCACGTACACCGGCAAAACCGGCGCACCCGTCCCCAGCGCCACATGCAACGCCGCATGATCCGCGAGCCGCAGATCGTCGCGAAACCAGAGCAGAACGGGCGCTGTTTCCGATCGGCGAGGAACCTCAGTATGGGAAACGGCCTGCACTGCCATGGATGCTGCGCTCTTGGGATGTTGGATGGCCCGGAACTTGCGAGTTTGGGGGGGCGGCGTCAAACGTGATAGTGTGGCGTCACATCGAGGATGGCCGAACCATGGAACGCATCGCCACGCTGCATATCGAAAGGCTGCCGGAAGGAGCCTATCTCGCGACCTAGAGCGTGATCGCCTGAGGTTGACTTCAACCTCGGGCGTGAATCACCCTCTCAAACAAAGGCTTAGACCATGATCGAACGCCGAGATCGCGTGCAACCTCAAACGATCATGGTCTAGGACGACATCCAGGGGCTGATTGCCCAAGGCCGAACCATCCAGGAAACGATCGAAATCGCGCGCGATGTCGCGAAGAAGCTGATCGAACTGCGGGACGGCGACGAGGCAGTCAGCCGGCTGGTGCCGACCGCCGACGTTTTCGACTACCCACTGGTCGTGAATGCCTGATGGGCCGGTTGGCCGGCTTTCGTTATCGGGAGATTGTGCGGCGCCTGAAACTGCTCGGATTCCAATTTAGCCGGCAGGCTGCGGGACCGAATTCCCGAACAACCTCAGCCTGGAATTTCCGCCAAGATCGCCAATGAAGGCCGCGCTCGGAAGAACGCGAAATCATCCTCATAGAAATCCTGGATAAACGCTCTGACCGCGGACGATCCGAGCGCAGCAGACAAATCGACGGGTGAGGGATTGTAGTGCGGAACGATCCGGTCGGGCAGGCCGAGCACCGCCAGACCCTGCTTTGCGAATGCGTCCGGGTTTTTTTCCAGCATGGGTACGATATGCCTCGGTACCTGGTGTTTTTCGAGAGTCAGATACCAAATCTGCGGCGAGAAATGGATGAACCGGCAGTCCGTGATGATACGCGATATGTTCAGAATTTTCGCGATGAATACTTCCACCGTCTGGCTCCGTTGCAGCGGGGTCATGGCCTGGATATCGATCGCAGGCCAGAATTTTTTCAAATGTTCGCTCATCGCCGAGAGAAAGCGAGCATACGGGCTCCGAACGAAGACGATCGAGTTGTACTCGTGGGTCTTCTCGTATATATCCGGGAATTGCGCCGCCATCTCCCACAGGCGCAGATGTGTATGATCGATCACGTTACGAAAATAAGGGGCATTGAAAATGCCCCAGAATGTGAATGGATCGTCATGATAAGGCGGCCAATGCCGCGCGAAAACTTGTCCCGGCGCATTTCGGGTTGTGGAAAAAGATAAATTTATGGGTGTGCGAAATGATCATCGCCGGGTTCAAACCATAATTTCGTGGTATTATCCTCCGCTGTTCCTGCCTGATTTCCCTGCTGCGAAACGCACTGCTTCCTCCGCCGCGCGGACCAAAGCCCGAGCCTTCTGGTGGCATTCCTCGTATTCCGCTGATGCGACAGAATCAGCAACGATTCCGGCACCGGCCTGCACATACATCGTGCCGTCCTTCACCATCGCGGTGCGCAGTCCGATGCAGGTGTCCATCGTTCCGTTCGCGGCGAAGTAGCCGATGCAGCCGGCATAGATGCCGCGGCGGTCGGGCTCTAATTCTTCAATAATTTCCATCGCTCGTACCTTGGGCGCACCCGACAAAGTGCCGGCCGGGAAGCCGCCGATCAGCGCGTCAAGCGCGTCCAGTCCGTCCCGCAACTTACCTTCCACGTTCGAGGAAATATGCATCACGTGGCTGAAACGTTCGATGATGAAACTTTCCGTCACTTTTACCGACCCAATCGCCGACACGCGCCCCACGTCGTTCCGACCCAGATCTAAAAGCATCAGATGCTCCGCCCGTTCCTTCGGATCGGTCAACAGTTCTGCCTCCAGCGCCATGTCCTCGTCGTGCGTCGTGCCCCGCCGCCGCGTGCCCGCCAGCGGCCGGATGGTCACGACACCGTCGCGCAACCGCACCAGAACCTCCGGCGAGGACCCGACAATAGAAAATCCCCCGAAATCCAAGAAGAAAAGAAACGGCGCCGGGTTGATCCGCCGCAGCGCGCGATACAGCGAGAACGGCGGCAAGGTGAACGGCACGGAAAACCGCTGGCTGATGACGATCTGAAACGCATCGCCCGCCGCGATGTATGCCTTGCAACGCGCCACCGCATCGGTGAAGCCCGCCTTGGTGAAGTTGGACGCCGGTTCCGGCGGGTCCGGCAGCATCACCGGCGGGGGCTGGTGCGGCATTGGCCGGTCCAGCGCTTCGGCGGCTTCGGCCAGGCGAACCTGTGCCCGCGACCAGGCCTCGGCGGCCGGGATCTCCGGCTGCGGATAGACCGGGGCCACCAGCGACAGCTCGTCGTTCACGTTGTCGAAAATCGCGAACAACGTGGGCCGCACCATCACGCCCTCGGGTACGCCCAGCGTGTCTTTGTTCTTCTCCGGCAGTTTCTCCATCAGCCGGACCATGTCGTAGCCGAGGTAGCCGACCAGCCCGCCCGACATCGGCGGCAGATTGGCGGGCACATCCAGCCGGACTTCCTCGATCAAGGACCGCAAACTGTCCAAGGCCGGCTTGGGGTCGGGCAGGAAGGCGTGCGGCGCCGACAATGCGTGCCGGTTCACCGATGCCTTGCCGTTCTGGCACTTCCAGATCAGATCGGGCGCCATGCCGATGATCGAATAACGCCCGCGCTTCGCCCCGCCTTCCACGCTTTCCAGCAGGAAGGAGTTGGGCTGCCCGTGCGCCAGCTTCAGGAAGGCGGCAACCGGCGTATCCAGGTCCGACACGCCCTTGCGCCACACCAGGCTGCCACGTCCGTCGTCGTAGGCGGCACGGAAGGCGGCAAAGCCGGGTGGGACCGATACGTTCATCAGGGTCTCTGTCGGGTTCAGGGTTGCACGATTTGGTTGAAGTTCGTCTGGTTTATACGCGGGATGGCGCGCTGGCGCACCGCTTCCTGGAAGACGGCGACGTAATCCTGCGCGATGTTGCGGGCGAGGTCCAAGCGCATCTTGTCATAGGCAGTCTTATCCGTTTCAGGGTTGCTGATGACGATTTCCGCGGGCACGGCGACGATGAAGCCAGCCACCGTTTCCACCATCGTGGGTTCGTCCTTCTTCAGCCCGAACAGGATGCGCTGTAGCTCCGGCGGCATGCCGGCAGCCCCTTCGCCGCTGGACACCAGCGGTGTGAGGTGCGGGACGACGCCGGCAAACGTGGCGGCATCGGCGAAGGGGCGGCCGCCCTGCACGGCGGCGTACATCGCGGCTGCTGCTGTTTCCTGCGCATGGCGCTGCTGGTCGAACGTCCAATCGGTGCTGACCCGGTCCTTGACGTCTTCGAAGGGTCTGATTCCCGGCGGGGTGATCGTTTCGACAGTCACCGCGAAATAAGCAGGGCCGCCCGGCGTTTTAGCTTCAGTGAGGCGGATGGGGTCACCCAGGCGGACCTGGAACGCGGCGGCGATCAGGGCGGTGCGTAGTTCCGGCGGATCGGGGAGGGGAGCGGCTTCACCCTCCGGCGTCTTGCCCTCGGCGTCCAGCGTGCCCTGGACCGCGACCAGGCCAAGATCGCCCGGCAGTTCGTCCAGCTTGGTGCCGTTACCCAGTAGATTGTCCAGCGTATTCGCTCTGGCGTAGATAATATCGGTCGCTTTCTCCGCCAGCACGCGCTCCGCCAGCTCGGGTTTGACCGATTCGAAGCTCTTTACGCTGCCGGGCGCGATATTGGTCACTTTCAAAACGAACCAGCCGAAAGCGCCTTTGACCGGTCCAGTCACCGCGCCGGCCGGGGCGGAGAATACAGCGGCGGCCAAATCGGGGTCGGGAAACGCATCTTTCTTGGCGTCGTCAAGCGGCAAGGCCGTCGCCCCGGCAGCCGTGGCGGCGGCCTGCATCGCGGCCCAATCGGCGTTGCCCTGCCAGGTCGCCAGCAGTGCCTTGGCCTTAGCCTCATCGGAGACCGCGATGATCTGCGCCGAGCGCTTTTCCTCGGTGACGTAGCTGGCCTTGGCGTGGTCGTAAGCGGCGTGAAGATCCTCATCGGTGACGGGAATCTCGGTTGCCAACCCTTTGGGCGACAGGATCACCGCCTGTATCCGGCGGGTTTCGGCCGTTGTGTAGCTGTCGGGGTGGTTGTCGTAGAACCGTCGCAACGTCGCTTCATCGGCCGGCAGCACCGTGGGTGCGCGGGTGAAGGCGAATTCCACCATGTCGGCGGCTCGTTTTTCGGTGACGGCCTGATAGACCGGCGCCGCTTCGACCAGCGGCGCTTCGATGCCCGCGGCAATTGCGCCCAACACCTGGCGTTGCGTGAGGTCGGTGCGCACCGATTGGATGAAACGCGTTTCCGGGATGCTGTTGCTGCGCAGCACCTGATCGTACAACGGCCGACTGAACTGCCCGCTGAGGTCCTTGAAGACCGGCATGGCACGAACCGCCTCGGCGATCGCCGCCGGCGGCGTGAGCAAATGCATATCGCGCAGCATCCCCTGCATCGCCGCTTCCCCGACAATGCGCTTTAGCGTCGCGTCCGCAACCTCCTTCTTCAGGGCAGGTGTGACTTCCTGACCCGGCGGCAACTGTTGGGTCGCCGTCGAGAGCGCGCGCTGGAATTCGGCCTGGAATGCCGGTGCCTCAATCGTTTGGCCCGCGACCTTCACCACCCAGGACGAGTTGCCGATCAATCTGATGACGTCGGGACCGATACCCCAGATGACAAAAGCCAGGACCATCACAAGGAAGAACCCCTTGACGTACCAGGTATCCAGGGCTCGGCGGAAGGCGGAGATCATTCAACAGGTTCCCGATAGCGAAGGCGGCACCATATAGAAGGCCGAACGCCGCTTTGCCAGCCGGGGCGGAATCCTGGTAGGGGAGGGAGCCAAGGAGGAAACACGCCCATGCGCCAATTGATCGCGGGGAACTGGAAAATGTTCGGGTTGACGGCAGAGGCCGTGGCGATCGCGACCCCGCTGCTGGAGGCCGGCGCCTTGACCCGCGACCTGCTTGTTTGCCCGCCGGCGACCCAGATCGCTTTGGTTTCGCGACTCCTGGCGGGATCGCCGGTCGCGGTGGGCGGACAGGATTGCCATACCGAAACCCACGGCGCCCATACCGGCGATATTTCCGCCCCCATGCTGCGCGATGCCGGGGCCAGCTATGTGATCCTCGGTCATTCGGAGCGGCGGCAGAACCATGGCGAGACTGATTCTCTCGTCCGAGCCAAGACCCTGGCAGCGGTGGCGGCGGGGCTGACCCCCATCGTCTGCGTCGGGGAAAGCGCGGAGGAACGGCAGGCCGGCTGGGAAACCGCGGTCGTGGGCAAACAGTTGAACGGCAGCCTGCCTGACGATTTTGCGGGGATCGTGGCCTACGAGCCGGTTTGGGCGATCGGCACCGGCCGGACGGCAACCGAGGGCGATGTCGCCGCGATGCATTTGTTCATTCGTCAGGCATTGGTCCGCCGCTTCGGGCCGGCCGGTGAGGCGATGCCGATCCTGTATGGCGGGTCCGTCCGGCCGTCCAACGCCGCGTCGCTGCTGGCCGTGCCGCATGTGGGCGGCGCGCTGGTCGGCGGGGCGAGCCTGAAAGCCTCCGATTTCCTGGATATAGCGAGGGCCTGATGATCACGCTTTACGATCTGGCCGGGGCCGACCCCGAACTGCGCTTCAGCCCATACTGTTGGCGCACGCGCTTTGCCCTGGCGCACAAGGGGCTGCCGGTGGATGCGCAGCCCTGGCGGTTCACCGAGACGGATAAGATCGTATTTTCCGGCCAGGGGCGGGTGCCGGTGATCCAGGACGGCGCCACGGTCGTGTCCGACAGTTGGGCGATCGCGGTGTATCTGGATCGGGCTTACCCCAATGCCTCCATTCTCGGCGGCCCCGGTGGGCAGGCGCATGCCCGGTTCATTAACGCCTGGGCTGATTCGGTGCTCATGCCGGGCATCGTGACGCTGATCGTGCGCGATCTGCTGGATGTCGTGGCGGAGAAGGATCGCGACTATTTCCGTACCAGCCGCGAAACCCGGTTCGGCCGGACACTGGAAGCGGTGCAAGCGGGGCGGGAGGATCGCGTGGCGGCGTTCCGCGCCTCCCTGACCCCGCTGCGGGTGGCCTTGCAGGGCCGTCCTTGGCTCGGCGGGGCGCAGCCGAGCTACGCAGATCATATCGTAGCAGGAACGTTGATGTGGCCACGCTGCACGAGCACGTTTCCGGCGATCGCGGCGGATGGGCCGATCGCGGAATGGTTTGGCCGGGTGCTGGATTTGTATGGCGGGTTGGGGCGGTCGGCTAAGACGGTTTGACC
The DNA here is from genome assembly GCA_025352375.1 of Acetobacteraceae bacterium. GTDB lineage: Bacteria > Pseudomonadota > Alphaproteobacteria > Acetobacterales > Acetobacteraceae > Rhodopila. Next base: position 15,970 of record JANXTL010000238.1, on the reverse strand, counting down.
TGCCTGCGTCCGGAACGTCGATATTGCAACGTTCCGGACGCCCATCTATGCTCGGTTTAGCCGCCGCCGCGGGCCAATCCAGCGTCGGACTGCCAGGCGTTCGTGACGGCATGCGCGGTTTGCTTCGGCGCCATCGTGCCGTTCATGCGGTCGCGAATGCCATCATGCATCGAATCGTGTTGCATCGTTGTATCGTGCATCGAGGGCGGAGCGGTTTCGGCGCGTGCGACGCCAATCCCGAAGGACAGGACAGCGGCAGCAAGCAACAGGGTCTTCATGGGTGCAACGCCTTATAACACTAAACCAGAATGGTTTGGCTCAGTGACGAAGTATCGTGCGGTTCTGGGGATGTGACACCCGAGCCAAGCATCCGTTTCAGACATTGCCGCCAATTAATGGCGCGTTCAGAAATGGGTGCCGACCTTGCAGGGGGCGAAGCACGATGCAACACCCCTCGGTATGACCAGACCCCGCTTTCACCCGCTGCGCATCGCCGCCCTGCGCCACGACACCGCCGACGCGGTGGTGCTTACGTTCGACGTCCCCGATGTGCTGAGGGATGCGTACCGTTTCACCCCCGGCCAGTACCTCACCCTACGCGCCGAGATCGACGGGCAGGACATCCGCCGTAGCTACTCCATCTGCTCCGCCCCCGACGAACCCGGGCTAAGCGTTGGCATCAAGCGGGTCGAGGGCGGTGCGTTCTCCACCTGGGCCAACGCCGCGCTGAAGGCCGGCGACACGCTCCAGGTCATGACCCCCGACGGCCGCTTCGGCTTGGCGCCCGACCCCGCCGCCGCGCGGAGTTTCGCGGCTTTCGTCGCGGGATCGGGGATCACCCCGGTGCTGTCGCTGATGAAGGCGCTCCTCGCCGGAGAACCCGCCAGCCGCTTCTTCCTGTTCTGCGGCAACCGCTCCACCGACAGCATCATGTTCCGTTCCGAAATCGAGGACCTGAAGGACCGTTTCCTCGCGCGCCTGTCGGTTTTCCATGTGCTGTCGCGGGAGGAGCAGGATATCCCAGTGCTGAACGGCCATCTGGACGCGGACAAACTGCGCGCCCTCCAGGCGATGCTGCCGAAGATCGATCATGCCTTCGTCTGCGGCCCTCAGCCGATGATCGAGGGGCTCCCAACCATGCTGGCCGCGCTCGGCATCCCCCACGTGCATGTAGAACGGTTCACCCCCTCCGCCGACGGCCGCCCCAGACCCGTGGCGATCCCAGCCGGTGTCAAGCCGGCGACCATCGCCACCATCGTGCATGAAGGCGCCCGTGTGGACATTCCCGTCGCAGCGGGCGAGGCGATCATCGACGCCGCCATCCGCGCCGGGCGGAACCTCCCGTTCTCCTGCAAGGGCGGGATGTGCTGCACCTGTCGCGCCAAAGTGCTGGAGGGAAGGGTGGAGATGGCGGTGAATTACTCGCTGGAACCGTGGGAAATCGCCGCAGGCTTCGTGCTGACCTGCCAGGCGCGGCCGGTGACCGAGCGCGTCGTGGTGGACTACGATCAGGTCTGAGCGGGCGAGCGAACGGGGCGAAGGGCGGGCGGCCGAGAAAGCAGCCCGCCAACCGATCTACGCCGGCTGGCCCGCCTTGTGCGCCAGCAGCGCCATGAGCCGCCGGTCCCGCCACGCCTGCCGCACGGGCTGCATGTTCGCCGGCAGCTCCGCCCGGCGGGCGTCTTGCAATTTGCCGACAAGCCCGGCGTCCCACTCCAGCGGCGTCATCTGCGCCTGCATTTTGGCATATAGCGGCCCGTACCGGTCGCAGTAATCCGCCAGCCCGCCGGGCGCGTTCAGGTCAATGGTCTCAAGCGGGCCCATAAAGCTCCATCGCAGCCCGAGGCCGTGCTTCACCAGCGCATCCAGATCGGCGGGCGAAATGACGTCATCCGCCACCAGCCGGAAGGCCTCGGCCAACAGCGCGCCTTGCAAGCGGTTCAGGGCGAACCCGTCGATCTCTTTCTTGACGGTCGCGGGCACCTGGCCGGCCTGGGTCATAATCGCCCGCGTGCGAGCCACCGTCGCCGCGTCGGTCCACGGTGCAGGGCAGATTTCCACCAACGGAATCAGGTACGGTGGGTTCACGGGATGCGCGACCAGGCACCGTGCGCGGCCTTTCAGGCCCTCGGTGAAGGCGCTGGCCGGGATGCCGCTGGTCGAACTCGCGAGCACCGCGTCCGGTCGTGCGAGGCGATCCATCTCGGCGAACAGGGGGATTTTGATCGCGACGCGTTCCGGGCCGTTTTCCTGCACATAAACGGCGTCCCCCAACGCATCGGCCAGGGTCTGTACCGGACGAATGCGGGCCATGACTGCGGCCGGTTCGTCCTTGAGCAACCCGTTTTCCTTCAGCTCCGGCAGGCGTTCGGCGATGAAGTCCAACGCGGGCTGCACGGCCTGGGGGAACGGGTCCCACAACGCCACACCGAACCCCGCCCGAGCAAAAACAATGGACCAGGCCCGGCCGATGAGGCCGGCACCGATGACGGCGACTTGGGTCATGTGCTACTCCTTCAAACTGCGGAGCGGATATGATCGCAACAGCTCGGCTTGCGCCAGCGCGGCGCCAGCGCCACCTTGCGCGCCAGGCGCATAATGGGAACGGGACAATGAGCGGTACCAACAAATCCAAGATCGCGGTGCTGGACGATTGGCAGGGGGTGGCGCGGGGTTCCGCCGACTGGTCCGCGCTCGATGCCCGCGCCGACGTCACCATCTTCCAGGAAGCCTTCGCCGACGAAGACGACGCGGTCGCGAAACTCGCCGATTTCGACATCGTGCTGTCGATGCGGGAGCGCACCCCATTGCCGGCGTCGCTGATTAACCGGCTGCCGAAACTGCGCATGATGGGCATGACCGGGGCGCGCAACGCGTCGCTGGATACGCCGGCCTGCACCGCGCGGGGCATTCCGGTCTGTGCGACGTCGGGCGGCGGTTACGCTGACTCCGCTACCGCCGAACTGGCGCTTGGCCTGCTGATCGCGGCGGCGCGCGGCATTCCCCGGGGCGATGCCAATATGCGCGGGGGCACCTTCCAGATGGGGGTTCCCGTTGGCATCGGGCTGGCCGGCAAGACGATGGGCATAATGGGCCTGGGCCGGCTCGGCGGCTACATGGCCACCTATGCCAAGGCGCTGCGCATGAACGTCATCGCCTGGAGCCAGAATCTGACCGCCGAACGCTGCGCCGAAATGGGCGTGACGCTGGTGACCAAGGATGAGCTGATGTCCCAGTCCGATGCGATCTCGGTGCATTTGGTGCTGTCGCCTCGTTCGCGCGGGCTGATCGGTGCGGCGGATATCGCACGGATGAAGCCGGGGGCCATTCTGATCAACACCTCCCGCGGGCCGATTATCGACGAAGGCGCGATGCTGGCGGCGGTAAACGCGGGCAAGATCGTGGCGGCGCTGGATGTTTACGATCGCGAGCCGCTGCCGGTTGGGCATCCCCTACGCACCGCGAAGAATACCGTGCTGATGCCGCACATGGGCTACGGCGTGCAAGAAACCTGGGACGGATTCTACCCGCAAATGATCGAGAACGCGTTGGGGTTCCTGGACGGCAAGCCGGTCCGGGTCACCAATCCGGAAGTGCTCAAGGGCTGACAATAATCGCCAGGGGGACTAACCATTCCCCCTCAACGTCATTCCATCGGAGAACCACCATGCGCGCCTGGGCCGTTGTCGAAAACGGGAAGCCCCTCAAGGAAATCGAACTCCCCACGCCGGAGCCGAAAGGCACCGAGGTGCTGCTCGAGGTCACTCATTGCGGCGTCTGCCACTCCGACCTGCATATCTGGGAGGGGTACTACGACATCGGCGGCGGCCAAAAAATGTCGCTGGCGGATCGCGGCGTGACTCTTCCCCTTGCCATGGGGCACGAAATCGTCGGCCGCGTCGTCAAGCTCGGCCCCGACGCCAAGGGCGTCAAGCTCGGCCCCGACGCCAAGGGCGTGAAGGTCGGCGATCTGCGGATCGTCTACCCCTGGCTCGGCTGCGGCACCTGCGCCACCTGCCTCGCCGAGGACGATAACATGTGCACCGTCGCCGCCCGCAGCCTGGGCGTTTACCAGAACGGTGGCTACGGCACCCACGTGATAGCGCCGCACCCGCGTCATCTGGTCGATCCCGGCACCTTGGATCACGCCGTCGCAGCCACCTATGCCTGTTCGGGGATCACGGTGTTCTCCGGCATCAAGAAGGCCATGGCGACGCCCGGCTACACCCCGTCCGAGGCCATTGTGCTGGTTGGCGCCGGCGGCCTGGGCCTGAACGCGATCGCCGTGCTGAAGGCGCTGAAGCACAAGAATATCGTTTCGGTGGACATCAGTGCCGAGAAGCGCGCCGCCGCTCTGGCAGCCGGTGCGACCAAGGTCGTGGACGGCAACGGGGAGGGCGTCACCCAGCGCATCATCGAGGCCGCCGGCGGACCGGTCCTGGCCGTCGTCGATCTGGTGAACGGCACGGCCACCGCCCGCTTCGCCTTCTCCGCGCTGCGCAAGGGCGGCAAGCTGGTGCAGGTCGGGCTGTTCGGCGGGGAACTGATGCTGCCTTTGCCCATCATGGCCATTCGCGCGCTGACGGTGCAGGGCAGCTACGTCGGCAACCCCAAGGAATTGCGGGAACTCGTGGCCTTGGCGCAATCGGGCGAACTGCAAGCTTTGCCGGTGGAAACCGTGCCTCAGCGAGACGCCGACAGCGCGCTGATGCGCCTGCGCGACGGCAAGGTCACCGGTCGTTTAGTCCTGAAAGCGGAGGCTGCGTAACGCCATGTCCGGATCCAATCAACTGCGCCAATCCGTCGTCCTGAAGCGCCGCCCTTCCGGCGAGCCCAGCCCCAACGATTTCGAAATCGTCCAGGACCTGATCCCCGAACCCAAAACGGGGGAGGTGGTCACGCGCACATTGTGGCTGTCGATCGATCCCTACATGCGCGGCCGCCTGCGGGAAGAACAGACCTACGCCGTCGCCATTCAGATCGGTGAAGTCATGACTGGCGAATCGGTGGGCGAAGTCGTCGCCTCCGCCGATCCGCGCTTCGCTGTCGGCGATATCGTGGTGGGCTCGCGTGGCTGGCAGACGCATTCGGTGACGGCGGGTGACCGGCTGGTGAAAGTGCCCGCCGGCGTGCATTCGTCCACCTATCTGGGCGTGCTCGGCATGCCCGGCGCGACCGCCTATGCCGGTGTGACGGAAATCATCAAGCCGCAAAAAGGCCAGACGATCGTTGTTTCGGCCGCGTCCGGCGCCGTCGGTTCGGTTGCGGGACAACTCGCCAGGCGGGCAGGGGCGCGGGTTGTGGGTATCGCCGGCGGTTCTGAAAAGTGCCTGTGGGTCCAGGACAGCCTGGGTTTCGACGATTGCGTCGATCACCGGTCGATGGATTTGGCGCGGGAACTTCACGCGGCCTGCCCGAATGGCATCGACGGATACTTCGAAAATGTCGGCGGGCACGTGCAGGCGACGGTGTTCGGCCAGCTCAATCGCCATGCGCGCGTCGCGATGTGCGGCATGGTTTCGCAGTATAACGAAGCCGAATTCCCGCCCGGCCCGAATTTGGGGTTCGTGGTCGGAAAGTCCGTAATGATCCAGGGGTTCATCGTATCCGACCGCCCCGAACGGCTTCCGGAATGGCGCAAGCTGGCGGGGCCGTGGATCGCGGATGGCTCGTTGGTGTACCGGGAAGATATCCACGAGGGCCTGGATCAGGCGCCAGCAGCTTTGGCTGGTATTCTCGGTGGGCGGAATTTCGGGAAGCTGCTGGTGCGGGTGGGGCACCATAAGGGGTAGGGTGCTGCGGCGTGGAGTCGGGCAGGTAACGCAGCAGGGAACAATGGCCTATCGGGCTGGGTGCCAGCGTTAATAAATTCCCCCCATAGTCCGCAGCAACCCCTCCCGGATCATCCGCCGCACCAGCGTCACCTTACCGTCCTCATCCAGCGGACCCGGCAGTTCGCTTACCACGAAGCTCGCCGAAGCCATCGCGACCTCCATCGCGCCGCGTACAAAACCGGGCATCGTCAGGGTGCTGGGGCCGCAACTCAGGCTGACCGTTTCCTCATTACCTTCCAGGAACCACATCAGATCGGGCCGCACGCCGACCCGGCTCGCTGACGACACCTGATCCAGCCGAGCGATTTCCTCGATATAGCCCGGCCGCCGGATACGGCGGGTGCCGACGAATTTCTCCCGCATATGCTCGAAGATCGCAGGAAAATCCGCCTTCTCGGCGAATGTCGCTGCCATCCGGGCGAACGTGTCCGCGGCCTCCTGTCGGTTGTATTCGGATCGGGCAAAGCCGAACGGCAAATTATGCCGCAGCGACGGTTCGGTCAGAGCGGTTTTGGAAATGGCCTCAACCAGCAGTTCCGCCCAGGTCGTGCCTATCAAGCCAAACGTGATGTGCAACGACGTGTCGGCCGAAGCGTGGGCGGCGTGCATCAGGCCGCGTGGACAATACAGCAAATCGCCGGCGTGCAGCGTAAATTCGGCGCTAACCGGTCCGGGTTCCGGCTTGTGCTCATCGAAGGTCTGGCCGACCAGCGGCAGTTCGATCTGGGTATCGTAGAGTGTCCAGTTCTTCGACCCATGGATCTGTAGGACGAAGATGTCATGCGTGTCCCAGTGCGGCTTGAAACCCTGTGCGTCCGGGGGCGTGAGGTACAGATTGGTCTGGAACGGTGCCGAGAATTCCGCCTCGGCCGCGGCGCAAAGTTGCCCAAGGCTTGGCAGGTAATCCTGCATATTGTTCAGCGCGATGGTCCAGCCTTCACTGAACAACCCCGCCAGTCGAACCGGGTCCACCCGGCGGTTGGGGCCCATATGGTCGGTTGGTTGCTGGTCGGATCCGAATTTGACCACGCGGAGATCGTCCGCGCCCGGGCACCGAGTCTCGATAAACTGCCAGACATCCTCAAGCCGCAGCACACGGCCGTAGTAATCCGGGTCCGCCCGATGCACGACCAGCGGTGCTTTTTCGTAATGATCCCGCAAAAACGAAGACCGGCCGATCGGTGCGATCAGCCGGTCGAACGAAAAGCCGTCTCGGTTCATCGCGTAGGCTTAGACCATGATCGTTTGAGGTTGCACGCGATCTCGGCGTTCGATCATGGTCTAAGCCTTTGTTTGAGAAGTTGATTCACGCCCGAGGTTGAAGTCAACCTCAGGCGATCACGCTCTAGTCGTTGTCGGTCTGGCCCACGTAGTCGCTGCCACGGCCAGTGTCGTTGTCGGTCTGGTTGCGGCGGTCGCTGCCGGCGTGGGCGGTCCCGGTGGAACCGATCACGGCGCCGGCGATCAGGGCTGCGGTCAGGCCGGCTCTCGCCGCGAAGGAACGCAGGGCGGCGCGGCGGGTCGTCTGGATGTCGCTGTCGTTAAGGCTTTTGGTCATATTGCACCTTTATCGCTCATCGGGGCACGTCTGCCGGGAAAACGCCCAGGCGGCAAATGTGTAGCCAGCCCAATTCCGCGCCGCAAGTGCGAAATCCGTCAATTGTCAAAATTGAAATTGTCCGTCTCGGGCGCACGCAACAGTAGCAGGTGCAAGCTAACCGCGCGCACCGAGAAGGGGCATGACGGAGGGCAGGTCCACATCGATTTCGAGCGTCGACATGTCCTTGCCGCGATCCAGCTTCACATGCACTTGTTCCCGATCGATCTTGATGTACTTGGCGATCACCTGAATGATCTCCTCCTGAAGCTTCGCCAGCAACTCGGAGTGCCCGGTGGCGATGCGTTCATGCGCCAGCAGGATCTGCAAGCGTTCGCGCGCCACGCCGGCGGTTGGCTTGCGTTTGAAAAATAGCGCCAGCAGGCTCATGCGACCCTCCGTCCGAACAGCCGGCTCATGAAGCCCTTGCGCTCCATCGGCACCACGACCTCGATATTCTCGCCCGCCAGGCGGCGTGCGGCGTCGAAGTAAGCGCGGGCCGCGGCGCCCGTCGGGCTGGCGAGGGTCACCGGGGAGCCGACATTCGATGCGCGCAACACCTCTTCGCTTTCCGGGATGATTCCCAGCAGCGGGATCGACAGGATTTCCAGCACGTCCTCGACGTTCAGCATTTCTCCCCTTGCTGCGCGTCCTGGATCGTAACGGGTCAGCAGCAGATGCTTCTCGATCCGTTCGCCTTTTTCCGCCTTGGCGGTCTTGGAATCCAGCATGCCGATGATGCGATCGGAATCGCGCACCGACGACACTTCCGGGTTCGTGACGACGACGGCGGTGTCGGCGTGGTGCATGGCCAGCATGGCCCCCTTTTCGATGCCCGCGGGGCTGTCGCAGATCACCCAGTCGAATTTTTCGCGAAGTTGGTCGATCACCCGAGCCACGCCTTCAGGGGTGAGGGCGTCTTTGTCGCGAGTTTGCGACGCCGGCAGCAGCGACAGGGTGTCGATGCGCTTATCGCGGATCAGCGCCTGCGCCAGCTTGGCATCGCCCTGCACGACGTTGATCAGATCGTAGACGACCCGCCGTTCCGCGCCCATCACGAGATCGAGGTTACGCAGGCCGACATCGAAGTCGACCACGACTACGTTTGCACCGTTCTGAGCCAGCGCCGCTCCGAGGGCCGCGGTCGATGTCGTTTTACCGACGCCGCCCTTGCCGGATGTTACGACCAAAACTTTGGCCATTCGCGTCTCCCGTATCTGTTGAATCGAGCGCTGTCATCTTCATTCGATCGTCTTCGAGCCATGCTTGCACGGCCTTGCCGATTAGATCTGCCGGCATGTCGTCCGCCGTCTGGTAAACGCCATCGATCGCCACTAACTCCGCCTGCATTTTGCGGCAGAATATGCGGGCTTTGCTGTTGCCAGCCAACCCCGCGATCGCTCGTCCCCGAATGGTGCCGTAAACATGGATCGATCCGCCGGCCAGGACCTCGGCGCCCGAACCGATCGAACCTAGTACGGTCACGTCGCCTTTTTCGAATACGACGCTCTGGCCGGAACGGATGGGTTCGTCGATGACCAGAGAATTGACGTCGCTACCAGGGGCCGGCGATGGCACCTTGGGTGTTTCATCGGGAACCTCAATGGGGCGTCCCGGCTTGGAGGAGGCGGGGAACGGCCGTCCCCAGGCTTCCACCCCTTGCCAGGACGGATGGGCGCCTTCGGTGCCGATGATGCGGATGCCGCGCTGCTCCAACGTCCGCAGGAACGCCGCCACATCGGGCGTGCTGCTTGGCAAGGCGCCGAGATCCATCAGGACCGGCCGACCGTCGAAGAAGGTGGGTGCGCGCGCGACCTGCGCGTCCAGGGCCGCCAGCCAGTTCGGCAACGGCGGCTCCGGTGCGAGGACGAGGGCCATCACGGACCGGCCTCGCAGGCGTATGAACGGGGTTGTATCGTCGGTGGTCACACGATGAGTGGTATGACCTCACGCATTGGGGGTCAACGACAAACGACTCGCGATCCACAAAATGCTGTGGATAACCTGCCCCCGGGACCGCTAACTGTTGTTTTCGGGGGTAACCTGTTCAGCGATCGTTAGCGTCGGCCGAGCATCAGGGTCAGCAAGCCCCCGACGAGGCCGGCGGCAAGAAGGGCGATAAGCGGTTGCCGTTGCACCACGCTGCTGACGGCCGCGGTTGCATCCCGCACGGCGACCGATGCCCGGCGGCCGGCCTCCTGTGCCTGCACCTTTGTTTCGTCCGCAAATTCGCCCACGGCCTCGCGCACATGCCCGGCCATGTGGTTCGCGGTGTTTGTCATGCGGTCCTGGTCCATTGCGATATCCTTCACGGGCGACACGAGATGTATCGGTGGGGGCGGTATTGCACCGGGGCCAACAACCACGACAGAATCGGAAATTACTTAGCCGCGGAGGCTACGGTTCGAACGGCCCGGTGACGCGGTCCCTGAGTAATTTCCGGCTCTGACGCCCGAAACCGCCGTGCGGTAAGCATTTGGTGTCGTAGCCGACATCCGGCGCACCACCCATCGTTCATTCTTAAAACGATCTGAACCAGGAGCGGGATCCTATGTCTAAAATCGTATGGGCTGTCATGGCCTTCGCCGCGATCGGCGCGGGGACGTGCGCTGCCCAGACCCCGCCTCCTTCCGCGGTCCCTCCCGTTCCTCCCATTAACGACAACGCCATCGCCGTCCCAGCCCCAATGGACAGTTCCATGGCAAAGCCCGCTCCCCTGATCCCGGCGCCCCAGACCAATGTGACGCCGACCCCTCCGCCGATCGGCGCGCCGCTGCTTGGTGCTAACAGCTTTACCGAAGCGCAGGCTCGGCAACGAATGGAGGATCAAGGGTACTCTGGGATCACCGACCTTAAGCAGGACGCTCAGTCCATCTGGCGTGGTACAGCCCGGAAGGACGGCGTGTCGATGCCGGTGGCCCTCGATTTCCAGGGCAATGTCGTCGGCGGACCGGCGGCCAGGCTTTGAACAAAAGTGAAAAGGTACTGAAATGATTTCGACCGTCACCGGCCTCTACGACACGTATTCCGACGCGGAGATGACCGTGCGCGACCTCAAGGGCGCCAATATCCTTGATGCCGACATCGCCATGCTTTCGAATAACGTCAGCGAGTCCATGGAAACCTCCGACGGCGCGGCCAACGGCGCCGGTGCTGGTGCCGCCGTTGGCGGCGTGGCCGGGGCGGGTGTGGGGGTCCTCACCGGGCTCGGTCTTCTCGCCATTCCCGGTGTCGGACCGGTCGTGTCGGACCGGTCGTGGCGGCCGGGTGGCTGGCCGCTACCGTGGTCGGGGCCGCCGCCGGGATTGGGGCGGGTGCCATGGCAGGTGGCCTGATCGGCGCGATGACGGACACAGGCATTAGACCATGATCGTTTGAGGTTGCACGCGATCTCGGCGTTCGATCATGGTCTAAGCCTTTGTTTGAGAGGGTGATTCACGCCCGAGGTTGAAGTCAACCTCAGGCGATCACGCTCTAGCAACGATGAGGCAAACGTTTACGCCGAGGGCGTACGGCGCGGCGGCACGCTGGTGACGGTTCGTGTGGATGAAAGCCGGATTGCGGCGATCGGGGCAATCATGGCGCGTCACGGCCGTGTCGATCATGTCGTGCGGGAAGGCATGTACCGCGACAGCGGCTGGACATCCTTCGATCAGTACGGCGCGCCGTATACCCCCGTGGAGATCGCGCGCGAGCGGGCCGCTCAGGCGGCGCGTCAGACCATTTGAGGATCGCGGGGCGTCATTTACCGTGTGACGCCCGGCTGCGGGGGATCTGGCCGATGCGCGGGCGGGCCCACGCCTGGATCTATCGGGAATACATCCTGAAATATATCCGCTGGGAGCCATTCATGCCGTAAGATGCGGCTGAGGCCTTCACCGAACCGTCACACACCGGTCACGTCGGCCCTGCTACCTCGCCGCCTACGAACCGACAGGACGCTTGTGCTCGAACTCGTTCAACTCAGTCGCCGTTTTGGCGACAAACTGGCCGTGGCCGGTGCCAATCTGACCTTCGCTCGCGGCGAAATGGTTGGAATCATTGGGCGTTCCGGCGCCGGAAAATCCACTCTGCTGCGCCTGATCAACCGCTTGATCGAGCCGTCGGACGGGCGCGTAATTGCCGATGGCACCGATGTGACGGCGTTGCGCGGGCGCGAATTACGGGCTTGGCGTGCGCGAACGGCCATGATCTTCCAGCAGTTCAACCTGGTGAACCGGCTCGACGTTCTGACCAACGTGCTGTGCGGCCGGCTGTACCACATGTCGACGGCGCGGGTGCTGTTCAAGGTTTTCACCCCCGCGGAACGCGCGATGGCGGTCCATGTGCTCGATCGCCTCGGTATTACCGATATTGCGATGAACCGGGCCGATGCGCTGTCCGGCGGGCAGCAGCAGCGGGTCGCGATCGCACGGGCACTGATGCAGGAACCCGCGATGATCCTGGCTGACGAGCCGATCGCCTCGCTCGATCCGATGAACGCCAAGATCGTCATGGACGCGTTGCTGGATATCAACCAGCGCGAGGGCATCACGGTTTTGACCAATCTCCATACCCTGGATACCGCCAGGACATACTGCCAGCGCATCATTGGCATGTCCGCGGGCCTTATCGTGTTCGACGGCAAGCCAGAGGCGTTGACAGATGCCGTATTGCGCTCGATCTACGGTCAATCGGGCGATGGCCAGGCGGTGGACGAGCAGCTGACCTCCACGAGTTTGCCGATGCTGGCACGCCCGGCCGTGGCTCGATAGCAACCGCACAAGGGAGAGCCACGATGCTGCGTCGTACACTCGTCAGGATTGCGCCCGCCGCTATCGCCGGATTGAGCATCGGCCTTCCATCCGCCAGCCGCGCGGACAGCTGGAAAGATCGCGTCAAAGAGTTTCGCGTTGGCTTGCTCGGCGGCGAAAACACGTCGGACCGGTTGAAGAAGTACGACGGCTTCCAGCATTTGTTACAGGAAAAACTAGGCGTCCCGGTGAAGCTGTTCCCGGCCGCGGATTATGCGGGTGTCATGCAGGCTATGGCGGCTGGCCAGGTGGACGCCACCGAATTCAGCCCTTCCGCGTTCGCCGGCACCTGGCTGGATTGTAAATGTATCGAACCCGTTGTGGTGCCGCTGGAAGCCGACGGTTCGGTGTACTACGTCGCGGCCATGCTGACGCGGAAGGATTCGGGTATCACCTCGATCGAGCAGATGAAGGGCCATTCGTTAGCGTTTGCCGACCCGAACTCGGCATCCGGCTATTTGATCCCCAGTGCGACGATGAAAGCGAGAGGGATCGACCTCGCGGACGGCAAGTACTTTTCCCGCACTGGTTTCGCTGGCGGACACGAGCAAGGCGTTATTGCCATGCTGAACCATCAATATGACGCTTGCGTGACCTGGACATCCGGTCAGGGCGACATTGCCCAGGGCTATACGCGCGGCAATCTGCGGTCGATGGTCGACAAGGGCATGCTGAAAATGTCGGATGTGAACATCATCTGGCAATCCGGTAAAATTCCTAATGGGCCCTGGGCGGTGCGGGCCGCGCTACCGGCCGACCTGAAGCAGGCTTTCGCCGATGTCATGTTGAGTTTGCCGGGGGAATATCGAGATGTGTACAATGCGATCGAAGCAGGCACCGGGGTCGGTTACGTAGCTGCGACGATGGACCTTTATAAAGATATCATCGATCTGCGTCAAGCTGAAAAACGTGGCGGGCGTTTGTAACAATGTCCGCCGACGATCCAGCCTATCGCTTGTTCGAGCAACGTTTCGGTGCGCGGCGGCGTGCCCGTATGGCGGAAACGATGTTGACAGCGGCGACGGCTGTGCTGCTGTTTCTGGTGGCGGCGGTCTGGACCGATTTTTCGCCCGAGAAAATCTACGAAGGCCTGCCGCGGATCGGCCAATATTTCGGTAAATTGCTGTCCATCGAGCCGTTGGCCGGCGCCGACCCTGTACCCGTGCTGGCCTTCGGTCATGTGTTCGGCGGCGTGAAGGAGCCGCAGTCGATCGCCTATTGGTTCTATCGCATCGACGTGTACGGCACGCTACTGTGGCAGACGGTGCAGATGGCGATCATTGCGACTGTGATGGGGTTCACCGCCGCGTTCGTGCTGTGCTTCCCGGCAACGGGCACGCTGATGCCGTTGCGTGTACTGGTGTTCTTCCTGCGCAGGCTGCTGGAAATTTTGCGCACGGTCCCGCAGGTCGTGCTGGCGTTCATCTTCGTCTGGCCATTCGGCATCGGGCCTTTGGCGGGTATCCTGGCGATCGGTATCCATACGACCGGCGCGCTTGGAAAACTGTTTTTGGAACTGAACGAAAATGCCGATTTGCGGGCGGTCGAGGGGATTAAATCCGTCGGCGGTTCGTGGCTGGCACAAATCCGCTATGGGGTTGTCCCCCAGGTCCTGCCGGGGTTTCTCAGCTACGCACTGCTGCGGTTCGAGATCAATGTTCGGTCATCCACCATCATGGGTTTCGTCGGCGCCGGCGGCATCGGCATGGAGCTGAAGCGGGTCATCGGCTTCAACATCTATGAGGAAGTCAGCGCCATCTGCATTCTTATTCTGCTGGTGGTGGTGATCCTCGATCTGACGTCGGAACGCATCCGGCATCGCTTCATCGGGCAGTTCGCATGACGCCGGCCGAAATCGCGGCGCAACGCCTGCGCACCCCCTGGGCCTTCGGCTTAAATCGCCGGACCTTGGCGATCCGTTGGGGGATCGGGCTGCTGGCGGTAGTATACCTGATCTACCTCCACTGGCTGTTCGAATTCGGTAAGGTTTTCAGCGGCCTGGAGCGGCTGTGGGTCATCGTCCGCCTGATGGTGGACTGGACCGGTTTCGCCGGCTGGGACCACGCCGAGTTGCTGCAGTCGATGCTGGAGACTGTGGCGATGGCGTATCTGGGCAGCATGCTGGCGCTGCTCATTTCGTTTCCGCTTGGGTTCCTCGGCGCTCGGAATATCATCCCCGCCCGGGTCTTCCGCTTCTTCGCCCGACGGATGTTCGACGGCATGCGGGGGTTGGACCAACTGATCTGGGCTTTGGTGTTCGTGCGCGCTGTCGGCCTCGGGCCCATCGCTGGCATCCTGGCCATCTGCGTCGCCGATACCGGCGTGCTGTCGAAACTCTTCGCCGAGGCCATCGAAAACACCGACCGCAAACAGGTCGAGGGCATAACGTCGACCGGCGCCAGCTTCATTGGCGCGCTGCGCTTCGGCGTGCTGCCGCAAGTGCTGCCGGTGATGATTAGTCAAACCTTATATCAGATCGAATCGAACTCCCGCGAGGCGACCATCCTCGGCCTGGTTGGCGCGGGCGGCATCGGGCTGCGGTTGTCGGAGCGCATTCAGATCAACGCCTGGGATCAGGTTGCCTACGTGATCGTGCTGATTCTGATCACCGTGGCGCTGATCGATAATTTGTCCAGGGCGCTGCGGCTGCGGCTGATCGGAATCCCTAGCCACCGATGACCTGCTTCTGGCCGGTCTTCGACGCCGCCACAATCGAGTCCAGCATCCGGTGCCGGATGATCGCGTCGTCGAAGCTGGGCTGCATGGGCGCACCCGAACGGATTGACGCCGCGAACCGGGCATAGAGCTGCGCGACGTTGTAGGGGGAGCCTTTGGGGACCCCGGCCGGCACCCAGCGGTAGCTGTCGGGCACCGGCATTTCGGTCAACGGCACGCCCTTGCCGCGTGCGCCGGACACCTTCAACTCCTGCCGCTGGGTGGAGGCGCGTTCGGTCGCCTCCAGAATCAGATCGCCCTCGGAGCCGTGGATTTCGCACAGGAACTCGTGCCCGCGGGTCATGCCGCCGCGCACCTGGACCGATACCACCGCGCCGCTGCCAACGATCCCGCTGACGACCAGTTGGTCGGGCACGTCTTTCGGGATTGGTTCGCCGGTGCCCTCCAGCGGGATTGTGTCGCGCTGGCAGACGGCAAAGGCCGATAATTCTCGGAACTCGCCGAGCATGAAGCAGAGCGCGTCGAGGTTGTGCCCGCCGGTGATGGTCATCAGGTTGGCGCCATTGGCAAAGCTGGTTTGGTAGGCGCGATCGATCGTCGCCCCCCAGTTGCCGGCATTGACGAACAGCGTCGCGGACAAAGCCTGCCCGATATGTCCGGCGGCGATCAGGTCGCGCACGTAGCAGATTGACGGGGACACCCGTCCCTGCAGCCCAACTGCGTGCCGTACGCCTTTTGCCTCCGCCGCATCGCGCATGGTCAACGCTTCCGCCGTCGTGCGGCCTAGAGGCCACTCGGAATAGACGTGCTTGCCGGCATCGATGGCAGCCATAACGGGATCGAGGTGGCCGGGCACGCTGACGCACACGGTGACCATGTCGACGTCGGGATGCTGCGCCAGTTTCACCGGGTCTGCGAAGGCGTGGGTGGCGCCGTAATGGCGGGCGGCGACTTCGGCCGAGGCTTGTTTGGTGGTGCAGACGGCGACGACATCGAAATCGGGCAGCGCGAGGAGCGCGGGCAAATGGGCGATCGACGAGAAACCACGGTTCGGCGCGATGCCCACCATG
>JANXTL010000034.1 GCA_025352375.1 Acetobacteraceae bacterium | reverse complement strand
GGTATCCGAGGATTTGGCGGATCGCTTCCTTCGGGCGGTCCCGCCAGTCGAAGGTCCAGGTTTCTGGCAGCTTGGGCCTCCGGCCGATGTGTTTGCCACGGCCTCCGGCCGATGTGTTTGCCACAGCCGATAAATCCAGCGATTATCGTCCTGGTCCCGGCAGATGCTATCCGATTGGTCGGCAGCGGACGAGGAGCTAACGATATGAGCAGCGATCCCCACCATCACCACCATCACGATCATGACCACGGTCAGGAAGTTCCCTCCACCACCGCGCTGCGGGTCAAGGCGCTGGAATCCCTGCTGGTGGAAAAAGGCCTGGTCGACCCGGCCGCGCTGGACGCCATCGTCGATGCCTACGAAACCAAGATCGGCCCCCGCAACGGCGCTCGGGTCGTGGCCCGAGCCTGGACTGACCCGGCGTATAGGGCGCGGCTGCTGGCGGATGCGACGGCGGCGATCGCGGAGATCGACTTTCCCGGTTCGGAACGGCCGCACATGATCGCGGTGGAAAATACGCCCGATGTGCACAACCTGGTCGTTTGCACCTTGTGCTCCTGCTACCCCTGGAGCCTGCTCGGACTGCCGCCGGTTTGGTACAAATCCTCCGCCTACCGATCGCGGGCGGTGATCGATCCGCGCGGGGTGCTGAAAGATTTCGGCACGACGTTGGACGAAGGAGTCGCGGTGCATGTCTGGGACTCCACGGCGGAGGTCCGGTATCTGGTCGTTCCGGAACGTCCCACGGGCACCGAGGGCATGGACGAAGACGCGCTGACAGAATTGGTCACGCGCGATTCCATGGTCGGCATCGTCAAGGTCCCCGCACCCAAGGGGCCCGCACCCAAGGGGATCGTGCCATGAACGGGGTGCATGACATGGGCGGGATGCACGGCTTCGGGCCGGTCGTGTACGACCCGCATGAGCCGGTGTTTCACGCCCCCTGGGAAGGGCCGGTGCGCGGGATGGTCCAGCTGATCGCCGCATGGGGACAGGTGAACATCGACTCGGGCCGGCACTCGCTGGAGCGCCTGCCGCCGGTCGATTACCTGCGCTGGACCTATTTCGAAAAATGGTTCGCGGCGCTGACGAACCGGCTGCTCGACGCCGGTCAGATCACGCCTGAGGAACTGGCCAGCGGGCACAAGGCGGAAGGGACCGAAGTGGCCACCCCTCCGGTTACGGGTGAGATGGGTGCGAAACTCCTCGCATCGGTTCACTCCTACGAGCGGAAGATTGCCGCGCAGCCCCGCTTCACGGCCGGCGACGAGATTCGGGCCCGCAACATCAACCCCGAGGGTCACACCAGGCTGCCCCGCTACGCGCGCGGTCGGCTTGGCATTGTCACGCGGTACCACGGCGCGCATGTCTACCCGGACTCCAACGCGCATTTCGCCGGGGAAGCACCGCAACCGCTTTACACCGTGCGCTTCACGGCCCGAGAACTCTGGGGCGACGCGGCCAACGCGGCGGATACGGTCAGCCTGGACCTGTGGGAGGACTACCTTGAACCCGCATGATGAAGCCGACCCCGTTTTCGCCGAACCCTGGCAGGCGCAGGCCTTCGCCCTGGCGGTGCAACTGCGGCAGGCCGGTTATTTCACCGCGACGGAATGGGCCGAAACGCTGGGCGCGGTGCTGCGGGAGGCTGGGGACGATGATGGCTCCCGCTACTACGAGCATTGGCTGACGGCGCTGGAACGTCTGAGTCTGGCCAAGGGGCTGACCGAGCGTGCGGCGTTGGACCGCCGGACCGACGCCTGGGGGGACGCCTACCGCCACACCCCGCACGGGAAGCCGGTGGAGTTGCGCCAGGCCGAAACTTAACGATCAATATTTGCAACGGTACCGTGAATGACCTGCCGGCGCCCTTTCGTCTGGATCGCGCATGGTACGCAACACAGTAACCGCTCGCTGCGACGGAAGTCGCTTATGGCACCTTCGCCGATTTCACCCATCATTACGTCGCGGTGGGAAAAGACCGTGGCCAACGGCCGTCAAACGAACGTGCCGTCCGCTTGGAATTTGGCGAAAGCGGCGTCCTTCACAGCCTCGGTGGACGCGACGGCATTGCCGACCGCGCGTTTCATGGCTTCCCAGTTGCTGCCCGATTTAATCCGGTCCTTCATATACACGACGGAGATCCGAGCGGCGGTCGCGGGATCGTTCGCCAGGTCCGGATTGCCAATCAGATCGACATTTTTCAACAGCTTGCCGTAGCGTGCGTAATTGCCGCGTCCGGTCAATTGGTTCAGCCCGCGTCCGCGATATTTAAATCCGTCGCCCGGTTCCGTGTTGCCCAAATTCGCTCGGCCGAACGCGCCGCCATAGACGAGGTCGAAGAAATCCTCATCGGACGCTTTGATTCGATCCAGTTCCTCGTCAGACAGATCGGCAACGCGGCTGCCGAAGACGGTTCGGATACGGTCGTTGGATGTACCGCTCCAGCCGCCCTCGGTTCGGGGCCTCATTCCGCTCTCGCCGAGGTTGATCGCGGCGATGCCGGCCCGTTCCATGGGGTTGGTCACGGCAAACTCGGTGAAGGCCGCCTTCAGGAGGACTATCTGGTCTGTCATGCCGGTGTCGGCAGCCGCCTCCGGTTCTGGACCGGGGACGAAACCCAGCTTTATCGCGGCCTTGTAGGTGCCCTCGCCGACCTCGCCGTCTGCTTCCAATCCGTTGGCGGCCTGAAAATCCTTGGTTGCCTGGTCCGTGATTGCGCCGAAGTCGCGATCGGCGGTCAGCTCCCGCTGGGTTCCGCCCACGACCGGACGATCCAACCCGCGGTCGATGAGAAATTGTTGCCAGAGGGCGACGGCATCGGCATAGCCGGCTTGACCCGCATTGGGTGCGTTGTGGCGAAGTACGAACATCGGACGTCCTTCCATGACACTTCGGTAACTAAGCACCGGCGGTCGGGAACGGTCAATGACCGAGCCACTCTTGACCCCAACGCCGAGCACGGGGAAGACAGGCCAACACCACCAATCCCCAGGGGAAGAGCCACCATGAAAGTCTATGAAGCCATCGCCCAGTCCCTGATCGCCGAGGGCGTGACGGATTTCTTCGGCCTGATGGGCGACGGCAACATGTGGCTCTGGGGCGCCATCTGCCGCGATCCGAAGGTGCGCGCGTTCTCGACCCGGCATGAGTCGATGGCGGTCTCGGCGGCCGATGGGTATGCGCGCACCACCGGCAAGGTCGGCGTCTGCATGGTGACCTGCGGACCTGGCATCACCCAGTGCGGCACGTCGATGATCGCCGCCTACCGCGGCAAGACCCCGGTCGTGATCGTCGCCGGCGAGATCGCGCCGGGATCGAAGAACAAGACCCAGACGATGGATCAGAGGCGGTTCGTCGAATCCTGCAACACCCGTTTCTTCACGGTCACCAGCGCCGACAACATGGCCGAAGAAATCGCCGAAGCCTTCTACAGCGCGCGTATCAACCGCTGCCCCGTGCTGCTCAATCTGCCGATGGACCTGCAGGAAGCGAGCATCGACTGGGACTACGACTACCGCCCGTCCTGGCAGTTTCTGCCCAAGCGCATGGAAACCCCGGCGCCGGATATTCTGGACGAGGTCATTGCGAAGCTGGTGGCCGCCGAACGCCCCGTGATCGTGGCCGGGCGCGGTGCGATGATCTCCGGCGCCAAGGACGAATTGTTGAAACTCGGGGAGCGCACGGGGGCGCTGCTGGCGACGTCGTTGCAAGGCAAGGGGTTGTTCGCGGGGCATGAATGGAACGTCGGCATCTCCGGCGCGTTCGCCGCCGAACCCGCCGAACGCTTGCTCGCCGACGCCGATTTCGTGTTGGGGGTGGGCGCGGAGCTTGGTTATTACACGACCGAAGGCGGGCTGATGTTCCCCTCGGCCGAGGTCGCCCGCATCGACATTCGCCCGATGCCCGAAGAAATCGGGGTCATTCCGGGGCTGTACGTTCAGGCCGACGCGAAGAAAGCCGTTGCGGCGATCAACGAGGCCCTGGAATCCCGCCAGGTCCGCAAGACCGGCATGCGCACAGCGGAAAGCCGCGCGATCCTGGATGCACCGGACCATGTTTTCACGCCGCCGGCCGATGGGCTGGACCCTCGGGCGCTCGCGCGGAAACTGGGCGCGGCACTGCCGAAGAACGTGCTGGTCACCTGCGGCGCGGGACATTTCTTCTCCTGGGTCGGCATGTACATGCCGCTGCCGGCCGGCGCCGAGATCCAATACTCCTACAACTTCGGCGCCGTGGGTCAGGGCCTGGGCGTCATGATCGGCACCGCCGCCGGTAATCCCGGCCGCCAGCACGTCGCGATCGAGGGCGATGGCTCCATGATGTTCAACATCCAGGAGCTGGAAACCATCGTTCGCGAGAAGCTGCAAATCACGTTGGTGGTCTGGAACGACGAAGGTTACGGTGCCGAGGTACATAAGCTGACCGCCAAAGGCTTCAATGAGAAACTGGCACAATGGGAATCCCCGGATTTCGTCGCGCTGGCGAAAGCGTTCGGCGGCGATGGGGTGAAGTTGGACACGGTCGATCAGATCGGCGGCGCGATCCAGGCCGGTCTGGCCAAAGGCGGGTTGTACCTCATCGACGCCCGAGTGTCGTCCACGACACCGTCCGACCCCTACGCCAAGGTGCATCACGGCATTCCGAGCATGGCGCCGCTGCTGCGTCAGCCGGCATAGACAAAAATGCATTTCGAGGGCGAGTTCAGCGTTCCCGGCAAGCCAGCGGATGTTATCCGCCGGTTCGCCGACGTGCCGCGCATGTCGGCCTGTATGCCAGGCGCGGTGTTGGAGGCGCAGAACGAGGACGGATCGTGGCCAGGCGGCATGGTGGTGTCGTTCGGCCCGAAGAGGATCAAGTTCAGCGGCAAGGCAACGGTCGATTTCGACTTCGGCGCGCTGACCGGCAGCGTGCACGGACGTGGCGCCGCCGACATGCGGGCGGCTCGGATTGGCGTGAAGGTATTGTTTACGCTGCGCGACGATCCGGCATCGGAAAAGCCGGCGACGATTGTTAAAGTCGCGTCGGATGCGGAACTCGGCGGCGTGCTGGCCGATTTCGCTCGCACCGGCGGGATCGCGGTGGCGAACGCGATCATGGCGGATTTCGCCAAGCGCGCTACAGCCGAGTTCGCGAAGGATGAGGTTGTTGCGGAAACGCCGGCACCGACGGCTCCACTGTCCCCCGCGCCCGCCTTGTCTGCGGGCAGCCTGTTCTGGGTGGTGGTGAAGGCCTATCTCGCCCGGCTCGGCCGGATCTTCGGAACCGGGCGGTAAGGCGTTACTCCGCCGCTTGCGCCAACACCTGGGACTGCGCGGCCTTACGGGCCAGATGCGCCTTGTGGGCGGCGTCCCGGCGTTCGTCGAACTTTGCGAGGCGGCGGTGCGGGTTGGGATGAGTCTGATTGTCGGCCTCCCCCGGGTTCTTCTGCGCGCCGGCCCAGCCGTGTTCGGCGACGTCGAAGACGATGCCAGACAGGTCCCAGTGCTTCACTTCGTATCCATGCGGGTTGCTGACGTCGCCCATCATCCACTTGGCGCCGGCCTCGACAGCCTGTTTCGAGGACTTGACGACGTCGTCCACCCAGAAGCCGATGTGGTGCAAGCCGACATACTCGGTGCCGAACCCCTGAGAGGCTTCTTCGTCCTTGAAGTGGAGCAGCGCGAGGTTGACCACGCCGTCGGTCAGGAAGATGCCCTCGGCCAGCGGGCCGTCGAGTTCGGACACTTCCTCCAACCCCATGACGTCCTTGTAGAACTCCGCGGTCTCCCACGGGTCTTTCACGCTGAACGCGAAGTGGCGGATTTTGCCTTTGCTTCTTTCGGTCATCTTGGCTTCTCCTGCTTTTGGGACGGATGGAGGATACTGCGTCGGGTCGGCGGCCGGCTGCAAGGGGTTGATGGTTCCCTCGTGTTCAGGTTGCATGAGGTCAGGCGGTACCGATTCCATGCATTGCGCCCTATTCCGCTAAAAACGAAGTATGGGACTGGTATGTTGGACGGGCACTCAGTGTTCATAAGCCGGTTTCCAGCCCGGCGGATTTTTCGCGCCAAGCAAAATCGGATGGGTTATATCGCGCCCCTACCACGGAGCTTGAGATGAACATCGATATCAACGGCATGGCGCACGTCATCCTGACCGTCAGCCAGTTCGAGGCTGCTCGGTTGTTCTACGGACGGCTGTGCACCGCGATGGGCATGAAGCCGGTCTTCGACGGCGACAAATTTTGCTACTGGGTCGGCGGGCGCACGGCGATTGGGATCGAGCCGTGCGATCCCCAGTACGCGGGGGAGCGGTTCGTGCAGCCCCGCGTCGGCCTGCACCACATTTGCGTGCGGGCGCGCACGCGGGAGGATGTGGACCGGTGCGCCGCGCTGCTGCGGGAGATGGGGGCGACGATCGTTCGGGGGCCTGGGGAGAATAGCTGGGCTCCGGGGTATTACTCGGTGCTGTTCGAGGACCCGGATGGGATACGGCTGGAATTGAACCATGTGCCGGGGGTGGGGTTGTTGGGGGAAGGGCGGTCGTTGAACCCGACGGAGGGGTATGGGGAGGCGCGTTAGGACGCCCGCACCTCGATCGCGGGCCACCTCCGGAAGCGGTGGCTCTTGCGTTACCCGTGCACCTTTGCCAACGCCCCGATCGCCTCATAAACCGAGGTAATGGCGCCTTCCTGCCAGCCCGGCAGGTAACTCCAGGCGTCGCCGGCCAGATACAGACGGCCCCGCGGCAGGTCGGTGATGGCCCGGTAGACATCCGGCTGGGTATTGGCCGTGTCGCTGGCCCAGCCACCCACCTGGAACGGCATGTAGTGCCAGGCAATGGTGAGGCCCTTGTCGGCGTAGACCTTGGCCGCGAAATCCGCGTGCAGAAGCGATCCGCCGTGCAGGGCCGCGGCGATACGTTCCTTTTGTTTATAGTTACCGAATGTCACCGCGCCCGGACCACGATTATAGGCGCCGGTCAGGACGCCGGTGGAGGCGTTGAAATCCTCCGACGGGTACCAGATCTGACCGATGATATCCTTGGTCCAGCTGATCCCGCCGTAGATGTTATTCTCCCGCTCCCAGAAGCGGGTGCGTCCTTGCCAGCCGACTTTGATCGCGGGGGTCTGATCGACTTTCGCGAGCCATGCATTGAATTCCGGCGACAGCGACGTCGGTGTCTTCGCCAACAGGTTCGGTGCCATGCTGGAGAAGCAGAAATCGAAGGTTTCGCTGCCGGTCGTGCTCTTGCCGCCGACCGGATCGGTCACGACGAAATCGATACGGATGTTCGCTTTCGAGGTTTCGTGGATGCCGGCGATCCGGTGATTGAGCAGCACGAGATCGCCGACAAAGCGGCGCACGCCCTTGCCGCCGCCGTCGCGCGCCTGAAGCCCGCGGCCGCGCGGATCCCCTGACCGTAGCTGCAAGCTGCCGGTCGGTACCGGCTGGACCAGCAGCCGCTGCCACACCCGGTCCATGCCGCCGATCGGCTGCATCAACGAATTCTGCCAGTCGATATTGTCGGCATTGTACAGGAACGAACCGGGGGACGTTTCGGGGTTGCCGCCGCCGGCAAATCCCGAATCCAGCGTCTGCTGCAACGGTACGGCCGGATTGGCGATTGGCGCATCCCGCCACCCTCCGGGCAGGTGGCTGTAGCCCATGCGGGTTGAATCCTTGAGCTGGTTCTGCGCGTTCAGATCGCCCATCTGCTGCAGCAGGTTCAGCATCTGCTTGCGAAACTCGGCCGACAACTGCGTGTCCTCGGCGATCGCCTTCGCCAGCATCTCGGCGACCTGACCGCGCGCGCTGTAGTTGACCTTGTTGTACGCAACGGGCGCACCATTGGCGAAGGTTGGGCTCTGCAGCAGGTTGTAGTTGGACTGGAAGATATACGGTTCCAGCGCGACGCCGGTCTGTTGGCACAACCGGATCAACGCCACGTGATCGCTGGGGATGCGGCCCGGACCGGCGTTGAGGAACAGCTCGACCGGCGATCGGCCGCTGTTCGGGTTCCAGAGGGGGTCATCGAACTGGCAGATTTGCGGAGCCGGATCGGGGCTGCGTTCGTCTTCGTGGTATGTCGATACATACATGTTCGGAAACAGCCGTTCCGGATTGTATTTGTTGAACCACCAGTCGCGATAGGCGGCGCGAACCGGACGCGGCGTCAGGCTGCGCCCGCCATAGCGGCTGTCGCCTTCGTAGATGGTGACCTTAAACCCGGCATTGGCCAGTTTCCAGCCGGCGGTCAGGCCGGCCACGCCGGCGCCGACGATCGCGATGCTCCGGCCCTTGCCGAAATTGGCCGGCAGGTCCGGCATGGTGGCTAGCGCGCGTCGCGCGCCGAGGGTCGGCAGCGCGGCAGCGCCCGCCAGCGCGGTCATAGCCTGCAGCAACGACCGCCGGGACAGTGGACGATGATCGGATATTGTCATGTCTGGGGAACACCGGTTTGAGTTGATCGTTGCTTTCTGGCTCCGTCTAGAGTTATTCACGGTGCAAACCTATTGTCAACACGCGAGCGCAACGCGAATCTTACGCCCTGAACCCCGGCAGCGCGGGGCACCCGGCACTCCCCACCGCCAGCGCCTTGAACAGCCGGCCCATCCGGTCCGGTTCCCCCAGGCGCCGCGCCGCGTCCATCGCCGCTGCGGCCCGCGCGGGGGAGAGGCCTCGCGCCAAGCGGTTGGTGCGCTGAAACAGCCCGAGTTCGGCCAAAAACAGCCCCTGCGCCACCGGCCCATGCACCGACGCTCCGGCCACAAGAGCAGCGGCGGCGAGGGCGGCGAAATCGACGTGGGCGGTCAGGTCGGCGGTGCCGGGGGGGCGGAGGGGATCGGCGGGCTTGCCGCCCGCCAAAGCTTGCAGGCTGTCGCCGTAGCCGCTGTGCTCGGGGCCGTAGTCCAGGAATAGGGCGGCTCCGGGGTGTTGGGCGACGCGGGCGGCGAGGGTTCGCACGAACGTTATTGCGGGTTCGTTGATTTCGCGGATCGTGCCTTCGGGGAGGTCGGACTTTATATTCTCCTCCTCCCCCCACCCCCCTTCCTCAAACCCACCGTCTCTGACGAACCGCTCCATCCACCCGTCTGCTCGTCGCACGAACTGGCGGATGGGCAGTGCGTCGAGGAATTCGTTCGCCAGGAGGATCATCGGGCCGGCGGGAACGGACGACAGATCGTCGTGCCACACGGCATCTGGCACCCGCGCCGCCTGCTCCAAACGCAGCCGGGGCGACGTCTCAATGAAATGCACCGTCAAAGCCGCCTGAAATGCTGGCATCGCCCGCGAAACGGCCCGCAGCGCATCCGCCATCAGTGTCCCACGGCCCGGCCCGGCCTCGACCAGCATCACCGGTGTCGGGGACTCTAGCAACTGCCACGTCACCGCCGCCCACAGGCCGAGGATTTCCCCGAACACCTGGCTGATTTCCGGCGATGTCGTAAAATCGGCGAAAGGATCGTGGGTCGCGTAATATGCGGCGTTGGCCCGAGCCATGTAGGCATCGAGGCGTTCGATCATTGGGGGGATGATCGCCGGATCAGCCAAACACCGGCCAGAACCATCGGAATGGACAACAACTGCCCCATCGTGATGCCGCCGGGAAGGAAACCGAGGAACGCGTCAGGTTCCCGAAAGAACTCCCCGGTGATACGTGCCAGACCGTAACCGGTCAGGAACACGCCGGTCAGCATGCCAGCGCGCGCCCGGATCGCGTCTCGCCGCGACAACAGGTACAGCACCACGAACAGCAGCACACCCTCCAGCACGGCCTGGTACAGCTGGCTTGGATGCCGTGGCACAGACCCGCCATTTGGGAAAATCATCGCCCAAGGTACATCCGGTGCCTCCCGGCCCCATAATTCGCCGTTGATGAAATTGGCGATACGGCCGAAGCACAGGCCGATCGGGGTGACGACGGCGATCCGGTCGGCGAAGCCCAGCAGGGAGATAGCGTTGCGGCGGCAGAACCACACCGTGGCGAGGGCTACGCCCAGCATGCCGCCGTGGAAGCTCATGCCCCCGGTCCATACCTGCAATATCCGCATGGGGTCGGCCGCAAACGTTCCGGGCTGGTAGAAGAGCACGTAACCCAGCCGCCCGCCGAGGACGACGCCCAGTGTTGCCCAGGTCAGGAAATCGTCGACTTGTAACGGGGTCGCCACGGCAGGCGGCATCTTCACCAACCGGCGCATAAGGCGCCAACCCAGCACCAGCCCAGCGATGTATGCCATCGCGTACCAGCGGATGCCGAACGGTCCGATCTGGACGATGACCGGATCGATCTGGGGAAACAACAGGACGGGTATCATACGAAATGGTCTGCCTTGCTCAGATGGTCCTGCACGTATTGCCGGATACCTTCCTCCAATGGGGTGAACTGGCCGGCGTAGCCGGCGGAGCGCAGGCGTTCCATCGGGGCCTGGGTGAAGGATTGGTATTGGCCGCGCAGGCTCGCGGGCATGTCGACGAACTCGACGCGGCGTTCGCGGCCGGCCGCGTCGCAGACCGCGTGCGCCAGATCCAAATAGGTGCGGGCGCGGCCGGTGCCGAGGTTGAACAGCCCGTTCACCCCCGGCGTGTCCAGCAGCCACAGCATGGTGTCCACCACGTCGCCGACCCAGATGAAGTCGCGCGACTGCTGCCCGTCGGGCAATCCCGGCTGGTCGGATTTGAACAGGCGGGCAGGGGCACCGGAGGCGACCTCGTCATGTTTGACCTTCACGACCGAGATCATGCGACCCTTATGGTATTCGTTCGGCCCGTAGACGTTGAAGAATTTCAGTCCCACCCATTGCGGTGGACGCTCCCGGGCCTGCGACAGGCGGCGCACGACCTCCAGGTCGAAGGCATGCTTGGTCCAGCCGTACAGGTTCAAGGGCCGCAGGCGGTCCAACGCGGCGGAATCATCGTCGAACCCCTGCGCTCCGTCGCCGTACGTGGCGGCCGAGGATGCATAGACGAAGCGGACCCCCCGGTCGGCGCACCAATCCCACAGGAAGCGGCTGAGTTCCACGTTGGTTGCCCAGGTGCGGTCGCCATCCGTCGCCGTGGTTTCGCTGATCGCGCCCAGATGAACCACCATCTCGATCGGTGGGTGCGTATCCAGGAACGCGCGCAAGTCCTCCGGTGGGACAACCCGCGATGGCGGGTGCTGTGCCAGGTTGCGCCATTTGCCCTCGCTGCCAAGCCAGTCGGCAACGACGGTCTCATGCCCTCGGCGAACGAGGGCGGCTTGTAAATTGGAGCCGATAAAACCGGCGCCGCCAGTGACCAGGATCATGGGAACGCGTTATAGGGGGCGTGCGCCGTCCCACCAACAGGAGCTTGAGCCATGTCCGACCGCCCCCGCATTTTCGACGACCTCGCTGGCGTGGCCGGCGGCGCGATCTCGGCCCTCGCCGGCATGCGGGAGGAAGCCGAGGCCATGTTCCGCGCTCGCGTGGACGAAACCATCCGCAAGCTGGACCTGGTGCGGCGGGACGAACTGGACGCGATTGCCGAGATGGCCGCCAACGCGCGAACGGGGCAGGAAGTGGCGGAGGGCAAGCTGGCCGCGCTGGAAGCCAGGGTCGCCGCGCTCGAGGCGGGCCGGCAAACCTAACGACCTCTTGCCGCGACGCGAATCGACCCGTTACGCTACAATGCGTGGCTAGCCTCGCGTCGATCCACAATATCCATGGACCCGTGAACGCGCGGGGTGGATCGCCATAATCGGCCTCCAACCAACGGGAGACCCCGGATGTCAGCGTCCCTGAGCATGACACAGGCCCAAGCGGCCAACCCCCTTGATGTCATGGAGCAAATTGTCACAGCCAACGACTGGGTGTTCGATCGCCGCGGCGATTCGGAGCTGGCGGCGGAAGCACCGGGCAAGTGGTGCGATTATGGCCTGTACTTCAATTGGTCGCATGAAATCAGTGCCATGCACTTTACCTGCACCTTCGATCTGAAGGTGCCGGAGAAGCAACGCACCGCCCTCTACGAACTGCTGGCGCTGGCCAATGAGCGGCTCTGGATCGGGCATTTTGGCCTGGAATCCGACGATGGGATGCCATCTTTTCGCCATGCCGTGCTGCTCCGAGGCGCTCCCGGCGCGTCGGCCGAAAGCCTGGAGGACATGATCGACATCGCCATCACCGAGTGCGAGCGATTCTTCCCAGCCTTCCAGTTCGTCCTCTGGGGTGGCAAAACACCGGCGGAGGCATTGCAGGCCGCGATGCTGGAGTGCGTGGGCGAGGCATAAAGATGGACAAAATCCCGGCGATTCTCCTGGTTGGCTGCGGTCGGATGGGCAGCGCGATGCTCTCTGGCTGGCGGGAACAGGGGTTGGCGACATCGTTCGCGGTGGACCCCGCGCCTCAGGCCGCCGGGTTCGCCGGGCCGGATATGACGGTGGTGACGGATGTCGCCGCCATCCCTGCCGGGTTTGCCCCGGCAGCCGTGGTGCTGGCGGTCAAGCCGCAGGCTGCCGCGGAAACCTTGCCGGCCTACGCGCGCTTCGCGGGCAAGACCGTCTTTTTATCCATAATGGCCGGACGAACGATCGGGGGCATTCGCTCGTCGATCGGGGACGCCGCTGCCATCGTGCGCGCCATGCCAAATACCCCCGCCGCCGTGCGGCAGGGCGTGACGGTCGCCTGCCCGAGCGGCTTGGTGTCGGCCGAGCAGCGCGCTTTGTGCGACCGGTTGCTGCAAGCGATCGGCAAGGTCGCTTGGGTCGATGATGAGGGGCTGCTGGATCCGGTGACCGCCGTGTCGGGCAGCGGCCCGGCTTACGTGTTCCTGCTCGCCGAACTGATGGAGAAGGCGGCGCTGGAGCAGGGCATTCCCCCCGATCTCGCCCGCCTGTTGGCGCGGCAGACCGTGTCCGGTTCAGGGGCTCTGCTCGCCGCCAGTCCGGACGATGCGGCTGCCCTGCGCGTCGCCGTCACCAGTCCCGGCGGCACCACGGCCGAGGCCTTGCGCGTGCTGATGGCCGACGCTGCCTGGCCCGCCGCCATGAGCGAAGCTATCGCCGCCGCGACCAAGCGTTCCCGCGAACTGGCTGGTTGAGCATGGACGACACCGATTTCGACACTGCGCTGATCGCCTCGGCCCTCACTCTCGCGGGAACCGATGGCTGGCGATCCGTCAGCGTCGCCGCGGCCGCGCGCGCCGCTGACCTGCCGCTGTCCCGAGCCAGGGTGCGCTTCCCTGGCAAAGCCGGCATCCTGCTGGGGTTCGGCCGCATGGCCGATGAGCTGACGCTGGAAGACGCGACCGATGAGGGCCCGGTTCGGGACCGCTTGTTCGACCTGCTGATGCGCCGCTTCGATGCGTTGCAGGCGCAGCGGGCGGGCGTGCTGGCGGTCATGCGGGCCTTGCCATTCGACCCGTGCACCGCCGTGCTGCTGGCCTGCGCCACGCGCCGCAGCATGCGCTGGATGTTGGAAGCGGCCGGGGGATCGTCCACGGGTCTGACCGGGGAACTCCGCGTGAAGGGCCTGGTTGCCGTATGGCTTTGGGCGATGCGCGCATGGGAGCGCGATGAATCCGAGGATCTGACCGGCACGATGGCGGCGTTGGACACCGCCCTGTCGCGCGCCGAGCAGGCTGCCGGTTGGCTTACGGGCCGGCCCGCCGTAAAGGTGGATGCGGAGACGCCGAAAGGCGAACCAACCACCGAGTAATGGGGACCGAGTTGGACCAGACCTTGCCGCAGCCGCTGCTGGATGTGCGCGGCGTGACGTTACAGTACAAAACCCGCGAGCACCTCGTGACTGCCACATACCGCGTAGATTTTTCCATCCAACGCTCCGACCGCTTCGTGCTGCTCGGGCCTTCGGGTTGCGGCAAATCCACGCTGCTGAAAGCGGTGGGCGGCTATATGGCGCCGGTCGAGGGGGAAATTCACCTCAAAGGAACCAAAATCACCCGCCCCGGCCCCGACCGCATGATGGTTTTCCAGGAATTCGACCAGCTATTGCCATGGAAGACGGTGCGCCAGAACGTGACCTTCGCGCTGACGACATCGGGCAAGCTGCGCGGCAAGGCCGCCGACGAAAAGGCGATGCAGTATATCGACAAGGTGCATCTGACGCGCTTCGCCGATGCGTATCCACACACCTTGTCGGGCGGCATGAAGCAGCGCGTCGCGATCGCCCGCGGCATGGCAATGGAACCCGACATTCTGCTGATGGACGAACCGTTCGCCGCGCTGGACGCCCTGACACGCCAGCGTATGCAGGACGAGTTGCTGCAACTGTGGGACGAAACCAAATTCACCGTGCTGTTCGTCACCCACTCGATCGCCGAGGCAGTGAAAATCGGCAACCGTATTTTGCTCCTGTCCCCGCATCCGGGACAGGTCAAGGCCGAAATGAACAGCGTGCCCCGCGACGGCGACCCGGCGCTGGCGGCGGCGCTGGAAGCGCGCATCCACGATATGTTGTTCGCCGATCGCGTCGAGGAGGACGAACATGTCTGACCTATCGCTCCGCCCGGAGATCGTCCGCGAGCTCAGCAGTTCCGAAGATTTCGGCGTCATCCAAAAAGAGCTGACGGTCTTCGAGCAGCTGTTCAACCAGGCCTGGCTGCGCAAGAGCATCATCCTGGTGCTGATCGCCGTGGCGTGGGAGGTGTATGGCCGATACCTCGACAACCCGCTGCTCGTGCCGACCTTTAACGACACCGTGACGGCGCTGTGGGGCGGCTTGAAAAGCGGGGTGATCCCCGACCGCACCTGGACCACGATCGTCATTTTGTTCAAGGGGTTCGCGGCCGGTGTGTTCCTCGCCGCGGTGATGACCATCCTGGCGATTACCACCCAGGTCGGCACCGATTTCCTCGAAACCGTCACGGCGATGTTCAGCCCCCTGCCGGCCATCGCGCTGCTGCCGCTGGCGCTGATCTGGTTCGGCCTGGGGCAGGGGAGCCTGATCTTCGTGATGGTACATTCCGTCCTGTGGCCGCTGGCGCTGAACACGCATGCCGGATTCCGGGCGGTGTCCCCGACATTGCGAATGGTGGGGCGGAATTACGGGCTGTCGGGGTTGATGCTGGTGCTGAAAATCCTGATTCCGGCGGCATTCCCGTCCATCCTCGCGGGCCTGAAGATTGGCTGGGCCTTCGCTTGGCGCACCCTGATCGCGGCCGAGCTGGTGTTCGGCGTGGCGTCCGGCAAGGGCGGGCTGGGCTGGTATATCTTCGAGAGCAAGAACCAGCTCGATATCCCCGAGGTGTTCGCCGGGCTGCTGACCATCATCGTTATTGGGTTGCTGGTGGAGAATGTCATTTTCCGCACGATCGAGTTGAAAACCGTGCGTCGCTGGGGAATGCAGAATTAGGCCGGGGCCCGATCCCGCCAAATGACGAACCAATCGGCGGCCCATGCACCGATTTTGGCGATGCTGGTGCTTTGTTCGCTGATTTTGCTCCCGTCTCCCGGCACGATCGATGTCGATACGTTTCTGCACTGGGGCGACGAAATCCATCGGTCCGGCTTCCGCGCGGGCTACGCAGCCATCGTGAGCCGCTGGGAGGCAACTTTTCTTGGTCAGGACTGGGGCCAGCGCGGCGGCGAATACCCACCGATCGGCTTCGCGTTGCTCGGCCTCAACGCTGCCATCGCCGACGTGCTGCAGGTCTCGCACCTGTTGGTCTTCAAAACTTCATTGTTCGTTTTCGCGCTCGCCGCCACGGCTGCGATCTGGGCGGTCACCCGTTCGCTGGCCGTCGCCGCGGCCTTTCATGCCATCACGATGCTCGCGACCGCTGGCCTCGGCTACACCGATATGATGACGGCCCCTTTCATCATCGCCGCCCTCGCTGCCGCGCGTGCTGAGCGTCCGATCGGCGCCGTTCTTTGCTTTGCCTGTGCGGCGCTGGTGAAATGGCAGGTACTGCTGCTGGCGCCGTTCCTTGCTATCCATCTGCTGCGCATCGATAGTTTTGCCAGCCTGCTGCGCCTGCCCCGCAGTCCCCTGGCTTGGCGGCTGGTCGCGCTTGTCGCCGCGATCGCCGCGGTCACGACCGCGATCTTCGGAACGACGACCTGGATCGCCTTCCAAAACGCCACGCGCCACCCGTTCCTCAGCGGCAACGCGCTGAACCTGCCGTGGCTGCTCACTTACCCGTTGCGCCTGCTGCGCGACCCGTCGTTCCACCGCTTCGGAGACGAGATGTATTTCGTCTTCCTCCCGGCCGACGAACTTCGCCCCATCCGCATGGTGTTCGGCCTGATCCTGCTGGTCACCCTGTATACTTACATGCGTGCGCCGAAGACATACGCCAACATGCTGTTCTTCATGGTGCTGGGTGTGTTGACATACGGCATCTGGAACACGGCGGTGCACGAGAACCACTGGTTTGTCGCGGTCATCCCCGCTTTGTTGCTTGCGCACGAGACCCGCATGCCGCGGCACCAGGCCCTTGCCGCCCTGGTAGCCGCGATGCTGAATATCAACCTTTTTGTCTTCTATGGCATCACCGGTACGGCGCTTACGTCGCACGTTGTGGGTATCGATCTGACGTTGGTGCTGGCTGCGTTGTTTGCCGGTGCCTGGCTAGTGGTATTTCGACAGGCGCGGCGGTTGGCGGTGTAGGTCGGCGTTACCCCTTCACCGATCCGGTCACCCCCGCGACGTAGTGTTCGACGAAGAATGAATAAACGATCGCGACAGGGATCGAGCCTACCAGCGCGCCCGCCATTAGCGCACCCCAGAAGAACACGTCGCCGCGTACAAGCTCCGACACCACGCCCACCGACACGGTTTTCTCGGCGGACGACGACAGGAACACCAGCGCGTAGATGAATTCGTTCCATGACAGGGTGAACGCGAAAATCCCGGCGGAGAAAATGCCAGGCAGCGCCACCGGCAGGATGATATAGACCATCGCCTGCCATCGGCGCGCACCGTCTATGCGGGCGCATTCCTCCAGTTCCTTGGGGATCGATTTGAAATATCCCATCATCAGCCAGGTGCAGAACGGAATCAGGAATGTTGGATACGTGAGGATCAGCGCCCACGGCGTGTCGCCCAGCCGGAAATTGCGGATGATGTCGGCCAGCGGAATGAACAACAGGGTCTGCGGCACCAGATAGGTCACGAAAATACCGGTGCCGAGGAACCCCGCCCACCGGAATTTCAGGCGCGACAATGCATAGCCGGCGAACACGCCGCAGATGAGGGAAATGACGGTGGAGGCGAAGGCGATCACCATCGTGTTCCACAGCCAGGTCAGGAACTGGGTTTCCTCCAGCAGCAATTTGACATGTTCCCATGTCGGATGCCAAGTCCAGAACGGGTTGTAATTTCGGGCGTTCCAGGGCCGATACAGTTCGCCATCGGGGCGAATGGTGGTGATGATCATCCAGTAGAACGGAAACAGCAGCACGACGACAAACACCGTGAGCGGGATGTAGAAATAGACCCAACGTTTCCAGCGTGCGCCCTCGATCATCAGCGGGTCTCCACGCGTCGGATATACATCAGTTGCAGCACCACGACGGCCATCAACACTGGGAAGATCGCGAGTGAAATCGCCGCCCCCTCCGACAGCAAACCGGTGCCGATGCCGATCTGATAGGCGTAGGTGGCGAACAGGTGTGTGGCGTTGGCCGGTCCGCCGCCGGTCAGAACATAGACCAGCTGGAAATCGGCGAAGGTCTGGATGACCGAGAACAACGTCACCACCAGTGTGACCGGAAGCAGTAACGGCCAGGTGATGTGGCGAAACCGCTGCCACCCGTTGGCGCCATCGATCGCCGCGGCTTCCTGCAGCTCGGGGCTGATGGTTTGCAGCCCTGCCAGCAGGCTGATGGCGTAAAACGGCAGGCCGCGCCAGACGTTCACCACGATGATCGCGGAGAAGGCGAGGTCCGGGTCACCCAGCCAATTGATACGCGTGGTGATGATACCGGCGTGAAACAGCATCCAGTTCAGCACGCTGAAGGTGGGATCGAACATCCATTTCCAGGCGAATGTCGACAGCACCGTCGGAATGATGAACGGCAGCAGCACGAAGGCCCGCACGAGGGCCTTGCCCTTGAAATTCCGGTTCAGCAATTGCGCCAGCCAGAGTCCCAGAATCAGTTTAATGACCGTGGTGACGAACGTGTACCAGCAGGTGTTCCACACCGCTTCGCGGAAGATGCTATCGTTCCACACCTTTTCGAAGTTGCGCAGCCCGACGAATTCGCCGGGCACGCCCACGCGGGTGTTCGTGAGGGACAACCAAATCCCCTCGAAGAAGGGGTAGGCGATGAACAGTCCCAGCAGGACGGCCGTCGGGGACAACAGGGCGGCGGCGAACCAGCGCTCGTCCTCCAGAATGCCGCCCTTTTTATGCACCCGACCGAAAAAGGTCACGCCATCCTGGATTGTAGTGCCTCTGGCGCTCGCCATGGTGTGCCTTTCCGGATGTGCGGATCAGACCGAGTAGACTTTTTTCAGCTCGGCTTCCGCCCATTTCACGCAATCCTCGGCCGGCATGCCCTGAACCGCCTTCGCGTACATGTCGACGACGATGTATTTGTTCAGCACCTCCGCCGCTTTCTGCGTCGGCCGCCCGGCATAGCCGGTGGCGCGCGCCGTCGCGGCGGTATCCTTGAACGGCAGCATGACGGGATCATCCTTCCACATGGGATCGTTTTCCCAGGACTTGGTCGGACCCGAGGCGAAGCCCTTTTCCACCCTGAACCAGGGGCCGTAATTCTCCGGCGTGTGGACCCAGCGCAGGAAATCCTTGGCCGCCTTTTGGTTCTTGGAATAGCCCATCAGCATGTTGCTCTGGGTGCCGTGGAAATGGACGCGCCCTGCTGGTCCCTTCGGGTTAGGGGCATGGCGCATGTCGTCCGCCATCGCCTTGCCGTCTTCCGTCTGGTACTGCGCCGGTTTGCGCCGCCCTTCGATATAGATCGACGCCCCGTTCAAGGTCGAAGCGATCGTTCCGGACAGGAAGGCGCGGTTGTTGGACGAATCGTCCCAGGCCAGGCCGCCCTCGTCCAGTGCTTCCTTCCAGAAGGCGGTCATGAATTTCACGGATTCGAGGGTTTCCTTGGAGTTGATGGCGACGGTCTTGCCGTCGGGCTCTACCTCCTTGCCGCCCCAGGACCACATATAGGCATAGGCGAAGCCGGGTGCGTCGCCGAAGGTGTGGCCGAGCGTCTGGCCGATCGGGTGGCCTTTGGCTTTTAGCTTCTTGCCGGCGGCGCGATATTCGTCCCACGTATCGGGGAAGCTGGTGACGCCGACCTCATCGAACCACGATTTGCGATAAACATTCATCCCGGGGCCGAACATGTGCGGCACTGCGAGCCATTTGGTGCCATCGAAGTTGTTGGCCTTGATGGCGTCGTAGAACCCGCCCTGGGAGGAACCGATGGGTTCGCAGACATCGGACACATCCGCCAGCGACTCGGAATACAGCTGGCAGGTGCTGTTGAATCCCATGATGATATCGGCGCCGGCTTTCGACTGGATCGCCGCCGTGGTGCGGGGCGCGAGATCGTTGCCGCCGATGCTTTCCAGAATGATCTTGATTCCCAGCGCCTTTTCGGCGGCGGGCAAGGCGACCTTGCGCAAATGTTCGTCGCCGGCGGGAACGAAATCGTTCCACCGCAGCCAATGTAAGGATGTGCCCTGGGCGAAAGCCGGGGCGCGGCCGGATGCCAGGATACCGGCGAGCCCGCCCGTTCCCGCGGCGATGGCGCCGGTACCGGAAACCTGGAGAAGGCGGCGGCGAGTGGTTCGAGCCATTATGTTGTGCTCCCATTGGTTAATTAAGGAGGAGTGTAGTCTTGTCCGGCCCGAGGTTGCAATGCATTCCGCAACTGGCCGCTCCTGCGGTCTGCGACGCATGCGCTGACAATATCGGCTTGATCAGCCGCTACCCGGCGCCAGGTGGGAATACCGCCGAACCCGCTGGGCGATGACCCATACACCCATTCCGACAAAGAACATTCCCAGGCCTGGGCACATTGCGATACCGACCACGAAGGCGCACCCAGGCCAGATCCATGCCAGTGCCAGCATAATGCGCTCCGAACGAGAAAATTTATCCCCCCGTTGCCCGGCCCACACCAAAAGCCCGCAGGCGACCGAACAGGAGATCAGATCGTAGGCATGCGCATAAGGCGTCGCCAGCGGTCCCAGACAGAGCACGAGCGCCGCCGCCGACAGGCTGCCGGGCTCGGAAAGCCGCAGGGAGCCAGCCCACCAAGCCGCGACCGCCGATAAGACGGTAACCACGGCCTGCCCGCTGTATGCGACCGCGAGACTGGCGCCAAGCGCGCGCAGCGTAATGAACGGCGGAATCATCATGTAGTGGGCCGCGAGCCCAAACGGTGCGTCGATGTAGCCCTTCGTGTAGGGACCGGTCACGGTAAAATAGGAAACCCAGGCGCCCCAGCCGTACCTGATCGCTCCCGCGGCACAATAAGTCAGACCGAACGCCGCACCCCATCCCAGCGCTTTCCAACTGTGTCGGCCAAGGAGAAAGAACGGCACCAAGAGGCCGAGTTGCGGCTTAAGGGTCAGCAATCCCAGCAGGGCGCCGGCCAGGATCGGTCGCCGTTGGGAAAACAGCAGACCCCCGGCAAGTGCCGCGGCGATCAGCGCGCCATTCTGCCCGTTCAGGGCGTTTTCGAGCCCGGCGGGACTCAGTGCGATCGCGAAGGCATAAGAAGCCGGCAGCCCGCCTGCACGCAAGACGCTCCACAAAAACGTCGCGGTCATGAGGTCCCATAGGAAGAAACCCATCACCAACGGGAATTTAGAAAAAGCTTCCGCGAAAAAGAGCATGTGCGGGGGATAGGCCCATCCATGCTGGTCTAACGCGCGACTGAACAGCGACCAAACATATTCGGCAAATCGAATGGGATCGAAAATGACGTCTATCCGGCCGTCCGATGCCAAATGCCCGCCAATCCAAAGATTCAGATAGTCCCCAACGACCAACTGATGACCCGCGGTGATCGGGTCGCCGGGGTATGCGCGCCAAACCACCCATGCGACGGGCAGGATCGGTAAGGTACAGAACGCCAGGAAAATGGGAGAGCCGGTACGGTTCGTCATCCTTCTGGTTTCTCCTGACTGTTCTCGGCGCGGAGCTTCCTATAGCATCCCTCTCGCAGTTATTGGGAAGCCATGGGATACTGCTTCCATCGACACGACAGGGGACCAAGAGTCATGACCGCAGTGCAAACCAAATCCATCCGCCGCCGCGAAGACGTGCGGTTGCTGACCGGCGGAGGCCGCTACGCCGCCGACGGAAAGGCCGAGGGCATGCTGGTGCTGTTTCTCGTCCGCTCCCCCCACGCGCACGCGCACATCGACCGCATCGACGTCACCGCCGCTCGCACCATGCCCGGCGTGGTCGCGGTCTACACCGAGGCCGATCTGACCGATGTTTCACCCATCCCGGGGGGCCTCGGCTTCACCCGGCCGGACGGCAGCCCCTCCGCCAAGACCCATCGCAAGCTACTGGCCGCCGGACGGGTGCGGTTCGTGGGGGAGGCCGTGGCGATGGTGATCGCGGACAACCTCGCCGCCGCGAAAGAAGCGGCCGAGGCGGTGGAGGTCGACTACCGCGAGCTGCCGGTCGTGACCGACCCGCTCGCTGCGATGGCCGCGGGCGCCCCAGCGGTTTGGGACGAATATGCCGACAATATCGGCTTTCTGTGGAAGCGCGGCGATGTGGACGCGACCGAGGCTGGCTTGGCCAAGGCTGCCCATGTCGCAAAACTGAATTTCACCGTTTCCCGGTGCACCGCGAATACGATGGAGCCGCGCGGCGTCTGGGCCGAACTCGGACCGGACGGGCGCCCCGTGGTGCACGCGTCGCACCAGTCGCCGTTCAATCTTCGCAATGGTATGGCCAAGGAAAATTTCGCCATCGCGCCGACCGACATCCGCGTGATCCCCGGCGATGTCGGCGGATCGTTCGGTATGAAGTCCGGCGTGCATGTGGAAGAAGTCCTGGTCACCTGGGCGGCGCGCACGCTGAAGCGGCCGGTGCGCTGGATCTCCGAACGGACCGAGGGGTTGCTGACCGACGAACAAGCGCGGGAAATGCACATCGCTGCCGAACTCGGGCTGGACGCGGACGGGAAGTTCATTGCGTTGAAGCTGCGCTGGGACTGCAATCTGGGTGCCTATACGTCGGGTCGTTCCGGCTGGGGCGTGGGCAATATAGGCGGCATCGCCGGCGTCTACGACATCCCCGCCATTGCAGCGCAGGTCTGCGGCGTGATGACCCACACCGTCCCCACCGCCGCCTATCGCGGCGCCGGCCGCCCCGAGGCCACCTATGCCATCGAGCGCCTGATCGACGTCGCCGCCCGAGAAACCGGCGTTTCGCCATACGAGTTGCGCCGCCGCAACCTGATCCCGCCCACCGCGATGCCATACAAGACCGCGCTGACCTTCACCTACGATTGCGGTGAGTTCGAGGGCAATATGGTCAAGGCCGCCGAACTATCCGAATTCGATACTTTCGCCGTGCGTCGCGCTGAAGCCGAAACTCGAGGAAAACTGCGCGGTATCGGGTTGTGCAATTGTATCGAAGTCGCCGGCGGCCCCTTCCTGCGCCCCGCCAAGGATCTTTCTACGTTACGCCTGGAAGCCGACGGCACGCTGACGTTGCGGTCCGGTTCCATGTCGGTTGGGCAAGGGCTGGAAACCACCATGACCCAGATCGTGGCCGATCGGTTCGGCATCCCCATCGAGAACGTGAAATGGGACGGCGGCGATACCGATCTGATCCCCTGGGGCAAGGGCAACGGCGGCTCCGGCGCTTTATGCATCGGCGGGTCGGCGGTCATGCTGGCGGTGGACAAGGTGCTGGAAACCGCGCGCAAGTTGGCGTCCGAACTGCTCGAAGCCGCCGTGGTGGACATCGAGTTCTCCGAGGGTCGGTTCAGCGTCGCGGGTACGGATAAGTTCGTCACGCTCGCCGATTTGGGCCGCCATGCGAACGAGGGCATCAAACCCGGCGAGGAAGGCGGGCTTGTCGAGTCCGGCGAATTCACCCCCACCGCCGTGACGTTCCCCAATGGCACCCATATCTGCGAGGTCGAAATCGACCCCGAAACCGGCGTCACCGAAATCGTGCGCTACAGCGCGGTGGAGGAATTGGGCAAAGTGCTGAACCCCATGATCGTGGCGGGCCAAATTCACGGCGGCGTGGTGCAGGGCGTCGGCCAGGCACTGGGTGAGGTCATCATCCACGACGCTCAGTCAGGCCAGATGCTGACCGCTTCGTTCATGGACTATCAAATGCCGCGGGCTGACGAATATCCGGATTTCCGCTTGGCCACGCGGGAGGTCCCCACCGCGGTAAACCCCCTGGGCGCCAAAGGTGTGGGTGAGGCCGGCACCGTCGGCGCGCTGGGAGCGGCGATGAACGCGATCAACGATGCACTGGCGGGCGTGGGGATACGGCACTTCGACATGCCGGCAACACCGGGGCGGGTGTGGGAGGCGATCCGGGCGGCGCGAGGATAATGACCGGGAGCCGGACCGATTTTATCTTGTAATAAGATCGCGCTAGACCATGATCGTTTGAGGTTGCACGCGATCTCGGCGTTCGATCATGGTCTAAGCCTTTGTTTGAGAGGGTGATTCACGCCTGAGGTTGAAGTCAACCTCAGGCGATCACGCTCTAAGCCGGTCAGCGCGAAATGGCGAAGGCGCTTACCCAAACCGACCTGCGACGCATACTGCAAAAAACATTGCACCAATCAATGGTTCGTCAGGGCGGAAAAGGCCGCGTCGCGTAGCCTCGGGCCATGACGGTGCCCGAGGCGTCGATCGCCCGGACCATGAAATTGTAGCTCTGCGTGCCAAACGGGCATGGTCCGAGGTAAGTGAACGCGCCAGCGGGGATGTCCCCCGAACCGGTATAGGCAACGGTTCCCCCACCCTGAAGAGACCCCGTCGGACCCCCAACCCGCATCGTGAAATCGAGCGTTTTGGTGCTGGCTGGCACGCCGCCGATCTTGAACGCGGGCGGGATTGTCGTACAGCGGACCGTGCCCTCCCAGGTAAAAACGACGTCCAGCGGCGCCAGATTCGCAGTCTCGGGCGGCTTGCAGCCGGCAAGCGACAACCCGACAACGAAAGACAGTGCCAATAATTGGTTGTGCATGCGTGGGTCAGCCCCCGGTAAACGCGTTGAACGTAATCATCGTATAAGTATCCTTCACCCCCGGTAAAGTCTGCACCTTCTCCGTCACGAACAGGCCGACATCCTGGTCGGCATCCAGGTAGAATTTACCCAGCAAATCGAACTGGCCGGAGGTGGAAAAAAGCTCCGACATCTCCTCGATGCCGTCGGCCGCGGCTTTGGCGACCTGGTACGCTTGCCCCATCTCGCATTTGATTTGCACGAAAATAGCCCGCATGGATGCCTCCTGACCGAACGCTTTCAATGCCTTATACCAGACCCCACCAGCCCACCCAACCGGAGACCCGACAGCATGGCCCTGGACCGCACCCTTAAGCCCTCGACGGCGCCGAGACACGGTGGCCGCATCCTCGCCGATGCGCTGGTCGCGCAGGGCATCGACCATGTGTTCGAGGTTCCGGGCGAGTCCTTCCTCGATGCGCTGGATGGGCTTTACGATGTCCACACCAAGCTGAAATTGGTCACCTGCCGCTTCGAAGCCGGTGCGGTGAACATGGCCGAGGCTTATGGCAAGCTGACCGGCCGCCCCGCCGCCGCCTTCGTCACCCGCGGCCCCGGCGCCTGCCACGGCGCCATCGGGGTGCATATCGCGTTTCAGGACTCCACGCCGATGCTGCTGTTCGTGGGCCAGATCCCGCATGAGGACACCGGCCGCGACGCGTTTCAGGAAGTCGACTACCGCCAGATGTTCGCGCCGCTGGCGAAATGGGTCACCCAGATCGACCACACAAACCGCATCCCCGAAGTGGTCGCCCACGCGGTGGACGTCGCCACCTCCGGCCGCCCCGGCCCCGTGGTGATCGCGCTGTCGGAGGAAATGCAACGCCGCGTCGTCGATGTCCCCGACCTGCCGCGCGCACCGGTGTCCGTTGCTTTCCCCGATCCCGCCGCGCTGCAGCAAATGCGGGATATGATTGCCAAGGCGAAAAAACCCATCGCACTTGTCGGCGGCTCCTGCTGGTCACCGGAAGGCCGCGCCGCGTTGCACGCGTTCCTGATCGCCAACAAGCTGCCGGTTGCCACGGGTTTCCGCCGCCAGGCCCATTTCGACGGCACGACGGAAAATTTCATCGGCGACGTTGGCGTCGGCTCCGATCCCGGGCTGCTCGCAAAAATGCAGGAAGCCGATCTGATCATCGCCATCGGCAGCCGGCTCGGCGACGCGGTGACCCAGGGTTACACGCTGCTCGACACCGCCGGCGCCACGCCGATCGTCCAAATCCTGCCCGACGGTGCCGAAATCGGCCGCGTGTTCCGCCCCGCGCTCGGCATCGTGTCCGACCTGAACACCTTCGCCATCGCCGCCGCCGCGATGGACCCGATCGCCAAGCCGGGTTGGACGGCCTGGACCAAGGACCTGCGCTCCCTGCGGGAAGCGCAGCGCGCGGTACCTAATTACGAAGGTACGCTGAACCTCGGCACCGCGATGCGGGAGCTTGAAACCATGCTGACGCCGGATGCCATCGTGACCACCGATGCCGGCAATTTCGCCGGCTGGGCAACGCGGTTCCTCAATTTCGGGGAAAACCAGCGCTACATCGGCCCGACCAATGGGGCGATGGGCTACGCCGTGCCGGCCGCGATCGGCGCCAAGATCGCCTTCCCCGACCGCATGGTGGTTGCCATGGTCGGCGATGGCGGCTTCATGATGACGGGGCAGGAACTCGCCACCGCCTTCCACCACGGCATCGCCCCCATCGTGCTGGTGTTCAACAACCAGATGTACGGCACCATCCGCATGCACCAGGAGCGGCATCACCCCTTCCGTGTGTCCGGCACCGCGCTCACGAACCCCGATTTCGCCAAATACATTGAGGCCTTTGGCGGGCACGGCGAGGTGGTCACCGAGACGGCCCAGTTCACCCCTGCGTTCCGCCGAGCGGTCGCGAGTGGAAAACCGGCACTGATTGAGCTGCGGGTGAACCCCAATCAGATCACCACCCGCATGACCATCGCCGATATGCGCGCGGGCAAGACTCCGCCCAAGCCAGCCCGCAAAACCGGAGGCTAGAGCGTGATCGCCTGAGGTTGACTTCAACCTCGGGCGTGAATCACCCTCTCAAACAAAGGCTTAGACCATGATCCAACGCCGAGATCGCGTGCGACCTCAAACGATCATGGTCTAATGCCGAATACTCCGATCGCACGTGCGGCGGCGCATTATCGCGCCGGGGAGCATGATGCCGCAGCGCAGTGCGCGTTGGATATTATCGCCCAGGCCCCAGAGCATTTCGATGCCCTGCACTTGCTCGGGGTGCTCTGCCTGGATCGCAAATTGGTGGCCGATGCGGTCGCCTACCTGACACGGGCAGCACGCTTGCGACCCGAGGATCCGCGGCTCAACGTCAATCGATCCAATGCCTGGCTGGCTTTGGACCAATTTACCCTGGCGGAGGCGGCTGCGCGGCAGGTTCTTGCCATCGATCCCGACAATGCCGGTGCGCTCAACAATCTCGCTATCGCGCTCGGGAAGCAGGACCGTCGGGAGGAGGGAATCGAGGCCTACCTCGCGGCACTGACGCGGCAACCCGACCACGCGCCCGCGCATTATAATATGGCCAAAATGCTCGAAACGCTCGGACGCCTGGACGAATCGGAGGCTTTCTACCGCGCTGCGTTGCTGTATGCGTCGCCAGCCGCGCCACCCAACAGGATCGCGGATATCTTGGGCGGCCTCGGCGGCGTTCTGACCGCGCTCGACCGCCCGGCGGAGGTTTTGGCCTTGTTCCAGGACGAGCAGGCCCGCCGCGTCGAACCGTTGAATCTCACTTGGTTTTATAGCTTGTTGCACTTGCGGCTGGGCGATTTCGGGTCAGGATGGCGGGAATACGAAAGTCGCTGGGGCATCGCCGGCCATGACAAACCCCATGAAGGCGCCAGTATTCCCGATATCGCGGGCGTCGTGGGTAAGCGCATTCTCCTCGTGGGCGAGCAAGGGCGTGGCGATGTCGTCCAGTTCGCGCGCTATGCCTCCCTGCTCGCCGACCGCGGTGCGACAGTTTACCTGAGCGTTTACGACGATCTGAAATCGCTGCTCTCCACTGTGCCCGGCGTTGCCAGGGTGGTCGGCGAAGATGAGTTTGAACCAGCTTACGATATTGTGACGCAGTTGCTGAGCCTGCCGCTGGCATTTGGCACGACCGTTACGACCATTCCGGACAAAGTACCCTATCTTCAGGCCGACCCGGATCGGGTGGCCGTTTGGAAGTCGCGTCTGGATCGTGGGCCGATGCGGCAAATCGGCCTGGCGTGGTCCAGCACGAACCCTGGCGTAACGCGCTCGGCCAATTTGCCTCAGCTGCTTCCGTTATTGGAATGTCCGAACGTGGTTTTTCACGCGCTGCAAAAAGAAATCGGCGATGATGATTTGGCGTTTTTGCGGGCTGACGGGCGTGTCAGGGATCACCGCGCATCTTTGACGGATTTCGCGGAAACTGCTGCGCTGATTGAGGCGTTGGACCTGGTGATCACGATTGACACGTCTGTGGCACACGTGGCGGGGGCATTGGGGAAACCGGTCTGGATCATGCTTCCGCATGTCGCGGAATGGCGCTGGCTGCGCCACCGATGCGATAGCCCGTGGTATCCGACTGCATGTTTGTACCGCCAACCCGCTCCAGGGGAATGGAGCAGGTTGGCCGGCCAGCTCGCCGCGGCGCTGGGGAACTAGACGCGACGGCGTTTGGGTCGAGCCTCTGGGCGAAGGCCAAGGCCACTTTCCTTGGCAAGGCTCGACCGTAATTTCGCGTAAGTCGCCGTCACCATCGGGTAGTCGTTGGGCAGGCCCCATTTGGCGCGGTATTCGTCCGGCGTCAGTCCATGCACGGTCAGCAGGTGACGCTTCAGCATTTTCATGGTCAGGCCGTCTTCCAGGCATACCAGGAAGTCGTCGTTCGCGGTGTCCGAATGCGTGGCAGAGTTCGAGTGGACATGGTCGTGTGCTGTGTGGTGTGCTGGCGAATCATGCCCACCGGTTGTGTCCGACGGCGCAATACTCGCTAAAGTGTCGTATACATTCTCGATCAGGCTAGGCAGTACTTCGGATAGCATATTGTTATGGCGGACATAGTCACTAACGATCTGAACTGCGAACGTCAGCAAACGATCCTTCGATACGATTGTACACACAGGAAACTCCAAAAAATGATATAATTAAGGTTTTTTATATAACGCTTTGCCCTGGGCATTTGTCAATATTTATCCGTGTTTAATTCGCTTGAAT
Source organism: Acetobacteraceae bacterium (assembly GCA_025352375.1). Classification (GTDB taxonomy): domain Bacteria; phylum Pseudomonadota; class Alphaproteobacteria; order Acetobacterales; family Acetobacteraceae; genus Rhodopila. The sequence continues at coordinate 4,338 of JANXTL010000034.1, read as the reverse complement.
CATCACTTTTCCTCGATATTCCTCACGAGGTGAGTGTTGGCAGGTCGATCCACCGTCCTTCCTGATTGCTCTTGTATGCAAGTTCGGCCAGTTGCACGGCTTTCGCCCCTTCCAACAGCGACGGAACAAACGGTGCGTCATCCGCGACATGCCGCAGGAAGTCCTCCCAGCAGGCGCGGAAGCTTGGCCGGTAGGCCAGATTGTCGGGCACATCCTGCCATTGTGTGTAGAAATTCATGGGCTGGCGCGCGTCCGCGTTCCATGGCGGCTTCGGCGTATTCACAAGGGCTTGCGTGCGGCAGTCGTGCAAGCCCGCCACGGCCGAACCATGTGTGCCGTCAATGTGTAGCTGCAACATATCGTCGCGCCGCAACCGGCCGGACCAGGAACTGGTAACGGTTGCAATGATACCGCCTTCAAGCTCCATGAGGGCGTAGGCGGCATCGTCGGCATCCACGGTATAGGGATTGCCGTGTTCATCCGCCCGCTTTGGCGTGTGGATCGCGGTGCGGCATACAACCCGCGTTACCGGCGCGACGACGCGGTCGAGTATGTAGCGGAAGTGTGCATACATATCGAGGACCATGCCGCCGCCCTGGTCTTTTCGGTAGTTCCAGCTCGAACGCTGCGACGGCTGGTAGAACCCGTCGAACACCCACCATCCGAACTCGACCTTCACCGACAGAATGCGGCCGAAGAACCCGGCGTCGCGCAGCATCCGCAGCTTCATCAACCCGGGCAAATGCACCTTGTCCTGGATGACGCCGTGTTTGACACCGGCTTCGGTCGCGAGCCGCACCAGCTCCATCGCCTCGTCCAGCGACGGCGCGATGGGTTTCTCTAAATAGATGTGCTTGCCGGCGGCGATAGCCTTGCGGGCATTCGGTGCCCGGTAACCGGTTATGGCGCAATCGAAGAAGATGTCATTGGCGGGATCGGCCAGCGAGGCGTCGAGATCGGCGGTCCAGCGGATACCGCCGCTGGCTTGCGCCAGCGCTTCCAGCTTGCCGGCGTCGCGGCCGGCGATCTGCACGTCCGGAATCAGCCGGTCGCCGTTGGCGAGGGGCAATCCGCCCTCCCGCTTTATATCCAGCAGGTTGCGCAAATGCTGCGTCGTGCCCATGCGCCCCGTGGCGCCGTGCAAGATGATCCCGAGGCGCCGTTCGGCCATTCCGCGTACTCCTGTGTGCTAACCCATCCCCAACATCGGATTTCTTTCAGGAATCGTCAAAAAATCGCCCGGCGTTACCACTTTATTTACCTTTGGCCGTCACACTCGCGGCCATGAACAAAATATCCCCCAATATCGGCATCGTCCGAGTGAATACGTTCGCGTTCTCCGGCATCGACGCCATTCCGGTCGAAGTACAGGTGCAGGTAACCCCCGGCACCCCGGCCCTCATGCTGGTCGGCCTTCCCGACAAGGCGGTCTTCGAAGCAAAGGAGCGCGTCCGAGCGGCATTTGCCGCCATCGGCCTTTCTCTCCCGGCTCGGAGGGTGTTGATCAACCTCCGGCCCGCCGATCTGTTGAAGGAGGGATCGCACTTCGATCTGCCGCTGGCGCTGGCGATCCTCGCCGCGATGAATGTGCTGCCCCGCGATGAGATCGAACGATACGCGGCTCTTGGGGAGCTTTCGTTGGATGGCAGTCTGTGTGCGGTTGCTGGCATCTTGCCGGCGGCGATCGCGGCCTCGGCTCGCGATCTGGGCCTGATCTGCCCCGCCTCCCAAGGCGGGGAGGCTGCCTGGGCTGGCCGGATCGAGGTATTGGCACCGCGCGACTTGCTGTCGCTGATCAACCATTTTCGTGGCACGCAGGTGCTCAGCCCACCGGAACCGGCCGGTGTCGCCGAGGCGACGCGCAGCCCCGACATGCGCGACGTCAAGGGCATGGAAAGTGCGAAGCGTGCGGTGGAGATCGCCGCCGCCGGCGGTCACAATCTTCTCCTTATTGGCCCCCCGGGCGCTGGCAAATCCATGCTCGCCGCGCGGGTGCCTGGCTTGCTGCCGGACCTCGCCCCCGGGGCGGCGCTGGAAGTCAGCATGATTCACAGCGTTGCCGGGCTATTGGATGGAGGGCGGCTGGTAATGCGGCCGCCGTTCCGCGAACCGCACCACTCGGCGTCGCAGGCGGCGCTGACCGGAGGCGGACAGCGAGCGAAACCAGGCGAAGTGTCGCTGGCACACCGGGGTGTGTTGTTCCTCGACGAACTTCCGGAGTTTCCCCGTCAGGCGCTGGAGGCGTTGCGCCAGCCCATGGAGTCCGGCCGCACGACGGTATCCCGAGCGTCTGCTCATATAACGTACCCCGCACGGTTTCAGTTGGTGGCGGCGATGAATCCCTGTCGCTGCGGCTATTTGGGCGATGGGTCGCGCGAGTGCGGCCGCGCGCCCCGCTGCGGCGAGGATTATCAGAATCGCATCAGCGGCCCGGTGATCGACCGCATCGACCTGACCGTCGCCGTGCAACCGGCGACCGCCGCCGATATGGCGCACGCCCCAGCCGGCGAGCCGTCGTCCGCCATCGCCGAACGGGTCGCTCGTGCTCGGGCTTTGCAAATCGCCCGGTATGGCGCGGACGGACCGGTCAGCAATGCCGAGGCCGACACCAAGGACATCGTGCTGGCGCCGGAGGCACTCAAGCTGCTGGAGCAAGCGATGGACAAATTGCGCCTATCGCCCCGCGGCTACACCCGGATTATGCGTGTCGCCCGCACCATCGCCGATCTGGCGGGCGCGGCTGTGGTCGGTCGCGTCCATGTGGCGGAGGCCCTGGCGTTTCGGCATCGGACGCCTGGGCGGGGATAGGTGGCGGTTAAGCTCAACAAGAAGGTCCTATGCTTCATCGACGAGCATGGGACGGCCGGTGCCGGCCCATTGCATCTGGGCGGCGTGCTGGCTTTCGCGCGCGACGCCGGGCGTATCGACAAGTGTTTTAGCGACGCTCTGGAACCCAATGCCAATGAGATACACGCCGTCGGACTGGACGACACGTACCTACAAAGCTTGATGGCGCGATTCCGCTCGGTTCTGCCCGCGAGCACCGTCGTTATGATAAACTTACAGATTACACCGCGTGGTGGAGATGCGCCCGTGCTTTACGCCAAGGCAGTCATTGAGGTTGTCAAAATCGGCCTGAAACGCTTCCAAACCGACGTGCTCGGGCGCGAAACCATCGGCAACGTCGATCTGATCATCGACGCCAACCACCACAACGACCATCCGGCGTTCGACGCGGAAATCGCGCTGGCCCAACGCCTCGACGGCCGGTTCCGCGCGGTGAACCGAATTGCCCGGCTTGACTCGGCGGCGTCCCGGTTGTTGCAGTTGGCCGACGTCGTGGCTTATTCTCGCAAATGGGTGGCAAACGGGACTTTCAGCGCCCGAACCCTGCGGCGGTTCGGCATCCAAATGCCCTGAATCGAAAGAGCCGCCCACGGGGATTTCCCTTGGGGCGGCTCTGACGGGTGGAAGCTGTGGCCGGCAACCGCGGTTTTCTGCCGCCGGGTGGCCACGGTGCTTGCCGAACGCGCGGCCAAGCAAGTCACGTTGGATACTTCCTACAACCGTCTGGTAGCCGAGCGCCCGCCGCAGTTCAAGGTTAAATTGCGTTTGGCGCAGGGCTATTGCATATGACTTTTAGCAAATTGGGCCAAGAGGCGGCCCAGGAACTCGTCATTCCACCCGGCTCGCTTGAGCTTTCCCTTCATTGAGCCTTTGGAGCCCTCCAACTTCGTCAGATTAGAGCGTGATCGCCTGAGGTTGACTTCAACCTCGGGCGTGAATCACCCTCTCAAACAAAGGCTTAGACCATGATCCAACGCCGAGATCGCGTGCGACCTCAAACGATCATGGTCTAAGGGCGGTTCGTATAGCGCGTTGCCTTCCACATGGACAGGAATAAAACTGCTTTGTTTAGTACGTAATTGGGAATCCGATCACAAAGTTCTTGCTTTGTTCCGAAAGGTCTGCTACCACCATGCCCGTGACCCAGACAGCCCCACCCAAACACACGCCCACCAAACCCCGCCCGATCCCGGGGCGCATCGGGGCTGTTCTCCACGTCCTCGCCGCCCTCATCGCCCACGCCCGCCACTTCACCGCGACCGCCACAACCCGCGTCGCCGCCCCGGAATTCGCCACCCCCGCCGCCGTTTTCGGCACATACCATCTGCCAACCATCCTGCAACGCATGCAGCGCGGCCTCCTCCGCGCGCTCGCCCTGCGGGACTATCTGCTCGCCCGCGCCGCCAGGGGGCACAATTTGCGGTTCGCCTGGCCGCCGCGCGTCGCATTGCAACCGCACCACCGCCCCCCGGCCAAACCGGCACCCGCCCC
>JANXTL010000012.1 GCA_025352375.1 Acetobacteraceae bacterium | reverse complement strand
CCGCGCCCGGAGCCCTGCCGGATGCCGATCTGGCGCGCCTGTCGGTTCAGGAAACGTCCTCGTACGGCGATCTTCTGACGTTGGGTCCGGTGTTGGCCATGTCGGAGACGCCGTGCCGCTGGGCCCTGCCGACACCGCGTCTGGGCGGCGATCCGGCGGCGTGGTGGGCGCGGTGATGACGCAGTGGAATGACCGCTTGTCTGGATCACGCGAGCGAACAAACCGGCAGAACCAAGAATAATTGGGGGGGCTTCTGTTGCCCGGTGCCCCCCCGAACCGCGCGTGTCTCAGCTGTTTAGGCTGCGACCGCGAATGCCTCATGGTTATCATTGGCATTTGTAGAGTAGCCCGATAACGGCGGTACAATGCCGAGCAAAAGATACGTCTTTACCACGCGTGTCGAACCTGTGTCGCCCCCATGGCCCCGGATAACAACGGGGAGAGATGGTGGAGGCGCCGGGCACTGCCCCCGGGTCCACAACGCTTATTCCACGAACCGTTTATCGCCATAGTCAGCAAGCTGACCAGCGAGATATAGGGTGTCCCAACGCCCTTGGAAAGGGTAATCGGGGGCATGACCCTGAATGAGCAGCAGAGCGCTGAAATCGCCGCCGCGCGGGCCGCCGCCGCGGAAACCCGCCGCCCCACCGTACCGGCACTGGAGGCCATGCTGTACGAGGCCATACCCGTGCTGGATCACGGTTTTGTTCGTGTGATCGATTACATGGGCGACGACGCCGCCATCGTGCAGGCCGCACGCGTGTCCTACGGCCGCGGCACCAGGCGGGTGCAGGAGGATGCGGGGCTCATCCGTTATCTGATGCGGCACCGGCACTCCACCCCCTTCGAGATGTGCGAGATCAAATACCACGTCAAGCTGCCGATTTTCGTGGCGCGGCAGTGGATCCGCCACCGGACGGCAAACGTGAACGAATACTCGGCGCGGTATTCGATCCTGGATCGCGAGTTCTATATCCCCTCCCCCGAGAACCTGGCCGCCCAGTCGGTGGTGAACCGCCAGGGCCGAGGCGCGGTGCTGGAGGGCGAGGACGCCGCCCGCGTGCTGGACATCCTGCGCGGCGACGCCATGCAGACCTACGACCACTACGCCGAAATGCTGAATGAGGACGAAACCGGCGCCCCCCGCGATGCCGACCGCCCAGGCCTCGCGCGCGAACTGGCGCGCATGAACCTGACGCTGAACACCTACACGCAGTGGTACTGGAAAACCGACCTGCACAATCTGCTGCACTTCCTGTCGCTGCGCGCCGACGCCCATGCCCAATACGAAATCCGCGTCTACGCCGAGGAAATGCTGCGCACGGTCGAAGCCTGGGTGCCGTTGGCGTGCCAAGCCTTCCGCGACTACCGCCTCGGCGCCGTCACCCTGTCGGCGCAAATGCTGGCGGTGGTGAAGCGGATGCTCGGCGGCGGGCCGGTAGCCCAGCCGGACAGCGGGCTAAGCAAGCGGGAGTGGGGGGAGTTGATGGGGGTGCTGGACACTCATAACCGTCATAGCCGGCCCTGAGCTTGCTTGTGTACAAGCTTCGCATCGGGATCGGGAACCTGATTGCCCGAGCACTCGGCGCGAAGGGCGGGTACATCGATAGTTTGCGCAACCAGATCGAAGCGCTGCATGCGAATTCAGCCGCCCTGCATGCCCAAATCCAGGTCCTCGAACGGCTCCTGACCGGAACCGCCACTGCCCGCCCGCCCGGGGCCGCCGCCGCCGTTGCCGCGCTCGCCGCACCGGTTGTCGCCGTCATCATGCCCACCTTCAACCGCCCGCGCTTCATCCCCGAGGCCATCGGGAGCATTCAGCAGCAATCCTTCGCGCACTGGGAACTCGTAATCGTCGGCGACGGCAGTGGCCCGGAGACGGCGGCCGCTGTCGCGCCCTTTCTGAGCGATCCGCGCATCCGCTTTGTCTGGCAGGAAAATGCCGGCAGCAACAACGCCCGCAACCGCGGCATCGCCGAAACCAGGGCGCCGCTGATTGCCTATCTCGATGACGATAATCTCTGGTATCCGGATTTCCTCGCTTGCGCCGTCGATTTCTTAGCAACCCGCAATGACGTAGACGTGCTGTATGGGGCCTTGGTTACCGATGCGCACGGTCTCGCCGGGACTTGCATTTTGTGGCGCCCGTTCGATCGGGAAGAACTCCTGCGCGACAATTTCATCGATACAAGCACGATCGTGCATCGCCGTTGCCTGATCGACCGTTACGGTGCGTGGGACCAGAGCGTCGCACGGCTCGGCGATTGGTATGTGATGCTTAAATATACCGCCGATAAGCCTGCCTATGCGCTGGACGTGCTGGCTGCCTATTACCGAGATTGTGGCGATATAAGAATGACACACAGGCCGCACGAAGCCGCGAAAACCGAGATCCTGCGCCGCATGGCGGCGATGGCGCCGAGGCCGTCTGCCTGACCGCCCAGTCCCGCCGTTTCTGCGATCGGTATGGCGGGCGATAAGCTTCTTATGCCGGCCTGTCTGGACAGCGATTCTCCGAACACAGCAAGCCCACCGCGTTGACATACTCTACGCGGACTGCGTATAAGATGGAGCCCACCAAGGAACCGCCCATGCCGTGACGCGTCGTGGACCTGGAAATCACGCCGGACGACCTCGTCGCTGCCCGCTTGTCGAATGGGAACGCAATGATCGACGTCCTGGCGTTCCTCTACATGACCAGTCGAACCGCGACCCTGCGCGGCATGCATATCCAGGGCGGCGGACGAAATACCATGGACCTGCCCCCCTCGTTTTCCGGTGAGCTGGTCACGCTGGTACTGCGCTTGAAAGGGCCGCTCGATCAACCGATCTCGGTGGTCACACGCCTCCGAACCGCGGGACTGACGCTGCGCGCTGCCCACACGCTGATCGACCGGCTGGCCGAGGCGCGGCTGGCCGAGGCGCGGCTGGCCGTCTGCGAAATCAATGAGGACGCCGATATCCCGGCACTGGCCGCCGACCCCGCCCGAATGAACGTCCACACCAACCGCCGCCGCCCGCTCGATCCCGGCCTGATCCCGGACGTCCGCGCCCGTCACGGCCTGTCGCAACGCGAATTCTCCATGCTTGGCATCGACATCGATACATTGCGCAACTGGGAGCAAGGCCGCAACAAGCCCGACCAGGCCGCGCTCAACCTGATCAACGCCTTCGACAAATCGCCCGCGACGATCGAGCAGGCCGCGTTCGAGGCCATCGCATGATCGTCGTCTTCGGCTCCATCAACATCGACCTCATCTTCGCCCTCCCCCGCCTTCCCACGTCCGGGGACACCGTCCTTTGCCCCGCCGCCCGGATTGAGCCCGGCGGCAAAGGCGCCAACCAGGCGGTCGCGGCTGCGCGGGACGGCGCGCGCGTGATTATGGCCGGGGCGGTGGGGCGGGATGCGCTGGCCAAAGACGCGCTGGCGTTGTTGCACGATGCGCGGGTCGACCTCAGCCGGGTCGTGGAGACAGACGCCCCCACCGCCGCCGCCTCGGTCATGGTCGATCCAAGCGGCCACAACGCCATCGCCGTCGGGTCGGGCGCCAACCTGCTGACGCAAGCGTCGCAAATCGAGGACGCGCTCCTAACCCCCGAAACGATCGTCGTCCTGCAAATGGAGGTCTCGGCCGATCAAACCGCCGCCCTGATCCACCGCGCGAAAGCGAGGGGCGCAAAGGTCATCCTGAACCTCGCCCCGGCCGCCGCTCTCCCCATCGAGGCCCTGAAAGCCTTGGACATCCTGACCGTCAACGAAACCGAGGGCGATTGGCTAGCGGCGCATTTTAAATGTCCGCCGACAGCGCGGGCCCTGCAACAAACGCTCGGCGTCACCGTCATCCGCACCCTCGGCGAAAACGGCCTGGAAGTTGCGACTGGCCAAGGCGTCCAACACATTCCAGCGCGACAAATCACCCCCACCGACACCACCGCCGCCGGAGATTGTTTCGTCGGCGTGCTCGCCGCCGGCCTGGACCGGGGCCAATCGCTGACCGACGCACTGCAAAGGGCAACGGCCGGCGCCGCGCTGTGCTGCATGAAGGCGGGTAGCCAGGGCAGCCTGCCCTGGGCCGAGGAAACGGACGCCTTCCTCCGGGGCTAGGCCAACGGCCGGTCCCCATGGCAGATTGCCGCATCGCAAACGGGGAACGCCCAACCATGGACCAACATCGGATCGACAAAGCCGCCGCGCTGCTGGTGCAAGCCCGCCGCGACATGGTGCCGCTGCAAGGCTTGCCGGAGGCGCTACAACCCAAAACGATCGACGAGGGCCACGCCATCCAGGACGCCACCAGCAAGGCGCTGGGAAAACTGGTCGGCGGCTTCAAGGCCATGTGCCCCCCCGGGCAGCAGCCCAACCGCGGCATCCTCTATGCGGGTACGATCCACCCATCCCCCTGCGACCTGCCGGTGTCGGAAGCCCCGCAATGCGGCGTGGAGGGTGAGGTCGCCTTCGTCTACCGCGCCAACCTGCCGGACCGCCCCGTCCCCTACACGCGCGAAGAAGTCGCGGCCGTGGTAGACGCCTTCGCCGCGATCGAGGTCGTGCACAGCCGCTTCGACATCGCCAAGCCGCTGTCCAACCTCGAGAAACTGGCGGACTCCATCATGAACGGCGGCCTGGTCTGCGCCGCGCCGAACACGGGCTGGCGGTCGCTCAACCTGGAGACCATCCAGGTCACCATGACCATCAACGGCGCCCCCTTCAAAGCCAAAGCCGGCGGCCACCCGATCGGCGATCCCCTGGCGGTGGCCGTCGAGATGGCCAACATGTGGCGCTCCAAGGGCGGCGTGCGCGCCGGCCAGCTCGTGACCTGCGGATCGTATACCGGCCTCGATTACCTCAAACCGGGCGACACGTGCTCCGTCACGTTCGAGGGGCTGGGGACGGCAACGGTCACCTTCGTGAAGTAAAAACTGCCGTGGCTTCCTGCAATCCCCCGCCGCCACCGGATCGTTCCTTTCCTCTGTAGGACGGGGCGTAAGTTTACGTTCGGGGCGTAAAGGATAACGGACCTCAGTGGTACTGTTCCAGATCGACCCGCACCGCGTCGTCACCGTCCCACTCGAACGTGAGACGCCACGGTCCATTCACGTGGACGGTGTAGCGTTGGGGTTTTCCTTGAAGCTTGTGGAAGTTAAATCCAGGGACGTTCATGTCATCCGGTTTGCGGGCGGCATGCAGGGCATCGAGTCGACGTTTCAGGCGCGCAATAAAATTGGCATCAATCTTGGATGCATCCGCACGATGCCATAATGTGGACAGCGGACGGCTTTGAAAGCTTCGGATCATAGGAACCTATGTAAAGCCATATAGGACAATATGTCAAGCACCTATTGACTGATACCAAGTAATGTCCTAGATGTAAGGCATCAAGATAGAAACATCTCGCAAAGCCCCAACACCATGCCCGAACACCCCGTCAAATCTCCGGCTGCCTGGCGGCCCAGCCACCCCGGCGAACTCCTCCGAGAGGACGTGCTCCCCGCCCTGCGCCTGACCGTAACCGCTGCCGCGAAAAAGCTCGGCGTCTCCCGCCAAACCCTCCACGCCATCTTGTCGGAGAAATCTTCCGTCTCCCCTGAAATGGCCGTGCGCCTGGGCAAATTCTGCGGCAACGGCGCGGATCTGTGGCTAGGTATGCAAACCGCGCACGACCTGTGGCAGGCCCAACGAGACTTGGCCGAAATTGTTAAAACGATCCCAACTCTACGCGCCGCCTGAGCGCGCTGCCCACCACCTATCACCCGCCATAAACCCAGGGATCGACCAGTCGAACGCCGCATCCCTCGAAATCCTTGGTATTGCGTGTCGCGATTGCCGCCGCATTTCTCCACCGCGCAATAGCGGCGATCTGCAAATCCGCCATCCCCACGGGTTTGCCCGCCAAACGACGCTCGGCCGCCCAGTCTCCGAAACAGGCCGCAGCGGCACGCTCGAATGGCAACACACGGCCGGCGAGCAGCGATGAAAAGACGATTTGAACGGCGCGCCGAAGGTCGTCCCGACGCCGGCCCACTGGCAGCAAGCCAACCCCGTACAGCATTTCCGCCTCGCTGATCGCCGTCGCGAACAGGTCTTCCTGTCGCTGGGCATCGGCCCACGCCACGACGGCAGGTGCCGCGTGCGGGCGGGCAAGTTCGGAAATCACATTGGTGTCGAGCACGATCACCTTTCGGCTTCCCATTCGGGGCCGGAGAAATCGGGTGGCTCGCCTGGAAGTTCGTTGGAGGTAGCGGGCAGGTGGAGTCCGCCCAACGGCTCAAAAACCGCCCGCATCGCCTGCCCAAAGCCGCCCGACGGAGCGGCGGCTCCGCTCGACAGCCCCTGGCGCAGAAGAATACGCGCCTCCTCTTCCATGGAGCGGCGGTGTGCAGCGGCCTGCGACTTCAGCCGGACATGCAGATCGTCCTCGACATTGCGGATGACCAAAGTAGCCACGAGCCAGTTCCTCCCACGCAGACGCTAGCATGCTAGCGCCTCGCGACGGGAAGCGCTACCCCGCGACCCGCTCATCCGAATGCACGCCCAGCTGCTTCAGTTTCCGGTGCAGTGCGCTGCGTTCCATCCCCACGAACTGCGCAGTCCGTGAAATATTCCCCCCGAATCGCACCAGTTGGGCCTGCAAATACTGGGTCTCAAACAAATCGCGCGCTTCCCGCAGCGGCAGGGCCATGATGTCGGACCCGGGGTCGGCGTTCAATTGCACCGGCGCGCGGGAGCCAATCTCCGGCGGCAGCATCTCGGCCCGAATGGGGTCCGCCCCACCGCCAGGCGCCATGATGAGCAGCCAGTCCATCAAGTTGCGCAGCTGCCGCACGTTGCCCGGCCAATCGTACGCCTGCAGCGCTGCCAGCGCGTCTGCCGACAGCTCACGCTCTGGCATCCCGGAGCTTTCGGCCGAGCGGGCGATAAAATACCGCGCGAGAACAGGCACGTCCTCCCGGCGTTCCTTCAGTGCCGGTACTTTCATCGGCACGACGGACAGGCGGTAAAACAGGTCTTCGCGGAAGCGGCCGGCGGCGATTTCCGCCTGCAAATCCTTATTGGTGGCCGACAACACCCGCACGTCCACCTTGACCCGAGCCGATCCACCCAATCGCTCAAAGGTCTGGTCCTGTAGCGCCCGAACGATCTTGCCCTGGGTTTCCAGCGGCATGTCGGACACCTCGTCCAGCAGCAGGGTGCCGCCATGGGCCCGCTCCAGCACGCCGGCTCGGCGCGGATGCGCGACCGGGTCGGCGCCGGCTTCCATGCCGAACAATTCTTCCTCGAACCGCGCCGGGTTCAAAGTCGCGCAGTTCAGCGCGATGAATGGCCCATCCGCGCGACGCGAGCGCGTGTGAATCATACGCGCGACAACATCCTTGCCCGATCCCGCTGGGCCATGGATCAGCACGCGGGAACCGGTGGGCGCCACCCGTTCCACAGCGCCCCGCAGGTTCGTCATGGCCGGAGAATCCCCGGTCAGGGTGGCCTCCGGTCCCGCGCGCAGCCGCAGCTCGGCATTTTCCCGAGCCATCGCGGCGGCTTCCAGCGCGCGGCGGATGATGAGCAGAAGCCGGTCGGACTGGAAGGGTTTCTCGATGAAGTCGTAGGCACCCTGCTGAATGGCACCCACCGCGATCTCGATCGTGCCATGGCCCGAGATCAGCACGACGGGGACGTGCGGTTCCTCGCTGTGGAAGCTCTTGAGCAACCCGATCCCATCCATACGGGACCCCTGGAGCCACACATCTTGGATCACCAGCGAAGGGCGGCGGGTCCGGAATGCCAGCAGCGCGGCGTCGGAGTCACCAGCACCACGGGTTTCGTAGCCTTCGTCGCTCAGGATGCCTTCGATCAACAACCGGATGTCCGGCTCGTCGTCGATGATCAGGATGTCATGCGCCATGCGATGCTTCGTCTCGATCCGTTGAGGCCCCCAGGGGAGCGATCAGGGGCGTTATCGGCAGTATCAGGCAGGTCACCGCGCCCGGCCCCGACGGGTTGTCGTCCAGAATCAGGGAGCCGCCGTGATCTTCCATGATTTTCTTCACGATCGCCAATCCCAAACCGGTGCCCTTCGGCTTGTGCGTCACATAGGGTTCCGTCAGCCGCTCGCGATCATCCCTGGGTAAACCGATTCCGTCATCTTCTATTGTCAGGCGCACGTCACGATCGGTCGCGTCGACGGTCAGTCCGATATGGGACGCCCCTTCCCGCATCGCGACGGCATCGGCCGCGTTCTGCAGAAGATTGGTCAGCGCCTGTCGCAGCATGCGGCGGTCGCAGGGTGCCACCGGCCCGCGGTCGGGGATATGGGTCGTCCAGGTTATCTGCGGGCGAGCCGTCTTTTGCAGCACGAGGGCCTCGCGCGCGATCATCCCCAGATCCTCCGGCTTGATAACCGGCTGCGGCATGCGGGCGAAGGCCGAGAACTCGTCGACCATCCGTCCGATGTCGCCGACATGGCGGATGATAGTATCGGCGCATTGCGCGAAGGTGTCGGGGTCGGACTGGATTTCCCTGGTGAACCGCCGCTTCAGCCGCTCCGCCGAAAGCTGGATCGGCGTGAGAGGATTTTTTATTTCGTGTGCGATACGGCGCGCCACGTCCGCCCAGGCGGCCTTGCGCTGCGCCGACTGCAATTCGGTGATGTCGTCGAAGGTCACCACGAAACCATCGGTGCGCCCGGCCGATAGTTCCGCACCGATGCGCACCAGCAGGGTACGGCGCCGCGACAACGGCCCGATTTGAACTTCGGCGGTGCGCGCACGCTCCGGCGCCGCTTCGGCACCCCGCAACAGCGCAGAGAATTCGGGAACAGCCTCGGCCAGCGGTTGGCCGATCGCGGCCAGCAGATCCAGACCCAGAAGCTCGTGCGCCGCTCGATTGGGTAATTCCACCCGCCCTGCCGCATCCAGGCCAATCACGCCGGCGGATACGCCCGAAAGCACCGTCTCGGTAAAGCGCCGGCGCTCATCGATTTGGCTATAAGCATCCATCAGCTCGGTCCGCTGCGCGGCGAGCTGCCCGGTCATGCGGTTGAAGGCGCGCGACAAACCGGCCAGTTCGTCGCCGCTGGCGATCTCCTCGACCCGAACCGTCAGGTCGCCGCTGCGCACCCGTTCGGCGGCGTTGATCAGCGTGCCGACGGGGCGTGCGATCTGGTTAGCCATAACAAGGCCGATGAGCCCGGCCGCGAGGAGCACGAGCAGCGCCACGATGGCGTAAATCCAGGCAAAGGCGACCTGCAGCCAGGACCGGTTTTCGTCGAGCTGCTGATAGGTTTGGAACGCCTCTTCGGTCCGTTGCAGATAACCGAGGATCGAGCGGTCGATCGGGCGCCCGATCGCCAAAATCAACGGCGGCGTCGACTCCAGCCTCACCACCGCGCGAACCAGCGTGCCGTCGGCGGAATTGACCACCACAACCTCGGAATTCAGCGCCTGCTGGGTCACCGATGCGGGGGGCGCTGTCAGTCCCATACCGCCGAACAGCCCGTCGGCGAGCACGATCTGACCCGTCACGGGCTCATAGATCACCGCCTCGGTCAGTCCGCGCAGGGAGGTCTGGGTATCCAGCACCTCCGCGAACGCATTGGGATCGCCGGAGAAAAACCGGCCGGCACGGCTCAGGTCGTTCGACATCTCCAGCGCGACCGACCGGATGTTGTTGCGATGTTCCTCCAAATACGCTCGGGAAACCTGCAAGGACTCCGTCAGCGCCGTCCGCACGGGGTCATTGAACCAGGACTGGATGCCATAGTGGAAGAACGCCACCGCGAAGCATCCCACGACGATCGTCGGGGCCACGGCGACGCCGCTGAACAGCATGACCAGCCGGACATGCAGCTGCGAACCGGCGGAGCCGCGCCGCCGCTCCACCCACACACGCGTCAGCCTCACCGCGAGAATAGCAGCCAGCAACAGCAACAGCGACAGATTGGCCATCAACAGCGTCAGGCCGACGCCCGGCTGCAACCCGAACGGCGAACCGCGTGCCAGGACGATAAACGTCGCCAATCCGACCGCGAGCGCGAGCGCGGCCAGAATCAGGATCGCGATCTTGCCAACGGCTGCGTCCGCGGCACGAACCAGCCATGCGCGCCGAGACGTCTGGGCCGTATTCCGCGGCCGTGTCAATGTTTCGAGCGGTGGGGAGGCATTCATCGTCTTGCCGTCATGGTCGGTTTTGACCCGGCCATCTCCTGCGGTACTGGGGCGGGTCAGACGCAACCATGACGGAGGTTTTCCATCTCAGTCACATAAGGCCCCGGACGACCGGAATATCCAGGTCGCGAATCTTTTTACGCAGCGTGTTGCGGTTGAGGCCAAGCATGGCGGCGGCTTTGATTTGATTGCCGCGGGTGGCGGAGAGGGTCATACGGATCAGCGGGCGTTCGACCTCTGCGATGATCCGATCGTAGATGTCGGTCACGCCGATGCCGTCGTTGTGCGCGGCCAGGAACTCCTTGATGTGGCGCTCCACCGCCACGACCAGCGGTTCGGGACCGGCGGGGGCGGCACCGCCCATCACCACCGTTGCCGGCGCTTCCGGTTCAGTCAGTTCGGCGGCGATGATCTCGGCCGAGATCGTCTCATCCGGGCAGAGCGCGGCCAAGCGCCGCATGACGTTTTCCAGCTCTCGCACGTTGCCCGGCCAGTTGTGCTGTTTCAGCCGGTCGATGGCGCCGGTGTCGAGCATTTTCGAGGGCAGCCCGTCGTCGCGGGCTCGGTCGAGGAAGTGGCGCGCCAGCAACGGAACATCCTCGGCCCGTTCGCGCAGCGGCGGCAGGCGGATGGGAACCACGTTCAGGCGATAGAACAGGTCTTCGCGGAACTGACCCTGGCGGATGGCATTGCGCAGGTCGCGATGGGTGGCGGCGATGATGCGGACATTGGCCTTGATTGGCTGGCGCCCGCCGACGCTGGTGAACTCGCCTTCCTGCAAGACGCGCAGCAGGCGAGTTTGTGCTTCCGGCGGCATATCGCCGATTTCGTCCAGGAACAAGGTGCCGCCGTTGGCCTGCTCGAACCGGCCTTGCGACCGGTTGGTGGCGCCGGTGAACGCGCCACGCTCATGGCCGAACAGCTCGCTTTCGATCAGCTCGCGCGGGATCGCCGCCATGTTGATGGGCACGAATGGGCCCGCTCGGCGTTTGCCGTAGTCGTGCAGCGCCCGCGCGACCAGTTCCTTGCCTGTGCCGGATTCGCCGTTGATCATCACCGTCAGATCGGCCGTCGTGAGGCGGGCGATCGTGCGATAAATTTCCTGCATCGCGGCGCTGCGGCCGATCAGCGGCAGACGCTCATCGGAATCGCGAGGTTCGGACGCGGTGGCACTGGGTTCGGACGGCGCCGCCAGCGCCCGCGCGACCACGGCCAACAGTTCGGTCAGGTCGAATGGCTTGGGCAGGTATTCGAACGCTCCGCGCTGCGCCGCTTTCACCGCGGTCATCAGGGTGGACTGCGCGCTCATGACGATAATGCGCAGATCGGGGCGCACACGCTTGATGCGGGGAATAAGGTCCAACCCGTTTTCGTCCGGCATCACCACATCGGTGATGACCAGATCGCCCTCCCCTTCCTCCACCCAACGCCAAAGCCCGGCGGCGTTGGAGGAGCTGCGCACCTGGTAACCGGCCCGACCCAAGGCCTGGGTCAGAACAGTGCGGATGGAGCGGTCGTCGTCGGCAATCAGAATGGTCGGCAAGGTCACTGGTCGGCGTCCTTTTCCGTAACGACCGGCAAATGCAGGCGAAAATCGGTACGCCCAGGCCGGCTGTCGACTTCGATCAAACCGCCATGGTCGCCGACGATCTTGGCGACCAACGCCAGCCCCAGGCCGCTGCCAGCGGCTTTGGAGGTAACGAAGGGTTCGAACAGATGCGGCCGGATATCGTCCGGAATGCCGGGCCCGTTATCGCGCACCGAAACAAAAAGCGGCAAATCCAATCGTTGCTTCGTGCCGGGCATCGCGAGTCGCATGCCATGCTGGAAGCCGGTCGTCAGAGTAATTTCTGGTTTGTGATTGCTGCTTTGGCTGGCCGCCTCGACCCCATTTTTAACCAGGTTCAAAATAACCTGGACCAATTGGTCGCGGTTGCCCCAAACCGGGGGTAGCGACGGATCGTAATGCTCGTGGAAGCGGACATGTTCGGCGAAACCGGTCTGCGCCAACTTACGCACGTGCTCCAGCACACGATGGATGTTGACGGATGCACGGACGATCGGTTTTTCCCCGAACGCCTCCATCCGGTCCACCAAAGCGCGGATGCGGTCGGCCTCGTCGCGAATGAGTTCCGCCAACTCCCGGTCTTCCGGCCCGACGCTGGCTTCCAGCAGCTGGGCCGCGCCCCTTATGCCCGACAGCGGGTTCTTCACCTCGTGCGCCAGGATCGCCGCCATACCGGTCACGCTGCGCGCGGCGCCCCGGAAGGCCAGATGCCGGTCCAGCGCCCGAGCGGCGGAGGCGTCCTGCATCACCAACAGGACGGCGTTCGGCTCTTCCGGAACGGGGGACCCTTGCACCGTAATGCCGGCCTTATGGAGCCGCGCACTTTCCAGCGTCAGATCGTGATCGGAGATCGTGGCCTCCGTTCGGCGCACCTGGTCGATTAGCAAAAACAAGGGGTTGTCCTCAGCCACGAGGTCGGTCAGCCGCACCTGCGACAAGCTCGCAGCCGACATGCCCAGGAATTGCTCAGCTGCGTGATTTACGTATTTAAAACGATTTTCCCCATCCAGCAGCACCACCGGCACCGGCATCGCGCTCAGGATCGCCGCGTGCAGCGGGGCTAGTTCGGGAACCCGGTTGCGACTGGGCAGCAGGCGGGATGCGAAACTCACGCCGCCTCCGCCATTGTATCGCTATCCTGCTGCCAGGCGCCCGCGCGCACCACGCCGCGCTCGATCAACCGGTCGTAGAAATCGTCGATCAGCCGCAGCACCGGTTCGGCGTCCGGCAAACGGTTCATGGTCGCGCGGAATTCCGCCGACCCGGGCAGGCCGCGCGAATACCAGGACACATGCTTGCGCGCCAAACGCACCCCGGCATTGGTGCCGAAGCGGCCCAACATGCCGTGGTAGTGCGAGAGCAGGATGGCTTTCTGCTCCGCCAGCGTCGGTTCGGCCTGCTTCGTCCCGGTGCGCAGGAAATGCGCGACCTGAGCGGGAAACCATGGTCGCCCGTAGCAGCCCCGCCCGATCATCACCCCGTCAGCGCCGGATCGAAGCAGGGCGGTGGCGGCGTCGTCCTCGGTCAGGATATCGCCGTTGACGATCACGGGTATGGACACGGCAGCCTTCACCCGGCTGACAAAATGCCAGTCGGCGATGCCGGTGTAAAACTGCTGCCTGGTGCGGCCGTGCACCGTGACCATGCGAATGCCCACATCCTCGGCGATTCGAGCGAGGTTCGGGGCATTGAGCGAATCGTGATCCCAGCCCATCCGCATTTTGAGCGTTACCGGCACCTTCACGGCCTTCACGGTGGCGTCGAGGATCGCGCGCGCGTTGACCTCATCGCGCATCAAAGCGGAGCCGGCAGCCTGCCCGACCGCGACCTTCTTCACCGGGCAACCGAAATTGATGTCAATGAGATGGGCGCCCTTATCGACCGCGATTCGCGCGGCGTCGGCCATCGCCACCGGATCGCACCCCGCGAGCTGCACCGCTGAAACCCCGCCGAAACCGTCGATTTCCGCCATGTCGATGGTCTTGCGGTTCTCCCGGATCATCGCCCAGGACGCGATCATCTCCGACACCACCATCCCCGCGCCCAGTTGCTTCGCTGTCTGGCGGAACGGCAAATCGGTCACCCCGGACATCGGCGCCAGGATGACCGGCGTGTCGATACGGACACCGTCCCCGAGGTCGATGGGTTCGAGGGCAGGATGTGTGATTTGTGAACGACAGTTGCCCATGATTTGGGCAGATTAAC
>JANXTL010000007.1 GCA_025352375.1 Acetobacteraceae bacterium | reverse complement strand
GGAGCATTGAAAGTTGAAGCATACGCAAGCCGTCATGCGCGCTTCGGCCGAAAACGAAACAGGCAGCAGATGCCTGGTTCGTTGGCCAGGTTAAGAACCCCGGCTTAGACCATGATCGTTTGAGGTTGCATGTGATCTCGGCGTTGGATCATGGTCTAAGCCTTTGTTTGAGAGGGTGATTCACGCCCGAGGTTGAAGTCAACCTCAGGCGATCACGCTCTAAAAAGCGATAGCGCCGGGCTTTACCCAAGGGCGCGCCCGGTCAGGCCCGTCACGGCGCCAAGGGGCCCCATTTTTCCCTTGGCACGGCGCACCCAAAAGTTATATATACAGACATTGAATGTTATCAAAATTCCCATCGAACAACAACCCGAGGCCAAACATGCAACCCGCCACCCCAACCTTCCCTGGCATGGAAGCAACCCTCCGCGACGCGTGCGAACGCGCCATGCAGCTCGCATTCCCCTTGCTGACCATGCTGCGCCTCTATCGCTCGGTCGCCGGCCTCACCCGCGCGCTCATGCAGGCGCGGGCCGACCTGGGCCTGCCAGCCGGCCTGAGCGATGAGCTGGTCGCGCTGCTGGAACAGGTTCGCGACACCGTGGGGATGCATTTCCCGGATCGGGACATGCCGGTGCCTGACGCGTTGTGCCTCCACACCGCCACCATGGCCCTGGCCCGAGCGGCCCATCGCGCCCGGGTTGGCCGGATTCTCGGGCGGCTGCCGCGCGCCGAACAGACGCCGGCCGCGCCACCCAAAGCGCCGGAGCGCGAACCCACGCAACGCCCGCTCGATTTGACGCCGCTGGACCCCGAGGCGGACGACAACACGCCGGAAGCGCTCGACCCGCGGGTCGAGCGCCTCAACGGCGACCACGTGGAGGGCAATTATGCCAAGGCCCAGCACCTGTCCGCCACGCTGGCGCGACAGGCGATCATGAGGCCCGACCGCCCCCTGTGTGACAATGGCCTGCCACCGGTTTTGCCCCTGTTACCGGAAAACCAGGTGCGGTCGTCCCCCCATCGTCATGGCGGGCCGGAGCCTGTCCGCGCGCCGGCCTAAAACCGCGCCCGACGCCAATGCCATCCTGGATTCTAACAACGTATGATGAATATATCCGTCGTCTCTCCCCGGTGCGCACAAACCCCCTTGCAACGTGAGGCTCCTTCCGTAACGGCAACCCCCAACGCCGCCCCCCGATACGGCGCCAAAACCCGCGCCGGCTGCCCTGCCGAGCGCCGACGATGAAGAACGGCCGTTGCGGCATGCACGGCGGGGCCAGCACCGGCTCCTCGGCCGAGGGGCGCGCCCGCATCGCCCCCGCCCACGCCCACGCCCACGCCCACGCGGGAACGGCGCTTCGTGCTGCGCGAACGCACGGCGATGGCGTTCAGCGCGGCCGAGGCCCGGTCGCTGCGCCATGCGATCGCCTCGACCGCACAAAACCCATACACCGTGAAGCAAACCCCAACCCGCCGCGCCCGCGCCGAAACCGCCGAGGCAACCGCTGGTCTGCCGGCCCGCGCGCCAAGGCCTGGCCTGCCGGCGCTCGATCCAGCCAATCCTTTGCCGGCCAGCACAAATCCCCATGCACCGTGGAAGCGGGACCGCCGCCGCCCCTATGCGGGAGCCCCGCGCCGGATCCCAAACAGGATGGACCAAACGCCGCGGCGCCCTTATACATAGCACCCATGAACATCGGTACATGGCTGCACACCATACTCCACGGTCGCCGGGTCGGAACCGACGGCGCCGGGAACATCTACTACGTGGACAAGCGCACCCCCGCTCCGGGCGAGCGCGCCCGCCGTTGGGTCGCGTTCGCCGGCCCGGATGAGGCGAGCGCCGTCCCCGCGGAATGGCATGCCTGGCTGCATTACACGGTGGACGAACCGCTCCCCGACACCGGCCGCAGGCCCTGGCAGAAGCCGCATAGGGCCAACGCCACCGGCACCGCCGCGAGCTATCGCCCCGCCGGCCACGACTATCAGGGTGGCCATCGCGCGAAGGCCACGGGCGACTACGAATCCTGGACACCCGGGAGCTAGAGCGTGATCGCCCGAGGTTGACTTCAACCTCGGGCGTGAATCACCCTCTCAAACAAAGGCTTAGAGCGTGATCGCCTGAGGTTGACTTCAACCTCGGGCGTGAATCACCCTCTCAAACAAAGGCTTAGACCATGATC
>JANXTL010000348.1 GCA_025352375.1 Acetobacteraceae bacterium | reverse complement strand
CACTGGCAACACCAATGCCCCGACGATTATGATCGGGGAGAAATGCGCCGCGATGATTAAGGAAGACGCGGCGGCGCGGGCGGGTTAGTCTCACGCTAGGCGCAGGAACCGCTCAATGCACCTGGCAGGAGCGACCACGCGATGGCGGACGGGATGCTTGCCGCCCAATTCACCACTGACATCCTGCCGCGGCAGGTGCGCTACGATACGTGGCGCCAACTGATCTCGGCCGTCTTCGAGCCCACGATGCCGAACGGACACGCCCGCAAACTTTGCAAGCGCCCCAACACGGTGGTCGTCGCATCCCGATCCGCCGCCCCCCAGGAACTCGGCCTGTCCCGCGATCCGCGCGTGTTCGGCGTCGCGATCCGGCGCCTGCTGGTCCGGCATGGCCCGCTTCTCGCGACGATGGCGGCCGGAGACCCGCAGATGGCCGACGGCTTCCACGCATTCGAACCCGAACTGGGCCTGCGCTGGACCGACGGGCGCGGCGTGGTGCCCGCGGCGCTGTTCGACAGACTGGATGGCGAGATCGAACTGGCGGTCGTGGTCACGTCCACCGCACGGTTCTGTGCGGACGATCGCGCCGCCGCGTAAAGCCCAGCGTTGATTCCCCGGCCGGTTTGACGGACAAAGCGCGTCCACCCAACGGACCAAGCCGACATGCCCGAGATGTACCTGCACAACAGCCTGACACGCCGGAAGGAGCGGTTCGTGCCGCTCGATCCCCAGCATATCGGGATGTATGTGTGCGGGCCGACGGTTTACGACCTCGCACATATCGGCAATGCGCGGCCCATCGTGGTGTTCGATGTGTTGTCGCGGCTGCTGCGGACGCTGTTTCCCAAAGTGACCTACGTCCGCAACATCACCGACGTGGACGACAAGATCAACGCGCGGGCCAAGGAATCGGGGGAACCGATCGGTGCCATCACCGCCCGCACCACGGCCGATTTCCATGCCGATATCGCGTCCCTGGGTGCCCTGCCCCCGGATGTCGAGCCGCGCGCTACCGGCCACATCCCGGAGATGATCAAAATTATCGAAAAGCTGATCGCGTCCGGCCATGCCTACCCCGCCGAAGGCCATGTGCTGTTCGCCGTCAACACCGACCCGGGCTATGGCAAGCTATCGGGCCATAGCCATGATGAACTCCTGGCCGGCGCCCGCATCGACGTTGCCCCCTACAAGCGCGACCCCGGCGATTTCGTGCTGTGGAAACCGTCCACTCCGGATTTGCCGGGCTGGGACAGCCCCTGGGGCTGGGGTCGGCCAGGCTGGCATATCGAGTGCTCCGCCATGTCCTGGCGCTATCTGGGCGAGAGCTTCGACATCCACGGCGGCGGGTCCGACCTGATCTTCCCGCACCATGAGAATGAGTTGGCACAATCCGTCTGCGCCTTCCCCGGCAGCCACTTCGCCCGGTACTGGATGCATAACGGCATGCTGGTGGTGAATGGCGAGAAAATGTCCAAGAGCCTCGGTAATTTCTTCACCATCCGGGAGGTTTTGGCCAAGGCACCGGCCGAGGCCATTCGTTTGTTGCTGTTGCGCGCGCATTACCGAGCCTTGCTGGATTTCTCGGACACGGCATTGACCGAGGCGAAAAAAGAAATCGATCGTTTCTATCGCGCCCTGGAACGCTTCCCGGACGTTCCGGGATCCGAGTTGCCGGCATCGGTGCGCGACGCGCTGTGCGACGATCTGAACACGCCCCTGGCGCTGTCGGCGATGCACGCACTGGCCGACGCGGCGCTGGGCGGCGATTTTGAGGCTGCGCGCGGCCTGCGTGCCGCCGGTGCGGTCATGGGCTTGCTGACCTCGACCCCGGAGGCCTGGTTCCGCGGCGGTGCGACCAACGATGCCGCCGATATCGAGGCCGCCATCGCCGAACGCCTCGCCGCCCGAAAATCCCGCGATTTCGTCCGTGCCGACGCGATCCGCGCTGACCTGACCGCGCGGGGGATTGTGCTGGAGGACGGCGCGGGCGGCACGACGTGGCGCCGAGCCGGATGACGGGACGCGACGGCGGCGCCGATCTGCACCCGGTCGGCAATACGCCGGTCGTAATCCTGGTGCGGCCACAACTCGCCGATAATATCGGCGCCTGCGCGCGGGCCATGGCCAACGGGGGATTGTTTCACCTTCGGTTAGTGGCACCGCGCGACGGTTGGCCGCAGGAGAGGGCGTGGCGCACCGCCTCCGGCGCCGATAATTTGTTGGAGGCCGCGACGGTGCATCCCACTGTTGTCGACGCAGTTGCCGATTTACACCATGTGTTCGCGACGTGCCCCCGTCCTCGGCATATCGTAAAACCGGTGATGACGGCGCGCGGGGCGGCCGCCGAAATGCGCGAGATCTGCGCCCGCGACCTGCGCGTGGGTCTGCTGTTCGGGCCGGAGCGTGCCGGCTTGGACAACGACGACATGGCGCAGGCCGACGCGTTGATCCGGTTTCCCCTCGATCCTGGCTTCATGTCGCTGAATTTGGCTCAGGCCGTGCTGGTGATGGCGTATGAGTGGTGGACGGCCGCGGACAGCACCACGCCACGCACGCTGATGACCAACGAAACGACGGTTGCGACCAAGGGGGAGTTGGATAATTTCATGACCCATCTGATCGTGGAACTCGACTCCAGCGGGTTTCTGCGCAATTTGCCCAAGCGACCGGGAATGGTGCGAAATATCCAGCATCTGTTCCAGCGCGGGGAGGTCACGACACAGGAACTGCGCACCCTGCATGGGATTGTGACGGAGTTATCGCTGGGCCGGCGGCAGCGGGGGCGGAATGAGGGGGATTGAGCGTGTATACGGGTCCTTACAATCCAAAGGACTTCAAGCGTTCTAACCGATATGCGAAGGCTGGGCGCCTTCGTCCTCTGCGGGGGCTGGCGCGATTATCGGCCCCACGCCGTCCGGAGCGTTGCATCTCGTGGGCGCCGGCACACGCCGGTATGACTATTGGGAGGCCGCCGGCCTGTCACTCCGCACTCTGGGTCGAACCAACCGCCACCGCAATTCGTGGGTGGCGGGCCTACGCCCATCATGACACTGTAGGTCCACACGTCGTCACCTTAAGGAGGAACTCAAACATGGATCTCGGGCTCAAAGGCAAAAAAGGCATCGTCTGCGCTGCCAGCAAGGGCCTCGGCCGCGCTTGCGCCATTTCGCTCGCCCGTGAAGGCGTCGAACTCGTCATCACCGCCCGCACCGCGTCGGAACTGGAAGCGACCGCCCGCGAAATCACCGCGATGACCGGCACCAAAGTCACCGCCGTTCCCGGCGATATCTCGACCGAGGAAGGCCGCGCCGCCGCCCTCGCCGCCTGCCCGGAGCCGGACATTCTGGTGAACAACGCCGGTGGCCCGCCGCATGGCGACTTTCGGGACTGGACCCGCGAGGACTGGATCAAGGCCATCGACCAGAACATGCTGGCGCCTATTTTCCTCATCAAAGCCGTGGTGGACGGCATGGCCGCGCGCAAGTTCGGGCGCATCGTCAATATTACGTCCGCGTCGGTGAAATCGCCGATCCCGGTCCTCGGCATGAGCAATGGCGCCCGAGCGGGCCTGACTGGTTTCGTTGCCGGTCTGGCGCGTCAGGTGGCCAAGGACAATGTCGCGATCAACAACATTCTCCCAGGGCCGTTCATGACCGACCGCTTGAAAAGCGGCGCCCTCGCGGCATCCAGGCAGCGCAACGTGCCGGTGGAGGAAATCCTCATGGAACGCGCCGCTGGGACTCCCACCGGCCGCGTGGGCGATCCGGCGGAGTTCGGCGACGCCTGCGCGTTCCTGTGCTCCGCCAAGATCGGCTTCATCATCGGGCACAATCTTCTGCTCGATGGGGGCAACTTCAATTCGTCGATCGCATGAACCTGTCCTTCCTTTCGGCCCAGGCGCTTGCCGGTCTCGTCCGTAAGGGCGAGACCGGCTGTCTGGAATTACTCGACCACTTCATCGGCCGCACCGAACGGCTGAACCCGCGTATCAACGCGATCGTTGTCCAGGACTTCGACCGAGCCCGGGAACGGGCGCGCGCGATGGACAACACGGCGGAAAAATCGGCGCCGTTGTTCGGAGTGCCGATGACGGTGAAGGAAAGTTTCGACGTCGCCGGATTGCCCTCCACCCGGGGCCATCTGGCGTTGAAAGACCACCGCGCCCGCGTTTCCGGCCTGGCGACCCGGCGGCTGGAAGAAGCTGGTGTCGTTATCTTCGGCAAGACCAACGTGCCCGTCGATCTGGCGGACTGGCAAAGCTACAACCCGGGCTACGGCACGACATCCAACCCCTGGAACATGGCGCACACGCCCGGCGGGTCCTCGGGCGGATCGGCAGCGGCGGTGGCGGCGGGGCTGACCGGGCTGGAACTCGGCACCGACATCGGCGGATCGATCCGCGTGCCCGCGCATTACTGCGGGGTGTTCGGACACAAGCCGACCTGGGGCATTTGCCCCAACTTCGGCGACCCCTCGACCAGCCGCACCGCCATGAACGACATCGCGGTTTTGGGCCCATTGGCGCGTTCGGCCGGCGATCTACGGCTGGTGCTCGATGCGATTGCTCGGCCCGACCCGGCCGACACCGCGATGGTGCCGGAATTGCCATCCGCACGGTTCGGCAGTCTGAACGAGCTGCGGGTGGCGGTTTGGTCGAGCCAACCCGGCCAGCCGACCGAACGCGAGACCATCGATGCCATCGACGATTTAGCTGATCGGCTGGAACGCGCGGGTGCGACGGTCAGCCGCGCCGCGCGCCCCGCCTTCGATCCGGCCGAGGCCTACAACCTGTTTCTGACCCTATTGAACGCAGCCTGGAGCGGAACCTCCTCCGACGCCGCGGTCGCGCGTGACCTCGTAGCCGCTGTTACACGCCCCGCCGACGACATGAGCGCTGACGCGATCATGGTACGTGGCGCCGGCATGACCCACCGGACCTGGCTGGGCCTGAACGAACGCCGCCACGTCATCCGCCGCGCCTGGAACGCTTTTTTCCGCGACTGGGACGTGTTGCTGTGCCCGGTCATTTCAACCGCTGCCATGCCGCACCGCCAGGACGGCGAGACATGGGAGCGGCGCATCGCGATCGAAGGCGCCGAAATAGCCTACAACGATCAATTGTACTGGCCCGGAATCACCGGCGGTTTCCATCTGCCGGTTACCGTCGCCCCCATCGGACGGACGCGCGCCGGTCTTCCCATCGGCGTACAGATCGCTGGCCCCATCCATGGCGACCGTGTGACCATTGCCGTCGCCAGTTTGCTTGAACAAGCGGGATTCGGGTTCGCTCCCCCCCCCGGCTGGGCATGATTTGTAACATTGGCCTTGCCGTCAGCCGCCAAACAATCCTACCGTGTCGCTAGGCACGCTGGAGAGGTATTATGCGAAAAGTCAATTGGTCAGCCGCGATTTTCGCCGCTGGGCTCGCTGTCGCATCCCCCGCCAACGCGCAGAAATCGGCCGACACCTTGCGCATCACCTGGCGCGACGCGATCCCAAACGTCGACCCGTATTATAACCAGCTTCGCTCCGGCATTATCCTGGCGCATCAGGCGTGGGATACGTTGCTGTATCGCGATCCCGAGACCTTCCAGAACAAGCCGCTGCTGGCGGAATCCTACAAATGGATCGACGACACGACGCTGGAATTCACCCTGCGGCAGGGTGTCACGTGGCACAACGGGGATAAATTCACCGCCGACGATGTGGTCTACACCATCAACACCGTGATCGCGGACAAGCAGGTCGCGGTAGCCAGCAATTATTCGTTCTACGACAGCGCCGAGAAAATCGACGACTATCATGTGCGCGTGAAACTGAAGCGCGTCTTTCCCGCCGCACTCGATTACATGGCGATGACACTGTGGATTTGGCCGAAAGCGTACCGGGAAAAAGTTGGCGTCGACGATTACGCGCACCACCCGATCGGCACCGGCCCTTACAAGATTACTCGGGTCGACGGCGTCACCCAAATCGATCTGGAGCGCTACGACGGCTATTACGCCGCCAGTCCCAAAGGCAAACCGGCCATCGGCAAGATCGTGATCCACGAAGTCCCGGATTCCGCCACCGAAATGGCGGAGCTTTTGGGCAACCGCGCCGACTGGATATGGAAATTCAGCCCCGATCAGTACGACAACGTTAACCGCATGCCGACCGTGCAGGCGGTACGGTCGGAGTCGATGCGTATCGGCTACATCAACATGGATTCCGCCGGCAGAACCGCCCCCGGCAACCCGCTCACGAACCTGAAGGTGCGGCAAGCCATTTTCCATGCCATCGACCGCGAGACGATGGCGAAACAGTTGGTACAAGGCGGCTCGCGCGCTTTGGATGCGCCCTGCTACCCCACGCAATTCGGCTGCGACGCCGGGGCGGCAACGCATTACGCATACGATCCGGCGAAGGCGAAGCAGTTACTGGCCGAGGCCGGCTTCCCGAACGGCTTCGATACCGAACTGGTGACCTACGAGTTGCCGTCCTGGGCCGGCGCTATGCAAAACTACCTCAAAGCCGTCGGCATCAATGCCCGTCTGAGCTCTTTGCAGGTCGCCGCGGTCGTCCAGCGCAGCCTGGCGGGCCAGAACCCGATGGAGGCCGGCGACTGGGGCAGTTATTCCATCAACGACGTGTCCGCGATCCTGCCGCAATATTTCGGCGGCGGGAACGCCGACTACACGCGCGATCCCGAAATCATGGAGCTGGTTAAAACCGGCGGCTCCACGACGGATCCGGACCAGCGGCGCAAGGCCTACAGCAAGGCGATCAAGCTGATTACCGAGCGTGCGTATTGGATACCGATGTATACCTACACGGTGACGTATGGGTTATCCCGGCAACTGAATTTCAAGCCCTACCCGGACGAGCTGCCACGCTTCTACCTCAGCAGCTGGAAGTAGGTCGCTCAGGGGAGTTGCAGCCGCATCTCCCCTTTGAACGCATGGATCAGCTCCCGCCGCTGGAAACGCCAGCCTTCCGGGGTCTTGGTGTAAGCGTCGGCGTAGGCGGCACAGACCGAGGGTACCGGGCCGTCTGGCCCCTCCATCATCACGAGGTAGTTGGACCGCGCGGTCCCTTTGTCGCAATAACGGTGCATGGATTCGCGGATGGTGTCTTTGTCTTCAAGCATCGATCAAATCCGCCACGCGTTCGCCGATCATGATGGACGGCAGGTTGGTGTTCGTCCGCGTCACCCGAGGCATGATGGAGGCATCGGCGACGTACAACCCCTGCGTCCCGATCACCGCGGCATTCGGGTCCGTCACAGCCATGGGATCGTCGGCGGCCCCCATACGGCAGGTGCAGGACGGATGCCAGGCGCTGCGGACCGCCGAACACACATAGTCCTCGGCCGCCTTCGGATCGGCCATCAGCGCGGCCAGTCGAGGCGCCTCGCTGATGACGTTCTCGATCAGGAACCGGCGCAGCGGGGCGGCGGAGTCCAGCAGCCTGGCTGCAACGTTGGTCAACACCGCGTTCAGCCCGGTGGGCCGGCTGACTGCCGCCACCCGTTCGGAAAAGCTGGAGGGGAACGGGTCCAGCGCATAGGTTTTGACCGGCTCCTGGGTGAACATCCCGGCCATGCGCATGAACGCGGCGATCAGGCGGGTCCGGTCGCGCTCATCTTCCAGCCAATTGAAGTCGATCGCCGGGGCGGCCATCGGGTCGGACGACGCCAGGCGCACGGTCCCTCGGGAGTACGGCAGGGAAATGTAGGTGCTGAGCGTCCCGATCCGCTCCCCCACCGCGTGCCACATGGATTGGCAGACGGCCATCATGATCATATCCGCCGGCTCGCAGTTTTCGGCGTGCGAGGAGTAGCGCAAATAGGAATAATTACGTCGGATAACGTGCTTTTCACGGGCGATGGGCGGCAAATAGGCCGACACCGAAATCAGCGGGTGGTCCTGCAAATTCGAACCGACCCCGGGCCGGTCGGCGACGACCGCTATGCCATGCCGCCGCAGGTGGTCCGCCGGCCCAATGCCCGACAGCATCAGCAGTTTCGGGCTATGGAACGCCCCCGCACTAATAATAACCCGGTCCCCAAGGATCTGCTCGATCGCGCCCGCGCGGACGGTCTCGACCCCAATGGCCCTGGTGCCCTCGAACAGGATTCGCCGCACCTGGGTTTCCGGCATCAGGCGCAGATTGGGACGGCGTCGCACCTCATCGCTGAGGTGACCGTTCGCGGTGGACCGCCGCGCGGTGCCGTCGTTGGAGGTGGGGAGCGGTGAATACCCCTCCTCATATGGGCCATTCATGTCGGCCACGAACGCATGGCCCTGACTGTCCCAGGATCGCGCCACCGCATTGGTGAACTCGTCCCATCGATCCCGCAGAATACGCCTAACCGTAATTGGCCCGCTGGCGCCGTGCAGCTGGTCATTGCTGTAATCGAGGTCGGTTTCCAGCTTGCGGAAATACGGCAGCACCGACCCCCAATCCCAGCCCTTAGCGCCCAGTTCGGCCCATCCGTCGAAGTCGGCCGGCGCACCGCGCAACGCCACCTGCCCGTTAATGGACGACCCGCCGCCCATCAGCTTGCCTTGATAGAAGAAGTATGGCTTCCGCCCCGCCTGGGGAATGTGCCGGTGGCTTCCTCGCGAAACCTGCAACGCCGGCCAGAAATAGGCCCGATTGGTCATCGCCCGGTGTGCGTAAGTATCGGCGATGTCATCGGGAATATTCGCTGTCCCGTAATCCGGCCCGGCTTCGACCACTAACACCTTGTTCGCCGGGTTTTCCGACAAACGGGCGGCCAGGGCGCAGCCGGCCGATCCGCCGCCCGCCACGATGTGGGTGGGTCGTTCCATGGTGCGCTTGCTGCCTAGGGTTTGACGAATTTCAGCACGAATTCGTCCTTCGGCTGCGGCGGATCCGGGGTGTTTTTGTCCTTCGGATCGTTGGGGTTACGCAGAAACAACCCCTCCGCCGCCAGCTTGAACCCCGCCGCCTCGACCTCCTGGCGCAGGAACGTTTGTTCGATGCGATGCAGCGTGCCGGCCTCGGAGATTCCCGTGCCAGAACGGCCCGCGTGATCGGCGATCACGTATTCCCCGCCCGGCTTCAGCGCGGCGAAAACCGCCTTGTTCATCGCCGCCCGATCGGTCCCGAGGTGACCGAGGTCGTGGTAGTTGAACATCAGCGTCACCAGATCGAGCTTACCGACCAGCTCCGGCGGCACCGGGTCCTCGAAGGGGCGGGAAACGGCGACGATCGGTGCCGCGACGACATTGGCCGCGCGCAGTTTGGCCTCCCGATCCGCCAGCGCAACGGGAGACGGACGGGGCGCACTGGCAGGAGCCGGCGCTGTGGGCAGATCCGGACGGCTGTTACCCTCCTTCTGCGCTGGCGGAGCAGACGGCGCGGCGCCCGGCGGGCGGCTTTGCCCAAACACCCGACCGGTCGGCCCGACGGCGCGCGCCAGAAGTTCTGTCGTATAGCCGCCCGCGGCGCTGATATCGAACGCGGTGATCCCAGGGTGGATGGCGATAAAGGCCAACATGGGTTGCGGCTTGCGGCGCAGATCGTTGGTGCGGTCGGCGTCCGAGCGATCCGGGCTGGCGACGATTTCCGCAATGCGGGCCGCCGGGATCGGCTGTGCCCAAGCCGCCGGCGCCGCGAAGACGGCAAGGGCGAGAAAAAGCGCTCGTCGGCTATAGAACATAGATTTGGACCTTCCAATTGTGCCTCGTTCTTCGCAGCCTAACCAATGGCGACAACCCGCGCTAGGATCGTCCTCGCCATTGGGTTAACCTGCCGGAAATGGAGGAATCACACATGACCCCAGGACAAAGACTCCCAGGCAAAGTCGCCCTCGTCACAGGCGGCGCGTCCGGCATCGGCGCCGAAACCGCCCGCCAGTTCGCCGCCCACGGCGCGACCGTGGTGCTATGCGACCTGCAGCACGACCTCGGCCGCGTCGTCGCGCAGGAAATCGGCGATGACGGCGGCGTGGCGGAATACCGCGCACTGGATGTCACCGACGAAGCCCAGTGGATCGCACTGGTTGCGAGCTTGGAGGCCAAGTACGGCAAGCTCAACGTGCTCTGCAACATCGCGGGCGTTTCCGGCCGTCCCGCCGGGATGACGGTGCAGCCCACGGGCGTGATGACCGGCACCGGGCTGGAAGATCAGACGCTCGAGAACTGGAACCACATCATGGCGGTGAATTCCACCGGGGTGTTCCTGGGCACCAAAAGCGCGATCCCCGCCATGCGGCGGGCCGGCGGCGGCTCGATCGTCAATATTTCCTCGATCTGCGGCATCGTCGGATCGTTCGCCAACGCCGCCTATCACGCGTCGAAAGGGTCGGTCCGGATATTCACAAAATCCACTGCGATCCAATACGCGAAGGAAGGCATCCGAGCGAACTCCGTCCATCCCGGCTTCGTCGATACCCCTATGGCGCGCCCCGGCCTGCTCGGCAACGAATCCGGCAAGGCACGCATGGACGCGACGCCCATGGGCCGGTTCGGCAAACCCATCGATATCGCGATGGGCTGCCTTTATCTCGCGTCGGACGAAGCGTCCTGGGTCACCGGCAGCGAGTTGGTGATCGATGGTGGGATGACCGCGAATTAGCCGTCTTTTTTCGTCGGCTCGGCCCCGACAAAATGGCGGCGCATCCGATTAAAGGCCATCGCGAGTTCCGAGATCTCGTTCCGGCCTTTGACCGGGAACTCCCCACCGCCGAGGTTGCCTGTCCCGACGTCGTTCGCGAGATCGGTCAACGCCCGAACCGGTGTAATGACCAAGCTGTTGTTCAGCAAATGCACCAGCAGTACGACAATCATGACGATCAGAACAATACCGCCACCAAGCTTGATGAATGTTTCCCTGGCGCGATCCAACGGGACCTGAAGGGGCACGGTGACGATCTGGGCGCCAATTATTTCGTTAAGGTTCCAGCCGAACCCATTCTCCGACCCGTAAATATCGACCATCGATGCCGGTGCGGCGCTCGGCGTCGAATGGCAGACGAGGCAATCCTGATTGGCTATTTTGATCGGCCGAGCAACGATCAGCATGGGGCCCTGCGGGGTCTCTCGGGTCGAGATAACGAGGTCTTGCGCCGTTCCGTTTCGGAAGTTGTCGATGATGATCTTTTCTTCCGGCGTGGCGCGATTGGCCGGGTTAGTCGGATTGAGCGCCGCTTCCTTGTAGCTGTATCCGGGGAAAGTCTTGCCAAGGTCCCGCTGCGTGGTAGCAGCCGCGAAGGCCGGGATCGTGTGCGGCAAAAAATGGTTCCGGCTTTGGCTGGCCAGAAGCGGGCGAATTTCCGTGAATGTGTAGGAACGCACAAAGGTTGCTTCGGCCGCGATCAAGCGGGCTTCCTGGACCACCTGGGTTTTCGTGTTTTCGCGAATGCCGTTCCAGAAAACGGCGAACACACTGCCGAGCCCGAGCACCAACACCAGCAAGGTCACGAGCGAGAATTTTGTATTTAAAGCCATAAACGTCCCCTCATTAACGAACCGTCATTAGTTTCCCCGCCTGCTCACCGGTGAAGCGGCCAGTCATGGGAACCTGCAATTCATGTTGCAAACGGCGGATTGCCGCGCGTGTTTCGGCCGCGAATATACCGTCGACCGGCCCGGCGTAATACCCCAACGCGGCAAGTTTGGTTTGTAACGTTCGGCGCATGCCGTCGGTCATCTGTTCTTCATCGGGGAACTTGCCCTCGGCCGGTGCCGACACGATGGACGGCGGCGGCGCCGAGGGAAGTTCAGCCACGGTCGCCACGGCACGAAACTCGGGTAGGGGTTTGAGCACAGGTTTGAACAGCGATTCGGGCACCGGTTCCGGCAAAGGTTCTGGTCCGGGCTCGGCTGACGACATAGCCGCGATCTCAATCTGTGCTGGTTCGGGCGCCAACGCCTTAACCGGAAGTGGCGGTGCGAACCCGATGACATAGTAGGATTCGGTAGGAACTCGAACCAATGTAATCGCCGCGGTAACCAGCCCGTCGGGATCCTGCCTGGCGCCATTGACGAGATCGGCGAGCTGGACCGGCCAGGTCTTCAGGCGTTCGATCAGTATGGCCGCAAGCCGCCGGGATGGATCGCCGGCCGCGACGGTCGCCGCCAACAAGCCGAGGCCAGCGGGCAGATCCGGTCGGTCCAACGCGGTAAGACCCATCGGCCCCGTCGCGTTAGGGATCGCAACGGCCTCCAGAACCACCAGCGCGGCGCGTTGGCCGGAGTTGGCGAGGACATCGACCACGGTTTTAGCGAGAATGCCCTGTGACAGAATATCGGCCGGGCGCTCCAACGCCGCGGAGGCCGGCACCAGGAAGGCCCGTCCGTTTTGTCCCGCGACATAGCCGCAGACGTAAACAACGACGGGAATGCCCGGGGTCGCCCGAAGTTTTTCGCCCAACTGGACAATCGCGCCATCGAACTGACCGACCGTTCCGTCGGAAAGGGCGGTAACGTCATAGCCGCGATCCTTGAACGCGACGGAGATCGTCCGAGCCGAGAGTGCGCAGGCCGGCAGCGGCGCGAGCGAGCTATAGACGGAGTTGCTAACGATCAGCGCGACCCCAGCCGGCGCGGCTGAGGCCCCGCTGGGCAGAGTTGCGATGCCCAGTGCGTTGGCCAGTATGCAAGCATACAACATGCGGCGACAGATCATACTCTGCCTCATGCACGAAATTCGGTTTAGATATCAGCCAAACGAGTTAAATCATGCGCCATAATAGTTAATTTATTTGGGTACGATGCATGATCGTCCCATGAATCGACGTTAATATAATTATTGAGTAGAGCTGGTTTGGCTGCCGCGGATCGCCCTAGTGGCGCGGCGCGCGATGGCTCAGGAATTGGGCGCGTTCGCCTTCCGACGAAATTTGTCCCGATAACGCGAGCCATAGGTCCTCGGACGTGCGCGCACTGGAAAGCGCGCGTTTGACCATGATTTTCGCGATTGGCCCGACAATCATCGCCAGGGCCCGCTCCACTCGAACGACCTCCTCGGCGGACACGGACGCGGCAGATAGCGATACGGCAGACATCGACGAAGCGGACAGCGGTGCGACGGGCAATGCCGCGACGGATGGCCGAGCCACGGTGGTTGGGTCGTCGTGAGGCACCGCCGCCCCCGCCCGCAGGGCAGCCGCCATGGTTTTGGCGTCGGGATACCGATCGATCGGGTCCTTCGCGAGGGCCTTGCGAACGACAGCGGCAATTCCGGACGAAATTGAACTATCGTATACCGAAAGATCCGGCGGTTCGGACATAAGGATTTTCTGTATCGTTTCGGTCATCGATCCGCCATCGAATGGCGGCGTTCCAGACAACATCTCATGCAGCACGACGCCCGACGAGAATAAATCTCCTCTCGCATCGACCGTCTTCCCCAATATCTGCTCGGGGCTCATGTAACGCGGGGTGCCGATCACCGTACCGGGCTGCGTGAGATTGGAGGTATCGAACCGGGCGATACCGAAATCCATCATTTTAACCAAACGGCCCGGTGCAATCATTACGTTCGCCGGTTTGACATCGCGATGGACGATGCCGCTGGCATGGGCCGCCGCCAAGGCGTCCAAGACCTGCTGCATGATTTCGACCGCGATTTCTGGGGCCAAACGGCCGCCGCGCTTAAGGGCCTGGTAAAGGCTTTCGCCTTGTATGTATTCCATCACCAGGAACGGATTGCCCTCGTGTATGGAAAGATCGTACAACGACACTATATTCGCATGATGGAAACGTCCGACAGCGCGCGCCTCGGCGGTAAATCGGTCGACGTAGTCGCGTCGGCTGTCGTCATCCAATAAATCGGCGCGTATCAGTTTCAGCGCGACGGGGCGATCGATCGCCGGATCATGGGCCAAATAAACGACCCCCATTGCGCCGGTGCCCAAGATACGGTCTATGCGGTAGCGGCCAATCTGAGTCGGATGTTTGCCGCCACCAGACACGTCAGCTGTCCAATAGTTTCATCGCGCTCACCAAGCTACGGCGCATCCGGTTGAAGGACTGCGCGAGCGACGCGATCTCATCCTTGCCCTTGGCCGGGAATTCGTCGCCTGACAGATCGCCGGTGCTGATCGCGCTGGCGAGCTCGGACATCGCACGGATTGGCCGGATCACCACGAAATGCAGCAAGAGGTTGAGCAACGCCAGCACGCCCGCGAAAATGAGCGATGCACCGCCAATGAATTGAAAAAACGTATCGTTAGCGCGGTTCAACGCGACCTGCATGGGAACCGATACAATTTGGGCCCCGATCACCTCATTCAATGTCCATCCGAAACCATTATCCGGGCCGTAAACGTCGACCATGGCCACCGGCGCCGCGGCGGGGGTGGAGTGACAGGTCAGGCAATCTTTGCTTTCAATTCGCAACGGCCGGGAAATGGACAGGATGGGGCCGGTGGGGGAGTCCCGCGTCGTGATCACGGTATCCGGAGCGCCCTCTCGGCGGAGATCGTCGATGATCGCTTTTTCCACGGCCGTCGCCCGATTCGCGGGGTTGGTCGGGTTGAGTGCGGCTTCTTTGTATGTGTAGTCGGGGAACGCTGCGGTGAAGTCCCGTTGAGTCGTGGCAGCCGCGAAGGCGGGAACGGTGTGCGGCAGGAAACGGGTCCGGCTTTGGTTGGCCAGCAACGGGCGGACTTCGACGACGGTGTAACGCCGGATTGCCGCCGCTTCGGCTGCGATCAGGCGGGCTTCATGGATGACCTCAATGCGCGCGTTATCGCGGATAACCTTCCACGTAAACGCCGCGACCAGCCCGAGGCCGATCAAAAACGCCGCAAGGATGCTGATATTGAATTTCGCGCGCAGACCCATTTTGGTATTCCCTTATCTCAGGGTCATCAGCCGGCGCGCCTGCTCGGCGGTCAAGTGGCCGCTCATGGGTGACTGAACTTCATGCTGGAGCCGTCGGATGGCTGCGCGGGTTTCGGGTCCGAAAACCCCATCGATCGGGCCGGGGTAATAGCCGAGTTTCGCAAGTGCCGTTTGCACCATCCGGCGCTCGGCCTCGGTCATGACGCTTTCGTCGGGCAGATTGACCAGGGTTTGGGCCGGTGGAGGAACAACGACGGGTGGCGCGACAACGACGGGTGGCGGCGGAACTGTCACGACAGGCGGGACCAACACAGGCGGCGCCACAACGACCGGTGGTGGGACGACGACCTGTGGGACGACGACCGGCGGTCCGCCGATCAGAAATCCCGCCGCGGCCGGGACCCGGCGCACCACGACCGATGCCGTTCGCAGGCCAGCGAGATCTTGTCCGATACCGTCGATCAGCGGCGCCACAGGCAGCGGAGATCCCTTGAAGCGCGGCATCATAACCGTGGACAAAGGCGTAGGGGAGCCGCTGCCGGGTTCCGTAACTGCCAACAAACTCATGCGGGCCGGCAGATCCGGGCGGTCCAGCGCTTCGAGCGCCAAGGGTTCGGTCGCGGTCGGGAGCGGTACGGCTTCCAGCACAACAAGCGCGTCCCGCGGCCCCGAATGGGCGACAACGTCGACGATCGACTTGGCGAGCATGCCTTGGGTCAGCACGTCGCCCGGACGCACCAGAGCGGCGGAGACGGGAACCAGAAAGGGGCGCCCAGCCAAGCCGGCAACATAGCCGCAGATATGGACCATCGCGGGAACATTCGGCAGCGTGGACAGCTTTTCCGCCAGAATTCCCGCCGCCGCGTCCAACTGACCGGTCGAGACGTCGGATCGTTCGGTTACGTCGTATCCTTGGTCCTTGAGGGCCGCCGCGACAGCGCGGGCCGACAATGCGCAACCTGGCAATGGCGGAAGCCCGGTGTAAGCTGCGTTGCCGACGACAAGGGCTACGCCGGTGGGCGCCGCCAGTGCGTTGCCAACCACGATGAAACCGATCGATAAAGCCGCCGCGACGGCGGATAATACCCCGAAATACTGCCTCATGACATTCCTCATAGACCTATTGCCTCACCCATGGAACATGAAAGACATCGCAGAATTTCCTTTCGCCGATTATCGCATTGCCTGCAAACGCGGCGCACCTATGCGGCGGCGGCTTCCTCCAGCGTCGAGCCGACATCCCGCGTAGTTGCCCGCCTTAGGTCGCGCGGCTTCATCCCATCGTGGGGGCGGCCGCGAGGCATCGTGCAGCGGTTGTCCCAGATGACCAGGTCGCCTTCCCGCCAGCGGTGGCTGTAGACGAACCGCACCTGGGTCGCATGTGTTCAGATCGAGCAGCAACAGCCGCCCATCCGCCACGGGCCATCCCCCCACCGGCCATCCCCCCACCGGCCATCCCCCGACATGGGACGCGTGCGCCGAAAGATAGGCCGTCTTGCGTTTCGATCCGCGTGCGTAGGCAGCAAACGTTGCAGGGACAGCGGGTACTGCTCGCGCTCCCCCGGTTCGAAGTTGGTGAAACCGATCTGACCGCGCGACCGGAAGATGCCTTGCTCGATGAAAAGACCGACGATCCTGGCCGGCATGTCGGCGAATTCGGTATCGCCGTTGCCGAAAGGACTGGTCGGCGACATCGCCGAAGCTCGGCTGGATCGGCTGCACCTGCATGGGTCGCTCCTCGTCAACGGCGGATATGCTCCGCCGGAGAGGAGGGCTCGTCAATGTCGTGCTACGCCACGGGGTCCAGCACGACGACCGGAATCTCCCGCGTCGTCTTCAACGCGTAGTCGGCGTAAGGCGGCCAGAATTTCAATGCCTCAACCCACAACGCGGCGCGCTCGGCACCCGTGACAGTGCGGGCCACGGCGTGGAGCTTCTTGGTGCCGACCTGAACCTCGACACTCGGGTTCGCGAGGATGTTGCGATACCAGCCCGGATGCTCCGGTGCGCCGCCCTTGGAGGCGACGATGATGTAGCTGGTGCCGTGATCGCCGTAGAACAAGGGGAAGATATATTTTTCTCCGGATTTGCGCCCGGTGGTGGTCAGCAGCAGCGACGGCACGGTGATCTCCGGGCGGCCGGGCTGCGCCATTTTGTACATGTGGCCGTCGGTGCCGCCGCTGGCGAGGTAGCGGTTGGTGTGCTCCAACATCCACGGCGGGAGGTTGGGGGCGAGTTTGGCTTCAGGCATGGTGTTGCAATCCTCATTGGTTGAACA
>JANXTL010000343.1 GCA_025352375.1 Acetobacteraceae bacterium | reverse complement strand
GCTGCCCAAACCCCGGATATCCCACCCCTGGCCTTCAGTGCGCTTTCGCGTCAAACACCCGAGGTGGGAGCCGTATGCGGGAATTCCGCCCGTACGGTTCTGTGCGGGGGGCGCCCAGTAATGGGCGTCCCTACCGCGATTGATATGGAAAAGACTCACGAACTCAGCGGCGGCAACGTCTTCGCCGACCTTGGGCTGCCCGACTCCGAACAGGAACTGGTTAAGGCGAAACTGACCGTTCAAATCTATCGTCTTCTGAAGGCGCGTGGCCTGACTCAGGTCGAAGCCGCTCGGGTGCTTGGTACCACCCAGGCGCAGGTTTCCACGCTGATGCGCTGCAAACCTGTGTCTGTGTCCGTCGGGCGGCTGATGGAGTTCCTGACGACCCTCGGGCAGGATATTCAGGTCACCATCAGCCCGGCGCGGGGGCAGGATGTGGGGCGGATGTCGGTTGTGGTGCGGGGGTGAATCGTTACGCCTTTTCGAACAACGGCAGCGTCAGATCGTCCTTCACCGCGTCGTAACCAACCTTTACCGGCAGCCCGACCCGCAGGTCTTCCCGCGTAATGCCGCGCACCTGCGCGTTCATCCGGACGCCTTCCTCCAGGTCCACCGTTACCAGGATGTAGGGCAAATCGCCCTTGAAGCCGGGGTGGAAGGCGTAGTGGGTAATGGTCCAGCTATGCACCGTTCCGCGGCCGGATGCCTCGATCCATTTCGCATTCATCGAGTAGCAAGCGTCGCACACCGGCCTGGGGTAGTGCCGAATTTTGCCGCAATCGGCGCAGGCTTGCAGGCACAGGCGGTGTTCTTGCAGCCCGGTCCAGTAGGGTTGCGTGTCCGGGGTGGGGGAGGGGACCAGCTTGTCGTACACGTTCATCCCCTCCGCATGATGGCGACCGCGCCGTCGCCCATGTCGCCATAGCCGGTGACGAGGCCGATTTCCGCGTCTTTCACCTGCGCCTGAGCTTCGCCACGAAGCTGGCGGGTCAATTCGACGATGTGGTTCATGCCGGCCATATGCGCTTGGGACAACAACCCGCCATGGGTGTTGACCGGCATCCGGCCACCCAGCCGCAGGGCGCCATTCTCGATGAAGCCTCCGCCCTCGCCCTTTTTGCAGAATCCGAGGTCTTCGAGCTGGCACATCACGATGTAGGTGAAACAGTCGTAGACTTCCGCCACGTCGATATCGGAATGGGTAACTCCGGCCATCGCGAAGGCTTTCGGTGCCGCCTTGGCCAAACCCAAGGTGGTCAGGTCCGGTCGTTGCGTGATCGCGGATGGCGAGTCTGGGTGTCCCTCGGCCACGCCCATCACCATGATCGGGCGCTTGGCCATATCCTTGGCGACATCCGGTGCACTGATCACCACCGCCGAGCCGCCGTCGCTCTCGAGAGAACAATCCAGCAGCCGCAACGGGTCGGAGATCATGCGGCTCGCCTGGTGGTCGTCGATCGTCATCGGGGTGCGCATCGTGGCGTTGGTTTGCAGCGACGCGTGGTAGCGTGTGGACACCGCTATTTCCGCCAGTTGGCGGGACGTGGTGCCGTAAAGCTCCATGTGCCGGCGCGCCATGGGGGCATAGAGCTGCGCGGGGGCGATGGCGCCCAGCGGCATCTCGAACTCCCCGATGGTGCGGAACTGCGGCATCTGCTGGACCCGGGTGCCGATGCGTCCCCCGGAGTAGCCGGTGCGGCCGAGGGAAATAAGCACGTGCTTGCAGATGCCGGCATCGATCACGGCCATGGCAGCCTGGATCGCCGCCACGCAGGACGCCCCGCCCATCGGCGTGGTCGCGGAAAAGCGCAAGTCGGAAATACCGAAATTGGTGATGAAGTCCTCGGCCACCGCGCCGAGGCCGTAGGGAATGAGGCCATCGATGTCGGCCGGCTTCAGGCCGGCATCCCGGATCGCATTCAGCGACGCTTCCAACTGAAACGATAACGCCGTTCGGTCGGTGCCGCGCAGATACTGCGTTTCCCCAACGCCCGTGACGGCGGCCTTTTCGCGCAGTGACATGGACCTGTCTCCCGTTTTGCCGGGGGAGTTTCGGTCAGGCGAAGTCGGTCGTCAATTCGGTGCGCATGTTTTCCGGCACGATGGCCATGTGGCCGTAGTTGAAGCCGATCGCCAGACCGGCGTCGGGGCGGCGTTTCAAGTTGTTTTGAAACGCCGCCCCGATTTCTTGTCCCTGCTTGGTCGCAGTTGCGCCCTAGCAGACCTTGAAGGCCGTTTCGCCGAAATCAGGCAACATCGTAGCGATCGAGGTTCATCACCTTGGTCCACGCCGCCACAAAGTCTTTCACAAACGTCTCCTTCGAGTCATCGCTCGCATAGACTTCCGCGACCGCTCGGAGTTGCGAGTTCGAACCGAAGAGAAGGTCGACCCGGGTGCCGGTCCACTTGGGCGCGTCCGTTGCGCGATCGCGTCCGTGGAACACCCCGTCGGCCGCAGGCGACGCCTGCCAAGTCGTGTTCATGTCGAGCAGGTTGACGAAGAAATCGTTCGTCAGCGTCTCGGGTCGCTTGGTTAAGACGCCGTGTTGGGACTGTCCGACATTGGCGTTCAGGACGCGCATACCGCCGATCAAAACCGTGATCTCAGGCGCGGTCAGGGTCAGCAATTGCCCGCGATCCACCAGAATCTCCTCGGCCGATCTGGCGAGTCCGCTTTGGAGATAGTTGCGAAACCCGTCGGCGATCGGTTCGAGCACGGCAAATGACTCGACGTCGGTTTGATCCTGCGTCGCGTCCGCGCGCCCCGGCGTGAAAGGCACGATCACCGCGTGTCCGGCCTTCTTCGCGGCTGCCTCCACCGCCGCGCAACCGCCGAGAACGATCAGGTCGGCGACCGAAACCTGCTTGCCGCCCGACTGGGAACCGTTGAAGCCCTTTTGGATCTCCTCCAGCTTCTGCAGCACGGTCGCCAGTTTCGCCGGCTCGTTGACTTCCCAATCCTTCTGCGGCGCGAGGCGAATGCGCGCCCCGTTCGCCCCACCGCGCTTGTCGGAACCGCGGAACGTCGACGCCGACGCCCAGGCGGTCGAGACCAACTGCGAGATGGACAGGCCGGATGCGAGGATCTTCGCTTTGAGGGCAGCAATGTCCTGCTCCCCAACCAATGCGTGCTTTACGTCGGGAATGGGATCCTGCCACAGCAGATCCTCCGCGGGAACCAGCGGGCCAAGATACCGCGAACGAGGCCCCATGTCGCGATGCGTCAGCTTGTACCACGCCTTGGCGAATGCGTCGGCGAACGCCTGGGGATTCTCGTGGAAGCGCTTCGAAATGGGCGCGTAGAGCGGATCCATCCGGAGTGACAGGTCAGTCGTAAGCATTATCGGGGCGTGCCGCTTCGCCGGATCGTGGGCATCGGGCACGGTGCCCTGCGCGGATGCGTCCTTGGGAGTCCACTGGAACGCACCGGCTGGGCTCTTGGTCAGCTCCCACTCATAAGCGAACAGATTGTCCAGGTAGTTGTTGTCCCACTTCGCTGGGCTGGTCGTCCATGCGCCCTCCAACCCGCTGCTGATGGTGTGGACGCCTTTGCCGCTGCCGAAGCTATTTTTCCAGCCGAACCCTTGCTCCTCGAGGGCAGCGCCCTCGGGTTCGGGGCCGACATATTGGCCCGGATCGGCGGCGCCATGGCATTTTCCGAACGTGTGGCCGCCGGCGATGAGCGCAACCGTCTCCTCATCGTTCATTGCCATGCGCAGGAACGTCTCACGAATATCCCGCGCCGCGGCGATCGGATCGGGCTTGCCGTTGGGTCCTTCCGGATTGACGTAGATCAGGCCCATCTGAACGGCGCCGAGCGGTTTTTCGAGAACACGGTCGCCGGTGTAGCGCTGGTCCGCCAGCCACTTGCCCTCGGCACCCCAGTAAATGTCCTCCTCGGGTTCCCAGATATCCTCGCGTCCGCCGGCGAAACCGAGCGTCTTGAATCCCATGGAGTCGAGAGCAACGTTACCGGCGAGGACCATCAGGTCCGCCCATGACAATTTCCGGCCGTACTTCTGCTTGATCGGCCAGACCAGACGGCGCGCCTTGTCCAGGCTCACGTTATCCGGCCAACTGCCGAGCGGCGCGAAGCGTTGCGTGCCGGAGCCTGCGCCGCCGCGGCCATCGCCGATGCGGTAGGTGCCCGCGCTGTGCCACGCCATTCGGATGAAGAACGGCCCATAGTGGCCATAGTCGGCCGGCCACCAATCCTGCGAGTCCGTCATCAACGCATGCAGGTCCTTGATCACGGCGTTTAGATCGAGGCTCTTGAATTCCTTGGCGTAGTCGAACCCCTTGCCCATCGGGTCGCACAGCGCGGAGTTCTGATGGAGAACACTCAGATTGAGCGCGTTTGGCCACCAATCGCGATTGACCCTGGCCAGAACAGTCTGGTGTCCGTGATGGCCGCCCACGACCGGGCATTTGCTTTCATCTGGCATTTTTCGCTCATCCTTGTGCTGCGATTTGCGGCAAACTTCACGCTGTAGCGTTAGATATCTATCGGGACCCTGTCAATCGCGGGTCCCCTTGCCTGTCATGCCCGAAACCCGCTTTTGCGTCCGAACCCGTCCTCTTTAGGCCGATTGTCAATTAAATAAAAGTTACCAGTATCATGAATTTTTTCGATCATTTTGAGTGGAGCGAGCGATTGTCCAGCCGCAGCGCGCCAACGCCGCGCGCATATGGGGCGGAGGTTCGGCCGTTGCGGCCAGCGGCGGGTCGAGCGGGAGGGAGATGGAGCGGGAGAGGAGGTGGAGCGGGATATGGGTAAAAATCTCCCTCCCTCCTCGAGGGGGAGGGAGTCTCTCCCCTTTCTTCTCTTCCCCCGCTCCGGCCCCATAGACCGAATCCCCCAAAATCGGGCACCCCAAAGCCGCGCAGTGCACCCGGATCTGGTGCGTGCGTCCGGTGTGCGGATGCAGTTCCAGCCAGGTCAGCCCCTTGGCTCGCCCGAGCACCCGCCAGTCCGTCACCGCCCGCTGCCCCGAGGGATCGACGACCATCCGCCAGCCGGCCTTCGCATCCCGCCGAGCGAGCGATGCAGCCAGGGTTCCACAATCTTGCAACGGCCCGCCGAACACGACAGCCCAATACGTCTTCTCCGCCCGCCCCTCGGCGAACGCTGCTTGCGCCGCGATCAGCGCTGCTTTGCGCAGCGCGATTACCAGACAACCGGACGTATCGGCATCCAGGCGATGCGCCAGCCACGGCCCGTCTTTCCGGCGGCTTAATGTCGGAAAGCAGTCCTCCACGCTCGGCCCACCCCGAGGCCCCGGATGCACCGGCAGCCCAGCCGGCTTGTCCAGCACCACGAAGCGCTGGTCGCGGAACAGGATCGGGGGGTCAGTCGGGATCGCGGCCATGCACGGACGCAGTGCTGCTGCCGAACGCCGCGTCGCGGGCCTGGAAGGCGTGTTTTACGCCGTATTCGCGCATCGTCGCCTTGAAGGCCATCGCTTTGGGGGCGAGGTGCCCGCGCGCGTCGATCTCCGCCCCGATGCGTTGCAGCGTGCGGGCGCCCATCAGCTCCAGCCCGAGGTTCACCATGCGCTTGTTGGCGGACAGCAGATGCGGATCCACCAGCCCCATGCGATCCGCCAGCCGCATCACCTCGGTTTCCAGTTCCTCGATGGGGTAGGATTTCAGGGCCAATCCAATTTCGGCGCAGTCCTTGCCACTGAGAGAATCCCCGGTCAGCAGCAGCCGCTTCGCCCATTGTGGGCCGCAATGGTAAAGCCACATCGAGCCGGGCGGCGTCCCCAGGTCGCGGACCGGCGGAAACCCGATGCGCGCATCGTCGGCGACGATGATCATGTCGCAGAACCATGCCAGCTCGGTGCCGATTCCGATGCAAGTGCCGTGTACCTGGGCGATCACCGGTTTATGCATGTCGAATAGCTGGATGCGCAGCCGTTGGCCTTGCTCCAGCCGCCAGATATCGTCGTCGATTTCCTGCCGGCCACGGTAGTCGGGGCCTCGGCCAGTGTTAAACTCGTTCAGATCGG
Organism: Acetobacteraceae bacterium; assembly: GCA_025352375.1. GTDB lineage: Bacteria > Pseudomonadota > Alphaproteobacteria > Acetobacterales > Acetobacteraceae > Rhodopila. Next base: position 7,286 of record JANXTL010000343.1, on the reverse strand, counting down.
CGCCGGCGCAGAAATGCGGACCGGCACCGCGCAGCACCACGCCATGGACGGGGTTGTACTCGTCCGCCTCCATCAACGCCGCGTTCAACTCCCGCAGCAGTTTGCCGGACAGGGCATTGCGCCGCTCCGGCCGGTTGAGGGTGACGATGGCGGTGGTGCCCCGCACCTCATAGGTAATAAGCTCGAAGTCCATGGTTTCCTCCGGATTACGCTACTTGCAGCCGCACCGCCGTTGCCGGCGAACGGAACACGAAGGCGATTGTCGCCGCGCCGAGGCCGATGGCGCTGGAGCCGATATAGAGCCAGCCGTAGCCGCCCAGATAGTCGAAGACAAACCCGCCGACCCAGGGGCCGATGGCCATGCCGATGGTCGAGATCATCGCCACCGCCCCGAACATCGAGCCCATGATGCGCGCCCCGAAATACTCCCGCACCAGAATGGCATAAAGCGGCATGACCCCGCCGTAGGACAGGCCGAACACCATGGCAACCGCATAAAAGGCCTCGGGGGTGCGGACGAAGTAATAGAGCTGGATCGACGCGGCCTGAAGCAGCAAGCCGCCAACAAGTGTCGGTTTCGCGCCGAGCCGATCCGCGGTCAGCCCGAAGGCGATGCGCCCGACCAGCGACGATACACCCGCGGTGCCAAAAACTGTCGCCGCCGTCATCGCCGACACACCGCAGTCCATAGCGTAGCTGATCATGTGGAAGATGGGGCCGGAATGGGCCGCGCAGCAGGCGAAGAACGTGCCTGAGACGGCGGCGAACTGTGGCGTGCGCAGGGCCTGGGCGACCGTGAAGCCCCCAGGGGAGCCCGAGCCGTCCGCCGCAAGGCCGGAGGCCAGCACCGGTTCGACGGGGGCGTTACGCACGAGCAGCGACGTGGGCAGCACGACCGCCAAAGCCAGCAGGCCGAGATCGAACATCGCGGCGCGCCAGTCTTGGATGGAGATGATGTAGCGGGCGAGGGGGCCGATCACCATCGATCCCAATCCCATCCCGGCGGTGATCAACGCCACCGCCAGGCTGCGATGTTTGGTGAACCAGCGCGAGGCGATCGCGGTCAGCGGCGCGAAAAAGGCCCCCGCCGCGAGGCCGCCGAGCAAGCCCCAGAGGAGCTGGAACTGCCAGACTTCGGTGGTCTGGCTGGCCGACATCAGCCCTATCCCCAGCAGCACGCCCCCGCACAACAGCACGGCCCGCGTCCCGTATCGGTCGGACATCGCGCCCCAGAAGAAGGACCCCGCTCCCATGGCGAGGAAGGTCAGCACGGCGGCGGTCGAGACGTCCGTTCGCGACCAACCCATCGCAGCGGTGATCGGCTGCAGGAACACGCCGAGCGACATGGCGGTGCCGAGGCCGATGCAGGTGATGACAAAGCCGGCGGCTACGACGACCCATCCGTAGAAAATTTTCATTCTCGGTTTCCTCCGCCGGGTGGCCGGCTGCGGGAGACTACTACCTGAGGCGCCAAATGTGGACTCGGGTTACGATAGACCGGGGAGCGACCGCCCGACAGGTGCGCGTCGAACCGAACGATGACAGAGTAAGCCAGCAGCGGTTGCGACCCACCCAACCCCGGCGCTAACCTCCCGCCCAACAAAGCCGGAGGAAGCCGCCATGAAGATCGCCCGCATCGAGACCTTCCTGTTCGACCCCGGAACCGCCAAGAACCTGCTGTTCTGCCGGGTCGAGACCGAGTCCGGCCTGCACGGCTGGGGCGAGGCCTACATTACCCCCGGCAAGGAGCTGATTACCGAGAAGCTCCTGCAAGCCATGGCCAAGTATGTCATCGGCCGCGAGGTCTTCAACATCCGCCACACCGCGCAGGTGCTGTTCGAGGATTTCGCCATGCGGCGCACCTCCCTGGACCTGTTGAGCGCCTGGAGCGCGATCGAAATCGCGTCGTGGGACATCGTCGCCAAGCACGCCAACCTGCCGCTGTATAACCTGCTCGGCGGTGCCTCCCGCGAACGGGTGAAGGTCTACGCCAACGGCTGGTCCAGCGGGACCGAGTCCATCGAGCACAACCTGGAACGCGCGCTCAAAGTTAAGGAAATGGGCTATACCGCCCTGAAATGGGACCCGTTCCCCGGCCCCTGGCGCAGTTTCATCCACCGGGAGGACGAGGATCACGTCGTCCATTACGTGAAGAGAATGCGCGAAACCCTCGGCCCCGATTTCGGCCTGCTGGTCGAATGCCACCGCCGCCTGGCGCCGATGCACGCCATCCGTATCGGCAACCGGCTGCGGGAATTCGACATCGGCTGGTACGAGGAACCTTGCCTCGCCGACAATATCGAGCTGGTCGCCGAGGTCCGCCGCGCGCTGCCCGGCATCCCCATCGTGACGGGGGAGGCGATCTACTCGAAGGAAAGTTTCGCCCAATGCCTGGCGGCGCGGGCGGCGGATATCCTCAACCCCGATATCTGCAACTGCGGCGGTATCTCCGCGATGCTGGACATCGCCGCGATGGCGCAGCCGCACGCGGTGGCGATTTCGCCGCACAATTATAATTCGACGCTGGTCGGGTTGGCCGCCACAGTCGCGTTCTCCGCCGTGATTCCCAATTTCTGGATCGCGGAGTGCTTCATCAATCTTAAACCCGCTTGCGATGAGATTGCGATTAATCCATTGGTTGTAAGAGATAGTTTTGTCGATCTACCGACGACGCCGGGCCATGGCATCGACATCGACGTGGCCAAGCTGCGCTCGAAACCCTATCGTGACATGGGCAGCAAAGCCGGTAGCAAGCTGCGCAGCTATACCGAAGAATTTCCACGCAAACACTATACCGTGGCCGCGACAAGGACCGGCTTTTGAGACACACCGCTGCCCTGATCGCGGCAGCGGTGTGTGTCAGCGCCACGGCCGTGGCCGCGCATTATGGCTTGCGCCCCACCGAAACAACGGCGTCCCCGCTGTGGCACGAGGCTCGGTGGACCCCGCCCATCGACAATTGGGGCACCGGGATGGCCTTTGCCTGCGATAACGCCGGCTGCCCCGGCGGGGTGAAAATGTATGCCCGCACCAAGGTCGGGTTCTGCAACTGTTTCTCCGGTGTCGCCGACGACGATGAAATCGACCGCATCGGCGACGTCGATTTGCATGGCGAGACCTTTACCCCCGAAGCATCCGGTGTCGTGACCGCGATTGGGGCATTGCAGGGGCGCAAGCGGATATTCCGGATTGAGAACCGCTTCACCGGAACGACGCATGTCCTGTCCATCGTCGTCGCAACCGACTGCAAGGCGGTGGTGGCGACACTGGTGTCAAACAATCCCATCACCGCCGCCGAGGAACAGACCGCGGTTGCGGTGCTGGGAGAAAAGCCCTTCCAACAATGGGCCGCAGCACAATGATATGGAGGAAAATATCCATGAAAATCAGAATATTGGCAGCTAGTCTTCTGCTGATCGCTACCGCCGGCCACGCTGAAATCCGCCCCGCCGCGCCCAAGATCGGCGACCCGCCGGAAGCGCAGAACATGCGCCTCGTAGGCTACAGCGACCTGCAAGCGCGTTCGGCCTACCAGCCCACCATCCACCACCAGGGCGATCGTTACATCGCCTATATCGGACACCACGGCGGCACCCCGAAAGTCGCCGCGCCGGTCAACGCGATAACGGGCAAGGCCGAATTCAACGGCACCTCCATCGTCGATGTCACGGACCCCGCGCACCCGAAGTATTTGGCACATATTCCCGGCTCCGAGGGCCTGTTCGAGGACGGCGGCGCCCAAATGGTGCGGGTCTGCGACGCCACGGCGTTTTCCAAAACCGATCCGAAAGCGGTCTACATGCTGCGCCCCTTCGGCAACGAGGCCCACGAAATCTGGAACGTCACCGACCCCGCGAAACCGACGCTGGTCACCCGCCTGACCGGGATAAAAGGCACCCATAAGAACTGGTGGGAATGCGACACCGGCATTGCTTACCTCGTCTCGGGCGCCGAGGGCTGGCGCGTCCCACGTATGACGCAGGTCTATGACCTCGCCGATCCCATGCACCCCAAATTCATCCGCAATTTCGGGTTGGCGGGGCAGGAGCCTGGCGCGACGGGTCCGGTCCCGACCATGCTGCACGGCATGATCTCCACCGGCCCCGCCGGCAACCGGATCTATTTCGGCTATGGCACCAACGGCGGCGGCATCGTGCAAATCGTGGATCGCGACAAGCTGTTGCACGGTAAACCCGAACCCACGCCGGAGAACCTGCTTTACCCGCAGGTAGGCCGCCTCGACCTGTCCCCGCTGATCGGCGCCCACACCACCTATCCGATGCTGGGGGTCCCCGTGCCCGGGTTCCTGCACGACAAGATCGGCGCCAAGCGGGATTTCATCATGATCGTGAATGAGCAAATCCTGAACGAATGCCTGGAAGCCCGCCAAATGGTGTGGTTCGCCGACTTCACCGTCGAGGCCAAAGGCATGGTGGTGTCCAACTACACGGCCCCCGAACTGGGCGGCAATTTCTGCGAGCGCGGCGGGCGGTTCGGATCGCATGCGTCGAACGAAAGTTTCGAAGCTGTCTTCCGCAACAAGTTGGCGTTCATTTCCTACTTCAACGCCGGGGTGCGGGCGCTCGATATCCGCAATCCCTTCCAACCGCACGAAGTGGGATACTTCATACCCTCCATCACCAAGGACACGGATGAGCGCTGCGTCAAAGTCGACGGCAAGGATCGCTGCAAGGTGGCCATCCAGACCAATAACGTCGAAACCGACGACCGCGGTTACATCTACATCGTCGACCGCGCCAACACCGGGATGCACATCCTGGAGGTGACCGGTGAGGCCCGAGCGGCGGCTGGTTTGAAATAGGGGATGGTCATGCGGAACATATCGATCGAAGTGCAGCCGATTGCCGGGGCCCTCGGTGCCGAAATCTCCGGCGTCGACCTATCCCTGGACTTGCCGGACCAGACCATCGCCGACATTAGGCAGGCCCTGTTGGACCACTGCGTCATCTTCTTCCGTGACCAGGCGTTGGACGTGGACCAGCATAAACGTTTCGTTCGCCGTTTTGGGGAGATTTTCGTCCACCCCAACTTCAAAGGCACCCAGGCGGACCCCGAGGTGGTGAACGTCGTGCGCAACCCCGGCGACGCCCGCATCGTGGGCGAGAATTGGCACCACGACACAACCATGGTCGCCGAACCCCCGATGGGCGCAGTGTTTTATGCGATGGAAGTGCCCCCCTACGGCGGCGATACGCTGTTCGCCAATCAATACCTCGCCTACGAAACGTTATCCGATGGGATGAAGTCGCTGGTGGACAAGCTGCGGGTCGTCCACTCCGACCGCAATATCGCCGGCCCGCGCGCGGCTGTCAGCAAAAGTCGCACCACTGCGGTGCGGGAGGACGCGGATTGGCGCGAAACCATCAACGTCCACCCCGCCGCCATCGTCCACCCCGAAACCGGCCGGAAAGCGCTATTCGTCAACCACTCCCACTGCGTGGGGTTCGAGGGCATGACCGAGGAAGAAAGCAAGCCGTTGCTGGGCTATCTGCTGGACCACGGCCACCGGGCAGAGTTCACCTGCCGGTTCCGCTATACGCCGGGGTCGATCGCCTTCTGGGACAATCGTTGCGTCAAACACATGGCGATTAACGATGCCGGCCCGTTCCGCCGGGTGGCGCGGCGGATCCAAATCCAGGGTGAGCGGCCCAAATAACGCAGTCCCATAACGCAGTCCAGCCTGGCCGGACGCATGGTTCGGAACAACGCCCATGGGCGCCAGTCGATAAAGCCCCGCTTCGCGGTTCTTCGCGGCTTTATCTTCCTTCGCGCCCTTCGCGAGGAAACTTGCGAGATAGCGAACCAACCGGTCCGTCGGATTACACCCCCAACGAACGTGCTACCGTTTCCGCCAGCTAAGCGACGCGGTCGCAGCGATGCCTGGGCGTCAACGCGGGGGCAAGCTTCTCCGGAACAGCTGGTACCACCAGCACCGGAACTAAGCCGGAGGGTTACGACAGGCGGAGGATAATTTCGGATAATCCGCCTTCGTCCACCAGGCCCGCCGCCTCGGGCACGCCGAACCATTGCGTTTGGCGTTCCGCCCGTTCCGGCCAGTCATCGAGCTGCTCGTCCACCCACAGCAGGTAGACGTCCACCTGACACAGCAGCGGGTCTTTTTCGATCTGTTTGGCATAGAAGAAGCTGCCGACGGGCTTTTTACCGGCGACGCGGCCGCGCAGACCAGCTTCTTCCCACGCTTCCACGGCGGCGACTTCCCCGGGCTTCAAGCCCTTGATCGGCCAGCCCTTCGGGATGATCCAGCGGCCCGTCCCACGCGAGGTCACAAGCATGACCTCCCGGCTCCCGTCCTGCGACAAACGGCAGGGCAGGGCAGCGAACTGGGTTTGATCCTGGTGCTTCCTCTTGGGCATCGGCGCCGATTCTAGCGCGGTTTTTGGGCTGCGTCACGCTTTCTTAGACCCTATGACACCGTGACTTTCCACCAAAGGCTGCTACATGCTGGCGGTCCTATATCGAGGATTGACGCTATGCCCGCAACGCTCCGTTTACTTTCGACACTGGCCGTGATGGGCGGTATGCGCGATCTGTGCGCCGCCTACCAGGCGCGTGGCGGTTGTGCGGTGGAGGCCGATTTTGCCCCTACCGTCGCCTTGCTGGACCGCCTGCGTGGCGGGGAGAAAGCCGATGTCGCCATCCTGACCGCGGCGGGGATCGACGACATGATCGCGGCGGGCGTCATGCGCCCCGGTAGCCGCACCGACGTCGCTCGTTCCTTCGTCGGTATCGCGGTCAAAGCCGGCGCCCGTAAGCCGGATATCGGAACGGTCGAGGCTTTCAAGGCAACCCTGCTGGCCGCGCGATCCGTCTGTTACTCCCGCATCGGCGCCAGCGGCCTGTATTTCGCCGCCCTGATCGAGCGGCTTGGCATCGCCGAAGCCGTCAACGCCAAGGCTACCATCGCCTCCACCGGTTTTACGGCCGAACGGTTGGTGAGCGGGGAAGCCGATCTGGCCGTGCAGCAGATCAGCGAACTGATGGTGGTGCCGGGGATCGAGGTCTTGGGCGGCCTGCCGAAGGAGGTCCAGACCGTCGCCATGTTCTCCGCCGGTTTGCTGGCGGCTTCCGAACATCCGGCCGAAGCGGCCGATTTCGCGCGTTTCCTGGCGTCGAAGGAGGCAGAGACGGTATTGCGCCGGACGGGGTTGGAGCCGGCCTAGAGCGTGATCGCCTGAGGTTGACTACTGTCGCGCCGCCGCCACCGCTCGACGGCATCACCCGGGGTGGCTACCACCTGATCTTCA
>JANXTL010000338.1 GCA_025352375.1 Acetobacteraceae bacterium | reverse complement strand
CGGGAGCCTAGTGTAGATCGTCTTGGTCAGCTCGGCATCCCGCAGCGTACGGAACACCGGCGCCGTTCCGGTATTCGGATTGACCGCGTCGAAATCGGCCGGCGACAACCGAAACGCATTCGCTTCGGCGGCGATGGCATCCTGCTGGAAAAAGGCGCAATCGGCGCCGTCGAAGGTGCGCTCAGATCCGCCTATCAGGATAACGCTGAATTTAAATCGCGTGTCCACATCGGGGAAAAATGGCGGTAGACCTAGAGAATTCCGTCGATTTTCGAAGTCGAATAATGTCCCAAGCCTCCCGGTCGTGCTGATGCCCTTGAAAAACGGCGCGGCGCCCTTATCCGCGGCGATGCCCGACGGCACCACTAGGCCCACGATCCCCGAGGCTCGGCAAAGCGCCGTGGCACGCTCCACGAACAATGAATACAGGTTAACGTCGCCACCCGACAGCAGCGGATAAGACCCACCGTCTTGCGCGGAATTTACCGCGCCTTCCGCGACGTCGCGCGCCGCTTCGTATTCCGTCGCAACCGGATCGCCTGCCTTTTGTAACGCGGCGATCATGCGTTTGCGATCGCTGGCCCGTTGCGCCAGGGCGATCTCGGGCACGCGCGCCGCGAACCACTCGACCTCCTGCATTTTCATGCGATCCCAGGGCGGATTACCGATCACGGCATCGAAACCGCCGGCCGGTGTTTCACGTTCCCAGTCCTCCCACACGCCGGGAAACGCCGCCTCCCAGTGCAGGAAACGGCGATCCCGCGCAAACGCACGCGCTCGGCCTATAAATGACACAGCGGTATCGTAGGCCTCCCGAGCGGTCGCGATCCGGCGGTTGCCTTTGCGGACGTCTACCGCATCTCTGGGTGGCGGTTTCGGTGTGCCGCCGGACGCGATCTTCACCGGATCGCCGTAGCCGCCGCCAAACAGCAAACCACGCCCTGCCGTTTCTGCTGGGGTCTTCGGTTTCAGCCAGGAATTAGCCTGCCAAAGGTCCAAAAATGCCCGCAGCTCCGCTGTTGCCGCCTCGACCCCCAGGAACGCCGCTTTACTCCCGCGGACTTCTTCCAGGTCGGCATCGGTCAACGCCTCCACGATCGCCATGCCGCTGGCGGCCTTCGACGCGCGTACCACGGCCTGCCCCATCGTCACCAGACCGTAGGCTTCTCCCAGCTTCCTTGTCGCGTGACCAACGCGCTCCCCGAACAACGAGTCACCGCACCGCAGATGGTGATCGAGGAAGGACAAGGGGGCGCCAACCGTGAAGCTGTGCAGCCATAGAGCCAGTTTCGCCAGTTCCACCGCCATCGGGTTCAGGTCGACGCCGTAGATGGTGCGTTTTAACACCATGCGGCGTACCAGATGCCGGTCGTCCAACTGCTCCAGTTGTACCGGCCAGCCGTGCAGGCGCGCTTGCTCCTGGATTTGTCGGCGCAATTCGGTCACCCGATCGGCCAGCGGAGACCGATAGGGTTGCGTGTCGGTCGCCCATGTCACCAGGACGGGCGCTTCGGCGAGGGCGTCGAGGACTTCCCCGGCGAGGTAATCGACCAACGATACCAAAAAATGCCCCGACCCCATCGCCGGATCGCAAATTCGTAGTCCAACGAAGGCAGAGGCTGGGTCCAGTTTTGCCAGTTCCCGCAAGCGTTGGGCGACCGGCCGCTTGTCGCCAGCTAAAGCCGCCGCCTTCTGCCGGAACGCTTCCCGACGTTCCGCCAGCAGTGGCCCGATGGTGCGCCGGAGAATCAACTGCACCAGCTCGTCGGGCGTGTAGAACGACCCGGATGTTTTGCGTGCGAATGCGTTGGGGCGAAGGGCGACACCGTCGCCGGCCGGCACGACGTCACGCTCGAGAATCCGTTCGTAGATCGCGCCGAGTTGTTGAACCGACAGGTCGCGATAGTTGATCCATTGCCGCCGTCCGTCGACCACCACGCGCGACATGGCATCAATCAGTGTGGCGAGCACGGTGTCCGGGAGCGACAGGCGTCCGAGCAAGGGGCATTCAGCGTCCTCGAACAGCCCGCCGTTATAGGGCGGCAGGCCAAGAACGGCGTTTCCCGTTGAAATCGCCTGAAAAAGGGCGGACAGTTTGGGCCACCACGTTTTCATGCCGGAGGCACGCCGGCCTGACGTCTCGGCGGCCTCAAGGCGCAACTGCCGTAGGCTGTATGGTTTGTAGGCTGCTTCCCGCACCGGTAATAAATCGCGATCCTCGGCGTAAAGCAGGAACAGCAGCCGGTAGAGCAAGCGCAGCCCTGCCTCCCTGGCCTCGGCCCGCCATTGGGGGTCGGCGATGGCGCCGGGCGCGGCCTCGCGCGCAATGGCGCCGATCAGTTCGGGAAAAACGTGATCGAACACGGCCGTGGACAGCGCCGCCGTGACCCTCTGTTCGTAAAGCGCTCCTTCCGCCAGAGCGAGATCGAGAAAGGTCCGCCCATCGATCGATAACGGCCGCAGCGCGATCGGTCCAAACAGGAGCAGAAAAACCCGGAGCCAGTGATCGGCGCCAGCGCCGGGCGGCCGCTCCGGTGGCAGCTCGCCGAACAGGGCTGGCAGCTCGATCTCGATGAAGCCTTCGGCCCTCGCGCGTGCCTTCGCCCAGTACAATCGCCAAAAGCGGCCACTGGTGAGCAATCCCCAAGATACGGCGCCGCCGGACATGGTTTCCGCCCGCGACAAATAGCGCTGGATCTGGCCCGCAGGGGATTCACGGAGGCCGCTGGCGCGGCCCAGCGGGGTATC
>JANXTL010000320.1 GCA_025352375.1 Acetobacteraceae bacterium | reverse complement strand
GCTCATTCCCTAGGGGGATGCTCATGGCCACGAGGGCGGTAAAAATCCGGGGTCGGGGGCCCGTCTCGCCCCACCATAACCCCCTGTGAACTCCCGGTAGCAGGGCAACATGCTTCTGCTGGCCGGGAGCATGACGGACGGCTTAGTACCAGCCGAAGCGGGGGCCACCGAACAGCGCCAGGATGATCAGGACGATAACGATCGTGCCAATCAGGCCCATTCCGCCGCCACCATAATATTCGCGGCGATAGCCGTGGTATCCGCCACCGCCGATAACCAGGATCGCCACGATGATGAGTAGAAGAATCATATATTCCTCCTATGTCAGGAACAACGGGGACGCCGGGTGCCGACGCTCCATTGCCAAAACGTTACGGGTTAGTTTGAATGGTTCGCGTTGTCGTGGTGCTCGTCGAGACGGGCGGTGCGACGAGCGGTACGACGCCGGTCGTGGTTCGTTCCGTCCGCGTCGTGGTCGTGGTTGGTGCTTCGTACGTGCACGCACCGAGCAACGCGGCAGCGCCAAGCGCCGCCGCGGCGATAGCAGGGCGGATATGGGACTTCAGATCGGTCAAGGTCGTTCTCCTGTCTGTCGGTGATGGGATGTTATTCGTGCGTCGCGGTCGTGGCCGGTTCCCACGATGTCGTTTGAGCCGACGCGCTGCCGGCTATCGGTCCAGGCACGGCGGCGGCGGTCGACGATAACCTGGTCATGCGATACCTTTCCTGAGGTGTTGGCCAGGTTTCGATCCCGGTGCACGTACATAATCTGGTGGTTCCGATACAATAATCACAGGATCGGATTATACTCATTTCCGCCGACCGGCATGGGCATTCACTCAGGTTCGATCTAGCCGGAACGACGAAGAGGAGCGGCGCAAAAAAAACCAGGCACTCGACCTGGCTTTTCTCCGACATTTCGGTCGCGGCTCACGCCGCGAGAGGCTGTTCGACTCGCGGCTGGCCGTACGTCACGAGAACCGGCATTAACCCGCTAATGCGCGGTCGATCAGTTCGATGGCGTTCGCTCGGTTTCCAGCACCGAGCGCCTGACGCGCATCGCGGATCTGGGCGGCCAGTCTTGCCCCATCCGGACGTTCCAGTGCGCGGGTTTCCGCCATTTCCAGCGCCTGCTGGGCCTGACCGGTGCGACCGGCGACCAACGAGGCTCGGGCTTCCGTCAGATACTCCATGGCTCGGGCATTCTCGCCGAGCGATGACGGCGGCAACGTGGGGGCAATGGTCGATCTGGTATCGGATGACGAGATATTGCTGGCGTTGTTGGACCGGGGCAAAGAATCGCCAACGCCGATTTCATGACCCGGACGCGCACCGGTGGTGGGGTCCACCGAAGGGGATTGTGCCAGAGCCGAAAGCGTCGTCAGCGCGAGCAGGGCCGCACTTGTCGCATATATGTAGCGCATGATGAAAACTCCTTCCGTTGGGGTTCAGGATCGGTCAGCCAAAGTGTCATTGGCGTTAACTTTAAGCCAGGCGACGGGCGTTCCATATGGGGAGCCGAGAGAAACCGTTTCACGATATTATTCTTAAATCATTATAACTAAGGGACGCCGATATCGATGACACGACCGTCAGCATCGGCGACATTCACCGCAGCAGGGCTGTTCGGCGCGCGATCCCCGGTCCAGCGTGTCATGATTCCGGCAGGCGCCGTTTTGCCGGTCACGAGCCACGCCTCGCGGACCGCGAAAGGGCGATCCCTAGGCAGCCGCATATTGGCCCGATCGGCGCCGACGACCGTCGCGGTCGTTGTGTTGCCGGCCATGGAATCGGCGATGGCCTGACGGTCGTCCGGCCCAATGCGTGTGCTGTCGCTGTCGACTTCAACATGGTACAAAACAACATTGGATGTCGGGAGCGCGGCCAGCGCGGAGCCGGGCGGGTTGAACGAAACCGGGCGCGGGGCAGGCCGCTCGCTTTGCATGTCGCAGGCCGTAAGCAACGTGAGGCCGGCGATCGATGCGAACCAGATAACGTTCGCTCGGGACATTACGGCCTCCGTTGAGACAGGGCCGGTCGAGGAAATTGTAGGAACACCGCCGTCGGGGTGCCAGCGCCCCAGCCTCCGGCGTCATCCAGCCGGTCGATCAGGTCCGCCAACGTCGCGCCTTTCGCCAAGCTGAATGCGGCGGCATGGTCCGAGAACAACGCTCGCACATGGGTGGGATAAGCTGCCGTTGTTTCGGGGTGTTCCATGACGTTCTCCTGAGTTCCCGTTGTTCGATATTATTGAACATAACGAACCAGGAAATCGGCGATAGCGTCGGAAACTACTTATACCGCGGCGAGCGCGAGCCTGGCCAGCGCCGGCAGGGACTTGGCACCGGTTCTTTTCATGATCGCGGCGCGGTGATTTTCAACTGTTCTTTGACTGATATGCAGATCGGCCGCGATATTCTTGCTTGGATGCCCGGCCAGAACCAGATCCATGATTTCGCGCTGACGCGGCGTTAAGTCCGCGATGTGTGCTGCCGCATGTTCGCGCCAGGCGAACTGCTTGGTGGCATCGCGCGATTGGTCCAACGCTCGGGCAACGATGGCCAGGAGGTCCGTGGCGCCCACCGGTTTTTCGATGAAATCGGTGGCGCCGGCTTTCATGGCTTGCACAGCCATCCCCACGTCGCTGTTCCCCGTGATCATGACCGCTGGCAACTTGTGTCCCGCCTCGCGGAGATGTTCCAGCAGGGCCAGGCCGTTCATGCCGGGCAGATAGGCGTCGATCAGCAGGCATTCCACGCGGCCCGGGCGGTACGACGCCAGAAACGCCTCGCAGCTTTCATAATCTTCGACAGGATGTCCGGCTGCCGCGAGTGTTTCGCGAAAGATGTCGCGCAGCATGGGATCGTCGTCCACGACGAAAACAACCGATTCACCCAGCGGGGCCGGCGTCGTTGCCGGGGCCCGTGTGGGTTTGTCGGGCAGAAAATTCTGTATGTGCCGCCTCAGTTCAGATAGCCGCACGGGCTTATTCAGGTAAACGCACGTTGCGGCCGCGAATTTGCGCAGCGTTTCGGTCGTAATATCGCCGGTCAGAACGACGGCCGGGATCGCACGATCCGTCGCTTCGCGCAGCTTCAAGATAAGCTGCAGGCCATCCATATCGTGCGGCAGGTTGAAGTCCGCGAGGATCACATCCGGGCTGATGTCGCCGCGCGCCACGTATGCCAGCGCCGTGGCGCCGTCGGGTGCGGTCGTGACTTTGTGGCCCTCGTCCCTGAGATACAAGGTGAGGAGTTCGCTCACTTCCGGATCGTCCTCGACGACCAGAACGGCACCGGTACGATGGGCCGGCCGCGTATGTGACGCAGCCTCCTCCGGCGCATCGAGTTCGGAGGCGGGCGCGGCATCCGGGACGGGTATGCCAACCTCGATCGAGAACACCGAACCCTTGCCGAGCACGGAGCTGACTCGCACCCGGTGACCCAGCAGGTTGGCAAGTCGCTGGACGATGGCAAGACCGAGCCCGATACCCAGGCTGCGCTCGCGCGCGGGGTTCCCCAACTGGTGGTATTCCTGGAATATCGCCTGCAACTCTTCCTCAGGGATGCCGAAGCCGGTGTCCAGTATTTCGATGCTCAGCAGGCCTTCGCGGTGGCGGCAACCGATCACGATCTTGCCGTGCTTGGTGTATTTCAGCGCGTTCGACAGTAAATTACGAACCATCTGGCCGAGCAGGGTGGGATCGCTCAGAACGATGGCGCTGCTTCTTACCTCACGCAGCTCAATTCCCCGCGACTGCGCCTGCTCGGTGAATTCTTTAGTAATCGTATTCAGCAAATTACCGACAGGAAAAGAAACGATTTCCATGCGGACCGTACCGGCCTCGATCTGATTAATATCCAGCATCGTGTTTAGCATGCCGGACATGGAGGTGAGCGCATCGTCGAGCCGTGCGACCAGTTTTTGCGCTCGTTCGCCTTGCACGGTCCTGGCCAGCAATCCCTGAAGCAACGCCAGCGCTTGCATGGGCTGCCGCAGGTCGTGGCTGGCAGCGGCCAGAAAGCGGGATTTCGCGACATTCGCTTGGTGCGCCTGGCGTTCGGCTTCGGCCAACGCATCTACCCCCCGACGCAGGTCAGTGACGTCGGAAAATGTGATGACCACGCCTGTGGTTTCGCCGGTTGGCGTTCGATAGGGCAGGATCCGGCGGTTATACCAGGCACCGGATTGGGTCTTGATTTCCCGCTCCAGAGGTTCTGCAACCCGCAGGACCGTTCTGGCATCTTCCAGGAGGGCACCGTCCGATGCGAGCGAGTTCAGATCCGCGAGTGGGCGGCCGACGTCGCTGGGAATGACGTTGAACAGCAATTTGGCCGACGGCGTGAATAAGCGGATATTCAGGTCCATATCCAGGAACATCGTCGCGAAGTCGGTGCTGAAGAGAATGTTCTGCAAATCGCTCGATAATGTCCGCTGCCGTTCCAATGTTTCGTGAAGCTGATTGTTGAGCGCGGTGAGTTCCTCGTTGACGGATTGCAATTCCTCCTTCGACGTCATAAGTTCTTCATTGGTCAATTGATATTCCTCGTTCACTGAGGACGCTTCCTCCTGGATCGCGCGCTGTTCCAGGTTCGAGACATCGAGATCGCGGACGGCGCTTTCCAAGTCGGTCCTTGCGGTCTTCAGTTCGTATGCGAGTTGGGCGATCTGCGGCATGTCGGCGGGGTCGGGGATCTGCGCGCGCTGCGATGGTCTCCCTGGTTCATCCAGGAAGCACACCAGCATCAAGGGCTCCCGAAAGGTGGATACCGGAAGCACGGCGATCCGGAATGAATGCGTGCGGCCGTTGCGCTCGATCCGGCCGCCGGGCACGGAAACCGGTGCTGACTCATCCGCGCCGCGCTGAATGGCAGCGGCGAGTTTCGAGCGCACACCGTCCCGCGCCATGGTGAGAATGTCGTTGGCCGCATGGCCAGTTGCGACCCGCAGGAAGGTGTCGGTCGGACCGACGAAAAACTGGCACTCGCGCTTACGATTGATCAGAACCGCCGCAGGCGCGAAATTCTCCAGCACGAGCCGCCGGCACAGGTCCGCGAGCGCCGGCGGGCTTAGGCCGGCGGTGCCGGATTCCGGGTGCCTTGGCGCCCGGGCGGCGGGCGGCACGCCGATGGGAAAGGATACATCGGACATTGAGCCGCGGCTGTTTTGTCGATAAATCCGCTCCTGTTTTGATAATATATCGAATCGACCATCCGGTTTGCCGATCGATTCCGCTGCGCCGAGAAGAAGGATGCCGTTTTCACGGAGAGCGAAGTGGAAAAGCGTGATGATTTTTTCTTGTGTCTCGGGCCGCAGATAAATCAATAAATTCCGGCACGAAACCATGTCGAGGCGCGAAAACGGCGGGTCGGCCAGCACGTCCTGCACCGCGAATACGACCGTGGCCCGCAGGTCCGGCGACACCCGATAGAAGCGCCCTTCCTTCTGGAAGAAGCTGGCCAGTCGATCCGGGGACACGTCGGCGGCGATGGTGTCGGGATACAAGCCCTCCCGAGCGGCGGCGATGGCGTCGGCATCGACGTCGGATGCGAAGATCTGGAGCTTCACGCTTGATTTTGTCCGCGCGATTTCCTCCCGAAACAGCATCGCGAGCGAGTAGGTTTCTTCCCCGGTGCTACAGCCGGCGATCCAGATTCGTAGGCGGTAATCGGCCGTTTGGCGCCCGACGAGCTCCGGGACGATCTTTTCCGCAAGTGTCTTAAAAACCTTCGCGTCGCGGAAAAAGCTGGTCACATTGATCAGCAGGTCCTTGGCCAAACGCTCCAATTCCTCGGGATTGCGACGCAGTATTTCGACATACCCCGCGATATCGCGGTGCGGGATCTCCGCCAGGATCATGCGCCGTAGGACGCGGCGCTGGATCGTTCCCGGCCGGTACAGCGTAAAGTCGGGCCCCGCCTTGTCGCGAAGGAGGGCGACGATATCCGCCAGCCGGTTATGCAGCGTTGCGTCGGGTGGGGTGTGCGGTGCCGCTATTCTGCCGACACGCTCGAGCAACACTCCGGGAATTTTTTCCACCGGGAGCACCAAATCGACCAGACCTGTTGCAATCGCGCTGCTCGGCATTCCGTCATACATGGCCTCGGTCGGTTCCTGTGCAATGGTCAGGCCGCCTTGCTCCCGGATGGCTGCGATGCCCAGAGAACCGTCGTGCCCAGTGCCCGACAGGATGACGCAAACGGCGCGCGGGCCAAAATCGTCGGCCAGCGATTGCAGCAGGAAGTCGAACGGCAGTCGGTACCCGTGCGGTGCCTCGGGTGGGGACAGATGCAATGTGCCCATTCGTACGGAAAGATCGGTCCCGGGCGGGATGACATAAAAATGTTCGGGCTCGATGGACATACCGTCCGCAGCCTGCGTCACGATCATCGCGGTATGCCGCGACAGCAAGTCCACCAACATGCTTTCATGGTTGGGGTCGAGGTGCTGTACGAGGATGCAGGCGATTCCGGTAGGGCCTGGGAACCCTTCCACCAGTTTCATGCAGACTTCGAGGCCACCCGCGGATGCGCCGATCGCGACGACCGGAAAGTCATCGTTCGACATTGGTGAATCCGCATTGGTTGGGAGAATTGACGCGATTCCAGTCATTTAGCACCGTTCACTCCAAATCTGGGGCGCGCGATCAGTCTACAGCCTACATACCGTGTTTACAATAGGTATTGCTGGTTTTGCCTTCGGGGCAACCCTGAGTATTTTCCGGCGCTGCGGCGCGATATCGGGATGTGGCAATAAGATGGCAATGGCCCATCGAACGAACGGATTCCACCCATGTCTCTGATTTATCTGGTTGTGGTTCCGATCAGCGTCGGCGTTCAGTTGTGACTCGTAAACAACTACTGGAGCGAGTGACATGATTTCATCGACCGCCAACGGATCGGCCGCGCGCGCCGGGGCCGCCAAACATCAGCTCCGCATTATGGTTGTAGAGGACGATGCCCTGGTCGGCATATTGCTCGCCGAGCTTCTGGGGGAGCTGGGTCACGATGTTTGCGCGATCGAGGATACCGAGGAGGGCGCGGTGTCCAGTGCCGCCTTGCGCCATCCCGATCTGATGATCGTGGACGCCTGGTTGGGCGAAGGCAGCGGGATTACCGCGATCGACACGATTCAACGCGATGGGATCATGCCCCATGTGTTCGTCAGCGGCGATATCGCTCGGGTGAGAATGTTGCGGCCGAAATCCATCATGGTGCAAAAGCCTTATCGGGAGGCCGAGATCGCGGACGCCATCCAGCAAGCCATCGGAAGCCACGTTTAGGCCTTGCCCCGGCTACGCACCGAAAAGCCTGCTGGGTGCGAGCCGGGACGAACGCCTATTTCGCGGAGAATTTGAATTCGGGCAACATGCGCAACCCGTCTTTCGTCCCGCCCGGGAGCTGGATTTTTTTGTCGCCGAACACCAGCGAGTCATACGGCACGGCGATCAGATGGGCGCCCATACCCAGAAAGCCGCCAATCGACAGGACGGCGAACGGGTGCTTGCCATCCGAGCTAATGAGAATGTCCTCGATCTTGCCGATTGTCTCGCCGGCGTCGTTCAAAACGTTGCTGCCGACCACCATGGTGGTGCGGTACCCGGCGGCCAATTGTTTAACATCGATTTTGACCAGCTCGACGGTTTGCGGCACGCCTTGTGCCCAAACCTGACTGAACATGAGCGTGCCGCTCGCGATCGCGATGGTAGCCAACAGCATCTTGATTTTCATGGGGAGTCTCCTGTCAGGTCGATTTCGGGAGCGCCGGCTGGCGCCCGCGTTTGTTTGTTATCGGTCGTTATCGAATGACGATTACCTTTTGCGCGTTTGAAACCGAAAAAAGGGATGGCGAGGCCGAGGCCTGGCCATCCCGGAGTTTAACGGTAGGAAAACTGGATACCGGTGGGGAACCGGCACCACAAGAACGATCCTAGCGGCGGGGGGGTTAACTGGGGAGAATCGGAATCTACTTAAGCGATCAGAATCGCGCGGCGACGGTGAACGACCCAAACTGGAACAGTCCGCCGCGCTGACCGCGAAACTCCTGCGTTTGGAACACATGCGTGTAGCTGAACCGCATGCCGTGCCAGATGGTCGCGACGCCGGCCTCCATCTCGCCGACAAACCAGTTGCGGTTGACGTGAGGGCCGTGGGCGAATTCGTTGCCGTCAAGTGTGGCATCCCAGGCGACCGCCTGGCCATCGACCCCAGCGAAGACATACCAAACGAATTCCCGCGTTGGGGTATAGGCATCCGCGCCGGTCAGGCCGGGGCTGATCCGCGATGTGCCAAAGTCGGTTTTCAGCCCCTGTCCGATGCGGATTTGACCACCAACCTGTGCGTAATCGCGCCAGGTTCCGACGGCGGCGGACACCGATGGCAGGACATCGACCTCAAGCCCGCCGGCGGCATCGCCCAGGACTGGCAATCGCCAGATCCGGGCGCCAACAAATTGGACGACCGGCATGTTTTCGATTTGATAGGCCCAGCCCTTGGCGGTGGACTCGCGAATAAGGTTGTGGAACCCGTTTTGCAGATTCTCCCCCTGCGCGGCCGGACCGAGCACGCCGAGGCCGAGGCCCAATAGGGTGCGGGTACGATCCGTATCGTGCACCAGGTTGAATTGGCTGGTCAGCACGGCGGCATAAGGCCGGTCGCGAGGATTGGGCACGGTCGCGCTGGTATCCTTGGGCGTGAACAGGGTCTGCGACAAATCCAGCGACAGGCGCTGAATGCCGTCGCCCATCAGCGTCCGGCCGGCTGTGCTGACGAATGCGGGCATGACGCCGGTGGGTAGGGTGATGCCGAGCCTCAGGCCGGCGGTGTAATTGCGGTCGGTGCGGCCAACGAGGTCGTTCTCGGTCTGTAATGTGATGATCAGTGCGGGATCGCCCGGCGGCACGGGGGGCGCGGGCGTATCGTCGGCCCGAGCGATCGCCGTCATTCCGGTGACCGCCAGGGCCGCGCATAGCAACGCCCCCGCGGGACGTTGGGCGGCTTTGCGGTTATGTTTGGTCACGGTGTTTCCTTCGTTCGGGAACATACTGTCGGGCTGTAGCGCCGCTGAGCGCGGCTCCTCTCCCGAGCGTTCCCAGGATGGACGGCGCCACCATATGACACCAGCACCGGAAACTACTCAGGTACAAGCTGTGCGCCCGTCGGAGCGAGGCCGCTAGAGCGTGATCGCCTGTGGTTGACTTCAACCTCGGGCGTGAATCACCTTCTCAAACACAGGCTTAGATCATGATCCAACGCCGAGATCGCGTGCAACCTCAAAAGATCATGGTCTAAGCAACCGCCAGCAGCGCTGCGTCGATCGCCTGGGCCAGGTCCTCGCACTGATACGGTTTGCGCAGGATCGGCAAATCCGGAACGGCGTCGTCTGGGACGCCGGCGAAGCGGGTCATACCGGATGTCAGAACGATCGCCTGGTGCGGCAGGCGATTCCGGATCGAACGGGCGAGCTCAAAGCCGGACATGCCGT
Organism: Acetobacteraceae bacterium; assembly: GCA_025352375.1. Classification (GTDB taxonomy): domain Bacteria; phylum Pseudomonadota; class Alphaproteobacteria; order Acetobacterales; family Acetobacteraceae; genus Rhodopila. The sequence continues at coordinate 8,338 of JANXTL010000320.1, read as the reverse complement.
CCGGCATTTGGATGTCGCTCACGACCACATCGACAACGGTGCCGCTGTCCAGCAGGTTCAGCGCCATGGGTCCATTCTCGACGGCAATGGCAACATAGCCAAAGCTCTCCAGCGCCTCGATAACCAGTTCTCGTACGTCGCGATCGTCTTCGACGACCAGCGCCCGTTGCGCCCTCGGTTCAGTGCGCGGGATATAGGCCGCGGCCGGTCGCACAGCGGGGTCCGCGGCGACAGTCGTTCTGGGGAGGTAAAGCCGAACCGATGTGCCGGTGCCGATCGCGCTGTCGATCGTGACATGCCCCCCGGACTGGCGCATGAACCCATAGACCTGACTGAGGCCGAGGCCGTTCCCCTTGCCGACATCCTTAGTCGTAAAGAACGGATCGAAGGCCCGTTCGCGCACATTCGGCGGCATGCCGCAACCGGTGTCGGTCACGACAATCGACAGGTATCGGCCTGCGATAATCGGTCCCACCCCGCTATCCGGTTGGCCATCGACGTCGGTGTCCTCGGTTGCGATCGTGACCAGACCGCCTTGTGGCATGGCATCCTTGGCATTCGTTACAAGATTCAAGATCGAAGCCTGTAGCTCTGTCGGGTCGATTTGGCATACCGACGCCCGATCGCTCAGCACGAGTTTCAGTCGGATTCCATCGCCAACAGCGCTAGACAGCAAGGGTTCGAAATCGAGCAGCAGCGCGTTAACGGCAACCGCGTGCGGCTGAAGGGTTTGGTGGCGAGAGAAACTTAATAATTGCCCGATCAGGCGTGCACCGCGATCGACCGCGCGCTGACTGGCTTCGATCCGGCGGCGCAGCCATTGGTCGCTGGTGCGGGCCAGGAACAATTCCATGTTACCGCCGATCACCATCAGCAGATTGTTGAAATCGTGCGCGATCCCGGCGGTGAGCTGGCCCACGGCCTCCATCTTCAGGGCCTGACGCAGCATCGTTTCGGCACGTTCGCGCTCCGCCATGGTCTTGACCAGCATGGCGTTGGCCTCGGTCAATTCGCGCATCCGTTGTTTTGGCCAGCGCAAATCGGTGACGATGGCCGAGACGATCTTCTGCCCCTCGTCCGGGAGGTCGGCCAGGAATAAATAGACCGGAACGGCCAGACCATCTGCTGAACGCAGCGATAGTTCGCTTCTGCGGCCATCCCGATCGTCCTGGGCCAGCAGCGCATCGAACAGGGGGCGATCGCTTTCGGCGATAAAATCCCCGGACTTCTGGCCGACGATGTTGGGCAGCGGCAGGTCCAGAAACGACGCGAGGTGCTGGTTGGCAAACAGAATGGTGCCGTCCGGTGTCAGCGTCAGGGCGCCTTCCTGCATGCGCTCGATAATGACCCGATACGGGTGGTCGGCGTTGTGCAGCGTGTAGACCTGTGGGCCGGCTGCGCCGCGGACGACCACCGCGTCCACCTCGCCCTGGCGGATGGCCTGGAGGGTTTCTTCCGCCTCCGCCAGTCGCGCCTTCAGATCGTCGATCTCGCGCTGTTGGTCGTTGGCGGCTAAGACGGGTTCACTCATTGGCAGCCCGCACGCCAAGCGTTGACAATACCCGCGTCCGGTCCGACAAATCGCCGATGACACGCCGTAATGGACCGGGCTGGTGTCGTATCAAAGTCGGTACCGTGACGATCTGTTCCCGAGCAGCGGCTTCGGGATTTTGGTATAGGTCCACGACCTGAAAGTCGTGTCGGTTTTTGAGGTACGTGTCACAGATATCCCGTACCGTCTCGATCGCGAGCGTCGATCGCTTCGTGCTGCCGGTCACATAAAGCCGCAGCACATAGTGTTCGGTGTCGGAAACCGGGCTCATTGCGCCGCGCTCCGTAATTCGATGTCGAGTCCGACGATAACACGTTCCGATTTCGACATATTGCCGATGATGCGTGTCACTGGCTCCGGCAGCCGGCGGATCAGTGTCGGTATAGCAAGAATATGATCCCTGATCGCAAGCTGCGGGGTTTCCACCAGGTCGATGATCTGGATGGAATAACGGCCCGCCAGATGCGTGTCGCAGATATGTTTCAGGTTGGCGATCGCGGCCATGGATTTTGGCGTTTGCCCAGCGACATACAGCCGCAGATCGTATTGCTCATCCATTACGGCGCACGGACTTTGTCTTCGCCGTTCGCATGCACGCCGCGGCTGGCGCCCATGGCGACCCTGTCCGATTCGAATACTGTTTCGCGGCGTTCGTCCTGGGCGATCAAGCGCGCGACCTCGGCCTCCTGCGATTCGATCTCCACTTGCAGTTCCGCGATCTGGCGCTCCGTCACTGCGCGGCGGCTGGCGATTTCCCGCCGGCGGCGGGCGATTTCCTCGCGCTGATGCAGGGACTCGATGGTCGCCTGCGCCTGTTGGGCCAGACGCGCCGAACCGGTCAGCACGCCGGCAACGCCGAGGTAGGCATCAACCAGTTTTACCCCGTCGTTGGTCAGCAGATACTCGCGGATCTGGTTCGAATGGTTCATGCCGCGCGATTTGAGAACGTACAGCCCCCGGTTGCGCTCGCCGTTGCTTTCGATATCGACCAGCGAAACCCAGACATCCATCAAGGACGACAAACCGAAATCGGCTTGCGACGTCCGCTCGGCGGAGTTGGTCAGGCTGGTGAAAATAGTGGTGATGCCGCGGGTCTTCAACATATCCAGCATGCGCAGCAGCAGGGCATGCACTTCGCTGTCCGGCCCGCGAAAGCTGGTGACGGGGTCGATGATGACGGCGGTGGGCCGGAAACGGTCCAGCTCCCGCTGCATATGCGCCAGATGCATTTCGAAGCCATAGGACGACGGACGCTTCGTCTCGATCCGCAGCAGGTCGGCTTCGATGTACTGCTGCAGTTCCACGCCGCCGGAGGCTACGTTCCGCACCAGCTGCTCGGCCGCTTCCTCGAAGCTGAAGAAAATGCACCGCTCGCCAACAGCGCAGGTCGCGGCGGCGAACGATGCGCCGAGGATGGACTTGCCCGACCCCGCGACACCCGAGATCAGCACGCTCGATCCGCGATAGATGCCGTGCGGCCCCATCATGGCGTCGAGGCCGGGGACGCCGGTCGACACCAGGTCGTCCGAGATCACATGCCCTACGCCGGCGGAGGACAGCGGCACCACCGTGATGCCGTGATCGTCCAGCAGGAAGGGGAATTCGTTCGTGCCGTGCGCCGAACCGCGGAATTTTACGATCCGCAGCCGGCGCGTGGTGATCTGATCCTCCACCCGGTTGTCCAGCAGGATCACGCAGTCGGAGACATATTCCTCAAGGCCGCTGCGGGTCAGCGTGCCCTGACCCCGTTCGCCGGTGATGATGGCCGTCAGGCCGCGATCCTTGAGCCAGGCGAACAACCGGCGCAATTCGGCGCGCAGGACGGCTTCGTCGGACAGGCATGCGAACAGCGCCTCCAGCGTGTCGAGCACGACTCGCTTGGCGCCGATCTGGTCGACGGCATAGCCGATACGGATGAACAACCCCTCCAAGTCGTATTCGCCGGACTCCTCGATTTCGCTGCGTTCGATTCGGACATGATCGATCGCCAGCTTTTTCCCGGCGATCAGACCGGGCACGTCGAAGCCGAGGGACGCGACGTTGTCCGACAGATCCTGGCCCGACTCCTCGAAGCTGACGAACACGCCGGGTTCGTTGAAGCGCGCCGCGCCATTGACCAGGAATGTCATCGCCAGCAGCGTTTTGCCGCAGCCGGCGGAACCGCAAATCAAGCTCGGCCGGCCGGTGGGGAGCCCGCCCAGCAGAACTTCATCGAGGCCAGGAATTCCGGTTGGTGTCTTGGCGAGCTGCGGCGTGGCCAACTCGGTTTTCCTCGGCATCGTGACGCATTCTCCAGGATTTTGGTTGCCATATGGCAGAACCTGAGCGGTAGCAGGGCGGGGCATGCTGCGTGAGGTTCGGAAAATACCTATAGGGCATCCCGCACGGGAAGGTCCCTGGCCATGGAAGCCGCGTTCAATCGGCAGCCATCCTGGCGTGCTCCTCATCGAGGATACGTCCGTCCTCGATATGAACGATCCGATTGGCGAATGGGACGGTGCGTGGATCGTGGGTAACCACCAGCACGGTGCGGAACGGATCCTTGGCGATGTTCGCCAGTATCGTCATGACGCCGTGGCCGTTCTCGCTGTCCAACGCGCCGGTCGGCTCGTCTGCGAGGATCGCGGATGCATCTCCCACGATCGCGCGTGCGATCGCGACGCGCTGTTGCTCCCCGCCGCTGAGTTCGTTCGGAAATGCATTCTCCTTGTGCGACAGGCCGACGGTTGCCAGCACATCTTTTGCCTTGGCGATCGCGGGTGCGGCGCGCACGCCCCGCACATCCAACGCCAGCCGGACATTGTCCAAGGCTGTTAGACCATGATCGTTTGAGGTTGCACGCGATCTCGGCGTTCGATCATGGTCTAAGCCTTTGTTTGAGAGGGTGATTCACGCCCGAGGTTGAAGTCAACCTCAGGCGATCACGCTCTAGCGTCGGAAACAGGTGGTACGATTGAAAGACGAACCCGATATGGTCGCGCCGCAGCTTCGCCAGATCGCCGGCCGTTGCACCGGCCGTGGAACGGCCAAGGACGCGCACCGATCCCGCGGTCGGCGTCAGCATGCACCCGAGAACGGACAGCAATGTGGTCTTGCCGCTGCCGGAGGGCCCCATGAGAAGCGTCAGTTCGCCGCGCGCGAGCGACAGGTTCACGCCCCTGAGCGCTTCCGCCCGGCTGGCGCCCTGGCCGAGACATTGCGTCACACCGACAGCCTCGATGACCGGCGGGGTCAATGGCTGAATACTCTCGCGGGGTCGATGTGCATGACCTTCACCATAGCGGCTAGCGCCGAAACGACACACATGAGCACGGTCAGCAGAAACAGGCCAAGGGTGAGGGCGGGCGTCATCAGGATCGGCAATGCCGTTTCGGCTGTTACCTCGACAACGACCAAACTAACGGACGCCGCGAGAACGAAGCCGATAACGGCACCGATCAGCGCCTGACAGACGATAACCTTGTGGAGATAGGTGCCGGACGATCCGATCGCTCGCAAGGTTGCGAATTCTGTCAGGTGATCCTTGGTGCTGGAATAAAGCGTTTGAGCAACAATAACCGTCCCGACAATGGCCCCCAGCAGCGCACCGGCGAACAGCGCGGCACCGGCGCCGGTGCCGAACAGCCAGAATGCCCGGCTTCGGCTACGAAATTCATCGGGTGTCAAAATTTCAGCGTGTGCGACGGTCGCCAGCAGTCGTTTACGGACGCCGTCGATGTCCGTGCCAGAGGCAACATGGACGAGAAAATACGACACGCGATTCGGCTCGGTTCTCGTATAGGCCTGTGCCCGGTCGAGCGACGTGAAGACATAGGGGGTTGTCGTGAACGATCGGATACCGCTGGTAATCGCCTTCACCTCGGCTCTTTGTTCATGAATTTCGGTGCTATCGCCGATCCCGGTTATCCCGAGTCGGTCGAAATACGTCCGGTCGACGGCGACGGCATGCGGGGTCGACAGCGCGTCAAGATTGCCCTGGACCACGTTCCACGCGGACAAGCCGGCGGGAGTCATTTCCGAACCGATGACGAGCACCGGTGTCGTTCCGCCGGCTGGGACCGTCCATCCAGTAAATCCGACCACGACCGGGACGGCATGCGTGACGCCTTCGACCGACAAGGCGCGTGCTCGATCGTGCGCGTCCAGCCAGGCCGGGTTCTCGAAGCATTGTGTTCCGAACGGGACGATCCATAGGTCGGCGGTGGTGTGATCGATCATCGTCGTCACCATGCGCTGAAAACTCAAAAACAGCCCCATCTGAATGGTGATCAGAACGATTGGAAAGACGATGCCGATAATCGTGGTAACGAAGCGAATACGATCCTGGAACAGGTTGCGGGATGCGATCCTGTATATCAGCGACATGGCGTGCTCGATCGTGCCTCGATCATCTGTTACGCATCGCGGGGGGTGGCCCGTTGGATGATTTCCGAATCGGACCTTCGACGGCACCGGCCGGACGCACATGGTGCCAAGCGGTTATCCAATGCTGCCATGCGTCTGTCCGGTCGAGGGCGAAGAAATAGCCCCGAAGTGAGCAAATCGCGCATGTCGCGATCGCCATCGCCAGAATGAGATAGGTGGCCGTCAGGGCCACCGGAACGATAAACCAAGCTGACTGGAGCATCGGTTTATCCCCCTCGGAACAGAAGCAACAACCCTCGCCCCCGGCAGTCGCGGTGCATAGCCGCTGGCGGAGCGTCCAAACGCCCCGCCAGTTTTCTGCTTTTGGGTTACCCGCGATATTCCGGGGTTGTCTGCAACAGCGGGAACGCGCTGTGCTGGTGCGGCATCGCCACCATCGGGGCGTTGCGGAACACGAAGCCCGGGTTCAATTCGCCAAGGCTGCGGGCGCCGGCCAGGGCCATGGCGACGCCCATTTCATGCTCCACCAGTTCCAGCATCTTCACCACGCCGGCCGCGCCGTCGGCGGCCAGAGCGTAGCAATACATGCGCCCCATCGCGATCGCGTCGGCGCCCATGGCGATGGCCTTCACCACATCGGTGCCACGGCACATGCTGCCATCCACGATGACCTTGGCGCGCCCGCGCACCGCTGCCATCACCTCCGGCAGAATATCCATGGACCCGCGCCCGTGGTCGAGTTGACGGCCGCCATGGTTGGACACGTAGACGCCGTCGACGCCATGCTCGCAGCACAAGGCCGCATCTTCACCGGTGCCGATGCCCTTGAGGATAAGCGGGATCGCGTGCTTGTCCTTGAAGTGCTTGACGTTGTCCCATGTGAAGCTCGCCTGGTAGGACTGCCCCGTCGCCACCGCGCGCCATGGTTTTACAAATCGGCCGGCAATGTCGCGCTCCCGGCGGGAATAGGCGGCCGTATCCACGGTGATGGCGAAGGCGTCGTAGCCGTGGTCCACCGCGCGCTTCACGATGTCGTCGATCCACTGGAGGTCGCCGCGCACGTAAAGCTGGAAAATTTTCGGGCCCGGCGTGGCGGCGGCGATTTCTTCCAGGCCCGGGTGGGTCACCGAACTGCACATGATCGGAACGCCGAAGGCCGAGGCGGCGGCGCCGGCCGTGGCGGCTCCACCTGGATCGAAGGATTCCAGCGAGCCAACGGGCGCCAGGATGACCGGCATGCGCAGCTTGCGGCCGAACAGGGTGGTGGAGGTGTCGATATGCGACACGTCGACGCAGACGCGCGGGCGTAGTGCCAGGGAGTCCAACGCCATGCGGTTGCGCCGCAGCGTGGTCTCGGTCTCGGTCGCGCCGACCAAATAGCCCCAAACATTATCGGACAGTTTCTTGCGGGCGGCGGGGATGAACTCGTGCAGGCATTGGAAATCGCCTGTCGGTTCGAACAAATGTTTGGCTTCGGCGACGTCGTTCATGGTGCTTCTCCGGGTATCGGTTGGCGCGCATCCGACTATGCCGGGGGGCGGAGCGCAAGAGCGGTTGCGGTTAACGCTGCCCCGCGCGCAGGGCGGCGACCTCCCGCCGTAACGACCGCAATTCCTCGAAACGGGCGGTGACGTCGCGCATGACCGCGGCGACGCCGGTCATCGTGCCGGCTGCATCGGCGAAGGGTACGATGGAGAACTCGACGGAAATGCGGGCGCCGTCCTTGCGCTGCGCCGGGACCGACAGAATGTCGCCGCCGCCGTATTTGGTGTGGCCGGTGCGCATGGTCGCGGCGAATCCTACATTGTGCCGGTCCCGCAGGGAGGCGGGGATGATCAAGTCGAGGGTCTGGCCGATCGCCTCGGCGGCGGAGAAGCCGAAAATGCGTTCGGCGCCGGCGTTCCAGATCCGGATGCAGCCCCCCGCATCCACATGAACCACAGCGTCCGACAGGCCAGCCACCAAGGCTTCAGCAAATTCCATCAGGCATACTCCCGCTAGAGCGTGATCGTCTGAGGTTGACTTCAACCTCGGGCGTGAATCACCCTCTCAAACAAAGGCTTAGAGCGTGATCGCTTGAGGTTGACTTCAACCTCGGGCGTGAATCACCCTCGCAAACAAAGGGTTAGACCATGATCCAACGCCGAGATCGCGCGCGACCTCAAACGATCACGCTCTAAGCGGTGTGAGCGGCACGAATCTCAACGATCGGATAGCCTGAGCCCGCGCGATGCGGGGAGCCATCTACACCGTTGCGGGCACGGCGGACGTCAGCAATTGTCGGCGGCGCATGGGGTAGTCTTCTCCAATACCCTCGAAGAACCAATCCTATCCCTCCCGATTCATTTTGCAAGCGTTCGACAGAAGCCCGCGGCATGGCCCCTGCATTGATTTCGCTGGGTACATCGCGATTCCGAAGGC
>JANXTL010000268.1 GCA_025352375.1 Acetobacteraceae bacterium | reverse complement strand
TTTACAGACTATAACGAGGAAATCCCATGCAAACCAATCCAGCGTTGCGCCGTCCAAAGCTCTCCCTCTCCGTTATGGTTGGGCTGGCGATCGGCGGTTTGGCGCCTGTAATCACCGTCGTACATGCTCAGACACCGGCCGCGGGCATCGTGGATCCGCCAAGCCGCGTCGGGCGATTGTCGCGCCTGCTGGGGACCGTATCGTTCCATACGGCGGACCAAACCAGTTGGGCGGCGGCTTCGCTGAATTACCCCATTACCTCCGGCAACGCCTTCTGGACGCAACCGAGTTCCGCGGCCGAGGTCGATGTTGGGTCAACGCATCTGGCGCTCGACCAGTCCACGGAATTCGATATCGACGTACTGGACAACCGTACGTTGCAGGCGACCGAATTGCAGGGCGCCGTGTTCCTTCGCGTGCGTCACGTGGTGGACGGCGATGCCTATCGCATCACCACGCCGCGCGGTGTGGCGGTCATCATGAAGCCGGGTGCGTATGAGATCGTGGCAGGCGACGCCAGTCACCCGACGATGGTAACCGTGCTGGAAGGCGCTGCTCGGATCGATACCACCAACGCGTCCTTGTCCCTCGTCGCGGGGCAGACCGGGCGGATCGAGGGCGACAGCAATTTCGCTGCCAGCGTCGGGCCGGCCGTTCGAGACCCCTTCTTGAACGCTCAAGTGCTGCACGAGCAGCAGGCGTCCCGTGCGCCCGCATCCACCGCGCCGCCGGTCGTGGCGCAGATGACCGGTGGTTACGCGCTGGACAATGTCGGATCGTGGGCGCCAAGCCCCCAGTACGGCCGGATTTGGTATCCGCCGGTGGCGGCATCCTGGGTCCCTTACCGCGACGGCCATTGGGGCTATGTTGCGCCCTGGGGCTGGACCTGGATCGACGACTCGTCCTGGGGCTTCGCGCCGTTCCACTATGGCCGCTGGGTGCGCGACGGATCGCGCTGGGGCTGGATCCCGGCGGAGCGCGCGGAGCAGGAGCGCATACGGGAAGCACCGGTCTACGCACCGGCTCTGGTCACATTCATCAGGATCGGTATCGCCGTCGGCGGCGGCCTGCCCGATGCGCGCGATCGCGGCCGCAACGAGCAGGGTTCGGTGGGCTGGATTCCGCTTGGTCCGAGGGAGGCTTACGTGCCGCCGTACCGTACCACCGATCAGTATGCCCGCGCGGTCAACTCAAACAATGTGACGACGACCACCAATGTGACCAACGTCACGACGGTGAACAATTTCGTCAATCAAAGCGCCGCGACCGTGGTGCCGGCGACCGCGATGACGACGTCGCAACCGATCGCGGCTGCGGCGAAGCCGGTCAATGCGCAGGTTCTGGCGAGGGCCCGGTCGGAGCGCAGCGCCCCGGTTCAGCCGACGGCCGCGACGGTCGGCGTGACCCCGACGGTGGCGAAGGCGTTGAATATCGCTCCGGCCCCAGCCACTGCGGCACCGACAGCGGCACCCGGGCCTGCGCTGGCTCCAGCCACCGCGCGTCCAGCCGCTGCGCTTCCAGCCGCGGCCGGTAACGGCAGCGTGTTACCAGTCCCGGCCGCACTGCCGGTGCTGCGTCCGCCGACGCCGGTTGCTCCGGCGCACCCGCAGGCCGGCGGAACCGCCGTCGGTGCGACGGTCACGACGCCGGCCACGCCAAATGCGGCACCACCGCCACGCGTGCCACCGGGTCGTAGGCCTGAGACGCCCGCGGTGACAGCGGCGCCGCCGGTCATCGTCCCCACCACGCCTCCGGTCACGGCACCTAAACCGGTGATCGCACCACCGGTCGTGGCTCCGCCAGCACCCACCACGCCCGCACCGGTATCACCGCCGGTCGTGACGCCGCCGCCGCCGCACGCCGTAGCCCCCGGCCCGGCGTCGATCGTTCCGCCGTCGGCGCAGCCACCCGTTGTGCCTCTGGTACCTGGTGCTGCGGTCGCACCGGTTCATCCGGTGCCGCCGCCGCCAAAACCGCCCGTTGTACAGGCGGCGCCTCCTACGCCTGTCGCACCCGTCCCGGCGCCGCCGCCTCACGTCGCGGCCCCCGTCTCGCCGCCGGTCGTTCCCCCGCCGCCGCCAAAACCGCCCGTCGTCCAGACGGTGCCCGCTACGCCTGTCGCGCCGGTTCCCCAGGCGCTGCCCGGCGCGGCCGCCCCCACCCCGCCTGCGATCCGCCCAGCCAAGCCGGGTGACGAGCCTGCTAAACCGTAACCGCTCAGAAGCAGGCTGCCCTGGGAATGTCGCGCATTCCCAGGGCTTCGGTTATGCTAGACGGACGAGACTGCCGCCGCTTTTTACGTGCAACGCGGATTTCGGCGGTTCGCTACTCGCGCGCTGTCGTTATATTTGCCGATCGCAACGGCTTCGCGGGCGCTGTCCGGTGCGGAGTAGAGGTCAGGGGGGCATCGGGTCGGCGACCCATCGCTACCTTTAATGCAGGACAGTCCGGTTGGCCTGTGGCAGGCTAGGCTACCGCGCCGCCCCCATCACCCAGGCCAGCACGCCCTTCTGCGCATGCAACCGGTTTTCCGCCTCATCGAACACTACCGACTGCGGCCCGTCGATCACCTCCTCCGTCACTTCCTCCCCGCGGTGGGCGGGCAGGCAGTGCATGAAGATGGCATCTGCCGCAGCCCGAGCGATCAGTGCGCTGGTAACGCGGTAGGGTGCCAGTAGGTTGTGGCGGTTCTCGTTGGGGTCGTCGGACATCGACACCCAGGTATCCGTCACCACGCACCGCGCGCCCGCCACCGCCGCCGCGGGGTCGTCGAGCAACTGGATATCCCCGCCCTGCGCCCGCGCCCACGCGATCAGATCGGCGGGGGGCTGCAACGCCGAAGGCGTCGCCAGCCGCAGGGTGAACCCGAACCGCACCGCCGCCTCGATCCACGAACGAGCCACATTGTTGCCGTCGCCGCACCACGTCACGACCTGGCCGGCGATGGGGCCGCGATGTTCCTCGAACGTCAACACGTCGGCCATCAGTTGGCAGGGGTGGGACGCCTCGGTCAGCCCGTTGATCACCGGCACGGTGGCGAACTCCGCCAAGTCCCGCAGCTTCGAGTGGCTGTCGGTCCGCAGCATGATAGCATCGACGTAGCGCGACAGCACACGCGCGGTGTCGGCGATGCTCTCCCCGCGTCCCAACTGCATGTCCTTGCCGTTCAGATTGATAACGTCGCCGCCGAGTTGGCGCATGCCAACCTCGAACGACACGCGGGTGCGGGTGGACGGCTTCTCGAAGATGAGCGCCAACGTCTTCCCCGCGAGCAGGCGGGACGTCAGGCCCCCGGCGCCTTTAAAGCCGGACGAGATATCCAACATCCGCCGCAGTGTCGCGGTATCGAAGTCCTTCAGGTCCAGAAAGTGGCGCGGGCCAGCCTCCCTTTCGGGAGACTGGCCCATGGTCGAATCGACCCGGCGGACTGTCGAGCTCACGGCTTGCCAGCCTCCGAAGCGGCCACCTTGGCGGCGGCGCGGCGCAGCATCGCCATCGCCTGGTCGATATCGGAATCCGTGACCACCAACGCAGGCGCCAGACGCAGCACGTTGTCGCCGGCGGTGAGGACCATCAGCCCCTCGGCGGTGCAAGCAGCCTGCACCGGGCCGGGCGCCGCAACGCATTTCAGCCCCTGCAACAGGCCCATGCCGCGGGCATCCACGAACACGGTCGGGAATTCCTTGGCGATGGACTCGGTCGCGGCGCGCAGCTTGCGGCCCTTACGCTCGACTTCTTCGATAAACCCGGGGGCCAGGATCACGTCCAGTACGGCATTGCCGGCCGCGCAGGCCAGCGGGTTGCCGCCATAGGTGGTGCCGTGCGTGCCGGGGACCAGGGCCTTGGCGAATTTTTCCTTCGCCAGCACGGCACCGAGGGGAAACCCGCCGCCGATGCCCTTGGCCGAGGACATGATGTCCGGCTCGATCCCCGCCCATTCATGCGCGAACAGCTTGCCGGTGCGGCCCATGCCGGACTGGACCTCATCCATGCCCAGGATGATGCCGTATTCGTCGCACACCGCACGCAGATCGCGCAGGAACTGCATGTCGGCCGGGCGGACCCCGCCCTCCCCCTGAATGGGCTCGACGATGATGCCGCAGGTCTGGGGACCGATGGCGTCGCGCACCGCGTTCATGTTGTTGAACGGGACGTGGTCGAAACCGTCCACCACAGGGCCGAAACCGTGCAGGTAATGCGGATTCCCCGTGGCGGCCAACGTCGCCAGGGTGCGGCCGTGGAACGCGCCCTCGAAACAGATGATGCGGAAACCGTCTTCCTTGCCGGAATCGAACATCGCGCGGCGCATCATCTTGATCATGCCCTCGTTCGCCTCGGCGCCCGAGTTGCAGAAGAACACACTGTCGGCGAACGAGTTATCGACCAGCCGCTGCGCCAGCTTTTCCGCCTGAGGGATGCGGTAAAGGTTCGACACGTGCATCAGCTTGGCCGCCTGATCGGCGATGGCCTTGGCGAGATGCGGGTGGCCATGCCCGATGGAGGCCGTGGCAATGCCAGACCCGAAATCGAGGAATCGTCGCCCATCCGTCGTCCACAACCAGGCACCTTCCCCCCGCTCGAAAGCAAGGTCGGCTCGGGCATAGTTCGGCAGCAGCGCGGAGATCATCTGAGGTACGGCCTTCGTTAACAACGGGCTACCCACCCGCGACCATTCGGGGTGGGCTCCAATGAAGCGACGATCTTCCGTCAGCATACGGGCCGCTGTCAAACGCCGGTTTCAAAGGGACCGCGTATCTTCTATGCTGCGGTCCCCACCTTCATGAAAGATCATTGCCCGTGGCCGGTTTTCTGGGTTTGGGACGGCGCGCGCGGCGGGAGCGGATTGGGTTTTCTCTCTATACCGCCGCCGTCACCGCCGCCCGCGACCCCTATCTTTTCACCGCCGTTGGAGCGCCGGACACGCTGGACGGGCGGTTCGACGTCATCGGCGTATACGCCTTCCTGGCGATCCAACGCCTGAAGCGGGAGCCTGAGCCGGGGCCCGAACTGGCGCAGGCGCTGTTCGACGCCATGTTCAGCGACATGGACATCAACCTGCGCGAGCTGGGCGTCGGCGACATGGTGGTGGGCAAGCGGGTGCGTGCCATGTGGGAGGCGTTCCACGGCCGTGCTTTGGCCTACGCCACGGCGATGGAAGCCGGCGACATCCCGGCGCTGGAGGCCGCCTTGGCCCGCAACATCTGGCGCGGCGGTTCGCCGCCTTCCGACGGTGCTGCCGCTGCCTTGGCTCGGCTCGTTCTGGCGCAGGAGGCTTTTTTGACGGCCCAGCCGATGGACCGCCTGCGCAACGGCGAGATAAAGTTCCTCCCCGCGCAGGACGCTTGCGCATGAGCGTGGAACTCCACCGCCCCTTCCTGGTCGGGCAAGTCCCGGCGCTGGGCACCCACTTCACCGTGGAGGCCACGCCGTCCGAGTGTTCGGCGTTAGCGCTGCGCATGGCGCTGCCGGAGGTGCGGGAGCTTCGCTGCCGGTTCCATCTGACCCGGGAGTCCAACACATCCATCAAAGCCACCGGCATGTTGCGTGCTCGTGTCGTGCAGAACTGCGTGATCTCCCTCGAAGATTTCGAGGCGACCGTGGAGGAACGCTTCACCGTCCGCTTCGTGCCCTCGGGGATGGAGAACGACGATGTCGACCCGGAGTCCGAGGACGAGATTCCGTACGAGAACGGGATGCTGGATTTGGGGGAGGCGGCTGCCGAACAATTGGGGCTGGCGCTGGACCCGTATCCGAGGGCGCCGGATGCCGAACTGCCGGAGGTTGACGAGGAACCGGAACCCCACCCCTTCGCGGCGTTGGACCGGTTGCGGCGGCCGAATTAGGGAGCAGCCACGGGGAGGTCGCGGAGAGGGGGGTCGCAACCGGTCGGAACGCGCGGCGGTGTCCTGCATCTCCCGTTGAAGCAAGCGTGCCCAAAGCGCAAAAATGAACCGGACGCTGTGAAACAACTACACGGGTTCATGCGAGGCTCGGTCATCGTGCCGGAGGGGCTGGACCTGACCGCGCCCATGGCCGACGAAGCGTTCTCGGCCGAGGACGGCGTGCTCCACGCATGAGCGGGATGTCGGGCGCGGTCCTGCTGGACACCTGGGCGGTTATTTGGCTGGCAAACGGCGCGGCGATGTCGGCCTTCACCACCGACGCGATCGTTCCCGATGGGCGAACTCCCTGACGACCTCGTCAAGGCGCTTGAAACCGGGACGCCCCCAACCTGCACTGGCCATTTCAATCACGAAATGGAAGCGCTTACAGCCTCAAACGCGGCAGTGTGCTGCCATTGATCCCGGCCTGCGCCGGGATGACCGGGGCGGGTAGGAACGGAAGCCACGGCTTCTGTTATCCGGTCCGGCGGCGGCTCCGCCCGAATCTTCGTCCATCCGCCGTGCTCGCCTGATTCTTATCTGCGGCAAAAATGCTTTTGCCACGCCGCTTCGCATTTCCAATAAGGTCAATCGAACCCAATAAACCCCGCCATCCCGCTAATCGGCCCCGTAACCTTCAGCATCCAAATATCCGGCACCGGCCGCGCCGTCCGAGCATCCCCAGCCAGCATTGCCTCCAAAGCCGCCGCCACCGAAAGCACCAGCGCATCCCCGCCCCTGGGACCAACGATCTGCAACCCAAACGGCATCCCGTGCGCATCCACCCCAACCGGCAACGAGATCGCCGGATGCCCCACCACCGTCACCGCATAAGCCAGCGCCAGCCAGTGAAAATACGTGCGCGTCGCAACACCGTCGATCTCCGCCGGGTACAACTCCCGCCAGGACCGAGGACTGATCGTAATGGACGGCGTGACAATCACATCGTACCGCTCGAAAAACCCCTGCCAGCGCCGATAAATCGCCGTCTGCTCGGTCATCGCCCGCGCCGCATCGGCGGCGGAATAACGCAGCCCTTCCTCGACATTCGCCCGCACGTTCGGCCCAACATCCGCCGGCCGGGACCGGGTCTTTTCCAGATGCGACCCCAAGAAGATGACCGCCCGCAACACCTCGAACACCTCATCGGTGCCACGGCAATCGGGGGAGGCATCCTCGGCCCGCCCGAAGGCACCCCGAAATAACCCCGTCTTTTCCGCGAACGCCTGCGCCACCACACGCTCAGTCGGAGCAAACCCGAAATCGGGCGTGAACGCCGCCCGCAACCGAGATAAATCCACCGCTGCCGGCGGGTAAAAACGCCCGTACCCCCGCGCGGCCAACGGATCCCGCACGTCGTCCGACGCGATCGACCCCAGCAACAACGCCGTATCCGCAACGGTGCGCGCCATCGGCCCCAGCACCGGCAACGGAGTCCACCCAATCCCCCGCTTATCGCTCGGCACCAACCCCGGCGAGGGCCGAAACCCCACGATCCCACAAAACGCGGCGGGATTCCGTAACGATCCCCCGGTATCGGACCCCGTGCAGATCGGCGCCATCCCCGTCGCCAGCGCCACCGCCGACCCGCCGGAGGACCCAGCGCAGGACTTCGCCGGATCGAAAGGATTGCCCGTCGCCCCATAAACCGCGTTGCGCGTATTCGCCCCAGCCCCGAACTCCGGCGTGTTGGTCTTGCCGATCACGATCGCTCCGGCTGCCTTGGCGCGCGCCACAATCCCTTCGTCCGCCAAAGGAATGTAGTCGCGGAATATGGGACTGCCATGGGTGGTCACCAGCCCCTCGGTCTCCTCCAGGTCCTTGATGCCGATGGGCAAGCCGTGCAGCGGGCCGAGTTCGTCCCCCCGCGCCACCGCATCATCGGCCCTAAAAGCCGCAACCCGGGCACGGTCGAAATCGCGCGCGACCATGGCGTTGACCGCGTGGTCCACGGCCTCGATGCGGGCGATGCAGCTTGCCAACAGCTCGGACGGCGCCAGTTGTTTACACCCGATCATACGGCGTGCGTCGACGGCCGGAAGGTCGCAGGGTTCGGTCATGGCCTTAGACCATGATCGTTTGAGGTTGCACGCGATCTCGGCGTTCGATCATGGTCTAAGCCTTTGTTTGAGAGGGTGATTCACGCCCGAGGTTGAAGTCAACCTCAGGCGATCACGCTCTAATACCCCAGCGCCAGTCCGTCTTTTCGGGGCTCCGACCCCGCCACCAAACACCCGCGTTCCCGATCGATCCAGATCGCCTGCCCGCCGCCAAGCGGCCGTTCGGCTTCCACCAGCGAGTGCCCCATCCGCGTCAGCCCCTCGCAAACAGCGGCAGAAATCCCCCGCTCCACTTCCACCTTCCCACCATAGGGGAACAACCGGGGCAGATCGATCGCCTCCTGAATATCCAGCCCGTGTTCCAGGAAATTGTGCAGAAACCAAGTCTGGCCCACCGGCTGGAAGTGCCCGCCCATGACGCCATACGGCATCACCGCCTGCCCATCCTTCATCACCATGCCCGGAATGATGGTGTGCAGCGGCCGCTTGTTCGGCGCGATGCAGTTGGGGTGGCCGCGCTGCACCCGGAACCCAAAGCCGCGGTTTTGCAACATGACTCCGGATTGTTCCGCCAGAATGCCGCTGCCGAACGACTGGAACAGCGAGTTGATGAAGCTGCAGGCATTGCCGTCCTTATCGACTACGCACAGATAAACGGTGTCGCGATGGCGCGGCAAAAACGACTCCCCAGCCGTCGGCAAATCGCGCAGCGCCTCGGTATCGGAAATCAACGCCCGCATCTTCCCCAGATATTCCGGGCTCAGCAGCTTCTTAACCGGCACATCCACCTGCGACGGATCGGCCAGAAACGCATCCCGGTCCCGATACGCAAGCCGCGCCGCCTCGATATGCCGGTGGGCGCGGATCAGGCCGGAGGGTCCGTCGTTCGGCGGCAGCCCGTCCAGCATGCCCAGGATCATCAGCACGATCATGCCGGAGCCATTCGGCGGGCACTGATAAACCTCATGCCCTTTGTAGCCGATGGAGATGGGGTCGACGAACTCCGCCGCATGCAGGCCGTTGTGGAAATCCTCTTCCGTGTGCAGCCCGCCCCGCGCCCGCAATGTCGCCACGATATCGGCCGCGACCGGCCCCTCGTAGAACGCTCGCGCCCCATGTTTGGCGATGCTCCGCAGGGTCTCGGCCAGTTCCGGCTGGCGGAAAATGTCGCCGGGGCTAGGCGCCCGACCGTTCGGCAGAAACCGGTGGGTCCCGTTCTTGCGCAGCTTTTCTTCGACATTCTTCCAGTCCCAGGACACCTTGGAATGCACCGGCCAACCGTTTTCCGCATAGCGGATGGCGGGTTGCAGCAATTCGTCCAACCCCTTGGTGCCAAAGCGGCCAAGCAGCGTTTCCCAAGCCGACACGGCACCAGGAACGGTGACCGAATGCGCCGAGGTATTCTCGATCCCGCGGATCTGGTGGCTCTCGAACCAGTCGATGTTGGCGGCGGCCGGCGCCTTGCCCGATCCATTGAGCGCGTAGACCTTCCCTGAACCATTCGGGGCATACAGGCAGAAGCAATCCCCGCCGATGCCGGTGGATTGCGGCTCGATCACGCACAGCACCGATACCGCGGCGACGGCGGCATCCAACGCGTTGCCCCCGGACCGCAGCACGTCCAAAGCGGCCAAAGTCGCGGCGGGCATGGAGGTGGCGGCCATGCCGTTCATGGCATAGACTGGGCTGCGGCCGGGCATCTGGTAATCGCGCATCGGTGGTCCTCGGGTCAGGGGCGAATTTCCGCCCACGCTTACGCGCCACACGCCATTTTGCAAATAGGAGGCACCCATGCCCGAACAGATCGTATTCGCGGACTTCGACAAGGTGGACATCCGGGTCGGCACGGTTATCGACGCCGAACCCTTCCCGGAGGCGCGCAAACCCGCGATCAAGCTGACCATCGACTTCGGGGACGAGATCGGGATCAAGGCGTCGTCGGCGCAACTGACGACCCACTACCACGCCGACCAGTTGATCGGCCGCCAGGTCTGCGCCGTGGTGAACTTCCCCCCACGCCAGATCGGCACATTCATGAGCGAGGTCCTCACCCTCGGCATGCCTGACGACTCCGGCGCGGTGGTGCTGATAAAACCCGATTTCAAAGTGCCGAACGGCGGCAAACTGTTCTGAAAGACCCGCGATGACACGAGGCTATCTAACCGTCGGGTGGGAACAGTTGCACCGGGACGCCCGAACATTGGCCGGCATGCTGATCGGCAAAGGCCCCTTCAAGGGCATCGTCGCGGTCAGCCGGGGCGGCTTGATCCCGGCTGCCATCGTGGCGCGCGAGCTCGATCTGCGGCTGGTCGAAAGCGTCTGCGTCGTCACCTACCAGCACCAGACGATGGGCAGCCCGACCGTGACCAAATCGCCGGACATCGCTGGCGACGGCACCGGTTTCCTGGTTATCGACGACCTCGCGGACACCGGCACCACCGCCCGCGTGGTGCGCGGCCTGCTGCCGAAAGCCCATTACGCCTGCGTCTACGTGAAACCCGCCGGAGCGGACACCGCCGACACCCATGTGGCCGAGGTCGCCCAGGACACCTGGATCCTGTTCCCCTGGGATACCGAACCGCAGTTCGTGCATCCGATGATACGCAACGAAGGAACCAGCCAGTGACTTTCAAAACCATCGACGCGCCCACCCTGAAAGCCTGGTTGCACGACGGCAGCGAAATCGCCCTCCTCGATGCTCGGGAAGAAGTGCCCTTCGACCGCCGCCACATCCTGATGGCCGCCTGCGTGCCGCTGGGGCGGCTGGAGGTCATCGTCGGGGACTCCGTCCCCCGCCGCGCCGCCCGGGTGGTCTGGTGCGACGATGGGGAGGGCTTGGCCACCCGAGCCGCCGCCCGCATGACGGGGCTTGGCTACACCGGTGTCTCGGTCCTGACCGGGGGCATCGCGGCGTGGGAAAGCGCGGGCTACCGTATCTACAGCGGCGTCCACGTCCCCAGCAAAGCATTCGCCGAGGTCGTGGAGCACGAGGCCCACACCCCTTGGATCGATGCGGCCGAATTGAACCGGTCGATCCAGTCCGGCACCGACATGGTGCTGTTCGACAGCCGATCCTACGAGGAATTCCACAACAACAGCATCCCCACCGCGATCAGCGTGCCGGGGGCCGAGCTGGTGTATCGTTTCGCAGATATGGTGCCCTCCCCAGACACATTGGTGGTGGTGAACTGCGGCGGCCGCACCCGCAGCATCATCGGCGCGCAGTCGCTGATCGATGCCGGCGTTCCGAACAAAGTCGTATCGATGCAAAACGGCACCCAGGGCTGGCACCTCGCGGGGTTGCCGGTGCTGAAGGGCGAGACGCGCCGAGCCCCTTCGGTCAGCGCGGCGGGACACGCGGCGGCGAAGGCGGCGGCGGGTCGGGTCGCGGAACGGTTCGGCGTGCGCTCGATCGACCCGGCGACGTTGGCGGCCTGGAAGGCGGAGGCGGAAACACGCGCTTTGTTCGTGTTCGACGTCCGATCCCCCGAGGAATACGAAGCCGGCCATGTGCCGGGCATGAAGAACGTGCCGGGTGGCCAATTGGTGCAGGAAACCGACCGCCACGCAGCCATCTGGGGTGGGCGCGTGGTGTGCGTGGACGATGACGGCGCGCGCGCGATCATGACCGCGCATTGGATGATCCAGATGGGGTGGGAGGCGGTCGCTTTGACGCTCGACCGCCTGAACGGGGAAACCGGGCCTTACGTGTCGCCGGCCCTCGGCCTGACCGACGCGCCCGCGATCTCCGTATCGGATCTGGCAGGCCGATCCGCCGTGGTGGTCGATCTGGATTGGAGCCGCGCCTATTACGACGGCCATATTCCCGGCGCCTGGTATGCCATCCGGTCACGCTTGGCCGAGGATTTTTCGAAGTTGCCGCACGCCGAAACGATCGTGTTCACCTCCGGCGACGGGGTCCTGGCTCGGTTGGCGGCGGCGGAATGGAACCGTAAAGCGCCGGCCCCGGTGTTCGCGCTAACCGGCGGCACGAAAGCCTGGACCGGTGCATTGGAAACCGGCCCCACCCACATGGCCAGCGCCGCCGAGGACATGCGCCTGCGCGCCCGCGAAATGCCCGGCAAGGTCGAGGACGCGATGAACGCTTACCTCATTTGGGAAATCGAGCTGGTAAACCAAATGGCCACCGACGACGACCAACGGTTCCGGGTCATGGCGGAAAGAAAATAATGCTCGATTCCCCTGCCGCGCCCCATCATTCCGATTACGAAGCAGTTCCAGCCGGCGCCGGGGGCGCGCCCAAATAGCGGAATGTGCCGTGGGTCTTCACCTCCGTGGCCGCCGCCAGCAGCCCGTTCATCGCCGCGCGGTACAGCGAAGTCGCGAGGCTGATCCGCTTAACACCCGCCGCTGCCAGCTCCGCCACCGTGAATGACTTTCCCGGCATGCCGGCCATGAAGTTGACCGGCTTCCCCACGGCCGCGCAAACCGCGCGCACAGCGTCGAGATCGGGCAGACCCGGCGCCATCAGCACATCGGCACCCGCCGCTTCGAAGGCAAGCAGCCGGCGGATCGTGTCGTCCAGGTCCGGGTTGCCGCGCAAAAAATTCTCCGTTCGCGCGGTCAGAACGAACGGAAAGCCCACCGCCCGCGCCGCCTCCGCCGCCGCGGCAATTCGTTCGGCGGCATGCACGGGATCGTAGAGCGGCCGCGCCCGATCGCCGGTCGCGTCCTCGATCGACGCACCGACGAGGCCGATGGCGGCCGCGCGCCGGATCGTCTCGGCCGCATCCGCCGGCGCGTCGCCGAAACCCTTCTCCAGGTCGGCGGACACCGGAAGATCGGTCGCCTCTACGATGGCCTGCGCGTGCGCCAGTGCCTCCTCGCGGTTCACCTGTCCGTCCACCCGGCTCAGCGTCGCGGCGTGCGCGCCGGATGAGGTGGCCAGCGCCTGAAATCCGACTGTGGCCAGCATCTTCGCCGAACCGGCATCCCAGGCGTTGGCGATCACGAACGTGTCTGGCGCGTCGTGCAGCGCGCGGAAGCGTTGGCCTTTGTCGGATAAGTTCACGCGGCGGTTCCTTTTGCTGGCCTCGGGAGGCGTGGATGAGGCTCACCGCGTTTTCGTGCCTCGTTCATACCAAGGGCGAGAGCGGCGCACGATCGAGACGACCGATAGCATGACCGGCACCTCCACTAAAAC
>JANXTL010000237.1 GCA_025352375.1 Acetobacteraceae bacterium | reverse complement strand
CCCCGCCCCCGCGGCGGTGCAGTGTATCGCCAACCTACTGGACTCGCCGGGCGGCCTGAAATTCTACGACGAACCCGCCCGCCCCCGAGAAATAATGGCGGCAGCTCGGGCGCGCGGCATCGGCGTGATGGGCATTCGCGCGGTGCAGGCTGGCGCATTGACTGCGGCGATCGACCGCGATCTGCCCGCCGATCACCCGGAGGTGCTGGACTACGCGAAAGCCGCCCGGTTCCGTGCTTTATGCGCCGAGCTGGGCGAAAATCCGGCGGCGATCGCGCATCGCTACGCGCTTTCGCTGCCGATCGACACGTTGGTGCTGGGCGTGAAGAACCGCGCGGAATTGGCGGAATGCGTCGCGGCGGCGAAGGCCGGCCCGCTGCCGGCCGATCTGATGGCGAGGGTGGACGCCTCGGTGGCATGACCGCGATCGGTCGGCCGCTTCCGCGGCGGGAGGACGCCCGGTTCCTGACCGGCCAAGGCCGATACCTCGACGACATGGGCTTCGCCGGGCCGTTACGCGAACCCATCGTGTCCGACGCGAACGGGCACCACGTGACCGGCAGCCTGATGGATGACGGGATCGCGGCGGGGGATTTGCCGCCGATCGAGATCGTGTCCCACCACTCGCCGAGCACCCGCACGCCCACCGGCAGCAAGGGCATGTCGGAGGGCGGGGTGATGGGCGCTGTCGGCGCGGTTACGTTGGCGGTGAACGATGCGCTGGCACCGTTCGGGGTGGTCGCGGATCGGCAGCCGCTGACCCCGCCGGCGGTATTGGCGTTGTTGCGGGGGTAGGGGTAGTTAGGCGGCCACCCGCCTGTCCGGCGCCAACGTCGCCAACACCCGATCCGTGAGGGCAAACGTCGCCTCATCCTGGCGGAAGGCCAAACCAAGGCGGCCTCCCTCACTCCGAGCGACCCGGCCTGTAAGCGGACGGTCCACATCGGGTAGTTCGAGGCTGACTTCCAAGCCCGGGTGCAGGGGTAGAGCGCATTCCACGCCGGCGCCGCCACGAGACAAATCCAGCACCGTCAGATTTTCGGTGCGCGTCGCCCCGTTCAGGATGAAACGCAGAATACCGCGCATCCCGCGTGCCGGCACCCGCTCGTATTTGCGGCGGTTATCGCCCGCTGTTTGGGTGGCGGTCAGGAACGCGTCCACCTCCTCTCGCAAAGTGATCGTCTGCTGGCGAACGTGCTCGGCCGAACCGAGCAGCGACTGGCTGATGGCGCTGGCTTCGTCCGCCACGCCCGACAGGTCGGTCATGCCATTGGTCACACCCTCGGTCGCCTTGAAGACCGATTGAACGGCGACAACGATCTCACGGGTTGCGGTACCCTGCTGCTCGATCGAGGCCGCGATGTCGGCTGCGGCCTCATGCGCCCGCTGGATCGCGTGGCTGACACCGGCGATGGCCGCCTCGGCATCGCGCGTCGAGGCGCGGATAGTTTCGATCCGGATACCGACCTCCGATGTCGCTTTATGGGTTTGTGCTGCCAAAGCCTTTACCTCGTTGGCGACCACCGCGAAGCCCTTGCCGGCCTCCCCGGCTCGGGCGGCCTCGATCGTGGCGTTCAAGGCCAGCAGGTTGGTCTGGCTCGCGATGCTGGCGATCAACTGGACGACGTTGCCGATCTCGTTGGTGGACGCGATCAGTCCTTGCACCATTTGGTCGGACAGTGTCGCCGCCGTGACCGCGGTTTGCGCGGCTTCGGTGACTTCCCGCACGCGGCGGCCAATTTCCTCCGCACTCGCGGCCATTTCCTCGGTAGCCGCGGCGACCGACGTCAAATTCTGGGAAGCCTCCCCGGCGCCCGACGCGGTTCGGTTGGCCTGAGATCGGGTCCTTTCGGCAGCGGTCGCCATTGTGTCGGCTGTGCGGCGCATATCGCCCGAGGCGGCGGCTAAGGTGGTCAGTACACCGGACACCGAGGCGCCGAATTCCTGCGTGTACTGCTCCATCACGCCCTGGCGCCGATCCTTGGTGACTTGCTCGGCCGCCGCCACTCGCTCCAGTCGCATCCGTTCGAGAGCATGATGGCGCAATACGTCGAGCGAACGTGCGAGCGTCCCGAACTCGTCGCCCCTGCTCAGACCCGGCACGTCGTTGTCCAGATTGCCCCGAGCCATCGATTCGGTCGCGGTGTTGAGCGCCCGCACCGGCCCCGCGACACCACGGCCAAGGAACCAGGTGACCGAACCGACCAACAGGCTTGTGAGCATGGTGGCGGCGGCCAGCACGACGGCGACCCGATGCTGCGCGGCGATCAGGTCGTCGACGTAGACCCCGGTGCCGATCACCCAACCCCAGGCCTGAAACCCCTGAACATAGGACATTTTCGGGACCGGCGCCGTATCGCCGGGGCGCGGCCACAGATACGGCACCACGCCGGCGCTCTGCGTTCGGACGATGTCCACGAACGCGACGAACATGTGCTTGCCGGCGGGGTCGGTGAGGCCGCCGACGTCCTGCCCCTCGAGTTTGGGTACCATTGGGTGCATAACCACGCGGGGGATCATGTCGTTGATCCAGACATAGTCGTTGGCCCCGTAGCGCAGCGTGCGAAGGGCGGCGGAAGCGGCGGTTTGTGCCTCCACCCGTGTCATCTCTCCGGCGCGCTCCCGCGCTTCGAAGCCGGCGACGATGGATGTGGCGGATTCTGTTACCTGCCGCAGGGTCGCGACGCGGGCGGAGGTAATCTGGACGGATGCAATCCCGTATACACAAACCGACAGCACAATAAGCGCCAGGACGGCGGTGGCGGTAGCAAAATGAAGACGGATTGCGACTGGGATACGGCGGAGATTCATGGCTGGCCTCGGAGTGGACGGCACCAGCCTGTCATAGATTCGTTAAGAAACCGTTAACGCGATTCAAAATTTTTCAACCAGCCGCCGCCCGCAAAATCTCCAATATATCGGCGACGCCGCCTATGGGCCTGGGATTGGTGTGGAGGTAGTGGTCCAGCAGCGCGACCTCGGCCACCGTCTGAAATTTTTCCTCGGTCACTCCCACGGCTGCCAACGTCCGCGGCATTCCCAACCCGGCGATGAATTCGTGCAACAATTCCCATGCGGGGCGTCCCGGGTGCCCCATCGCCTCAGCCACCAGGGCTTGCTTCTCCGCGTTCGCCGGTTCGTTGTATCGCATCACATAGGGCAGCATCACGCACGACGTATACCCATGCGGCACGTTGCAGGTGCCGCCAAGCACATGCCCGATCCCATGCGACGCCCCTTTGGAGACGCCGTAACGATGGTGCTCCATCGACATCCACATCGCCATCTGCGCTTCCAGCCGTGCGTCCAGGTCGGCGGGATTCGCCAGCGTCCGGGGCAGCGCGCGGGCCAGCAGGCGGATGGCGCCCAGAGACTCCGATGTGGAACGAACGTCCGCATTCAAAGCGCACACCGACTCCACCGCATGATCCAGCGCCCGGATCCCGGTGGAAAGCCACAGCCATTGCGGGGTGCGCACGGTGACCGCCGGGTCCAGAACGATAACGCGAGGGATCATCGCAGGCTGGTGAAAAACCTCTTTCAACATCGTCCGCGTGTCGGTGGCGCCTGCGACGGCGTTGAAATCCCCAGCCGATAGCGTCGTGGGAATGGCGATTTGCGGAATCGCAGGCCCCTCGAATGGCGGGGAAATGCGCCGTCCGTCCGGCAGAACCTGGATAGCGAACCGATCGAAGCCCGCGGCATCGTCGATGCCATGCCGCAACGCCAATCGCACCATTTTTCCCGCGTCGGTAATCGATCCGCCACCGAACGTGACAATCGAATCGGCCCCCGCCGCTCGGGCAGCCGCCGTCGCGGACAGGACTGCATCGCGCGGCGTGTGGGACGGCATGCCGTCGAATGAGCCGGCGTAGCGGTTGCCTAAGGCGGACCGCATCTCCTGGATCCACGACGTTTCGCGATCCAGTGTGCGGCTGACCATCAGGAAGACGCGAACAGCGCCGAGCCGCGCGGCCTCCTCGGCCAAAACCGATGCGGCCGGGCGGCCGTAGACCACCCGGTCGATCGGAACGTTTTGGAAGATACCGACAGCCGGCATCAGAACTTCGAAACGCGCGTTTCCTTCGCGGTGATGAATTCCAGCAGCGCCGGCTTGCCGGCTTGCGTCTGCTCGATCCCACGCTTGATCGCGGCGCGAATTTGATCCGGTTTCGTAACACGCTCCCCATAGCCGCCGAACGCCTTCGCCATGTCGGCGTAGTTGCCGGAGATGTCGGTGGACCGGTACTTTTCGGTGGAGATCGGCATCACTTTCAATTCGATCGCCATGGAGAAATTGTTTAGCAGGATCGACAGGATGGGAATCCGCTCGCGCACCGCCGTTTCGAAGTCCATGCCGGTGAAGCCGATCGCCGCGTCGCCCCAAAGGTTGATGCAGAGCTTATCCGGCTTCGCCAGCTTCGCGCCCATCGCCAGACCGAGGCCCATGCCCAGCTGCGTCGTCTTACCCCAGCCGATGTAGGACATCGGGGTGGTGGACACCCAGAACGGGGAGATCTGGTCGCGCGGGCTGCCGGCGTCGTGGGTAATGATGGTGTTGTCGATATCGACCGCGCCCATCAGCTCCTTGATCACGCGATACGGCGACAGCGGGGCCTCGTTGAAGTCGAGCAACGGCTGCCATTGTGCCATCCATTCCGCACGAATGGCCTGGATCTCGGCGACCACGGCCTTGGTGTCCCGGTTGGATTTGATGGATTGCCGAAGCTCCCCGATCAGCGCTTGCAGTGTCAGCTTGGCGTCGCCCACCAAACCTACGTTGCTGACCACGTCCTTGTTCAGGTGGTTCGGGTCCAGCGTGGCATGGATGAATTTCTTGCCGGCCGGGAACTTGATGCCGAAATTGGTTTCGGTGAACGAGCAGCCAATGCCGATCACCAGATCGGATTTCTGCACGAAATGATGCACCGGCTTCGGCACGGCGTTGCCGCCCGACCCAAGCGACAGCTCATGCGTTTCCGGGAACGCGCTTTTGCCGCCGAGGCTTGTGGTCACCGGCGCCCCCAGCAGTTCCGCGAGTTCCTTCAGTTCGGCCCAGGCTTCCGCCCAATGCACGCCGGTGCCAGCATAAATCAGCGGGCACTTCGATGCCAGAATGGCCGCTGCGGCCTTCTGCACGTCCACCGGATCGGGTCCGTATTTGTGGATGCCAACCGGGGTGTAATCGAGTTCGCCGATTTCCTCGCCCCAGATGTCGGTGGGGATTTCCACCAGCGCCGGGCCGGAGCGGCCGTTGCGGATGTTGCTCATCGCGCGGCGCATGATGTTGGCGACTTCTTTCGGCATGTTTACCACTTCGGCCGACTTCGTGACCCCGCGCATTTCGCGCGCCGACCCGAAGTTCGGATCGATGCCGGCGATGCGGCGGGGGTAACCCTGCGGCAGCACCAGCATCGGGATGGACTCGGAATACGCTTGGGCGACACCGCCATAGGCGTTCTCCGCCCCCGGCCCGTGCTGCATGCAGAACGCGCCGATCTTGCGGCCGGAGGTAACGCGGGAGATAGCGTCGGCCATGTGGATGCCGATCCGCTCCTGCCGGACGATCACCGGCCGAATGTCGGCCGCAGCGGCGTATTCCAGCAGATGGTTGACGGGATAGCCGCAGAGGATCTCGATCCCCTCGCGCTTCATGATTTCCGCTATGGCTTCGCCGACTTTCATCGTTTTCGCTCCCGACCGTGATATCAGACCGGCACGGTAGGGCGGGCGAGGCGGGCTGGCAACCTAGGCGTTATTGGCTGACGACGTCCCAGGCGCGAACGCCCTCCTGCATCCGCATGTTGAACGTCAGGCCCTTGCGCAGCGCGAACACGTTCACCTGGAAATGCAGCGGGATAATCGGGTACTCCGGCATCGCCATCCGTTCCGCATCGCGATACAGCGCCTCCCGCGCGGCGGTGTCGATGACGCCCAGCGACTTTTCTATAATCGCGTCCACCTTCGGGTTGGCATATTTCGACGGGTCGAACATCGTTCCGCGTCCCTTATCCGGCGCGGATGACGCAACCCATTCGGTCAAATTGCTGCTGGCCTCCCCGGTGTCGCTCCCCCACCCCGTCAGTCGCACCGAGAACTCCGCCTTCACCGCTCGGCTAAAGAAGGTTGCTGCCGGCATGGTCTCGACGGTGGCTTTGACGCCAATCCGTGCCCACATCTGGGCGATGGCCTCGACGATTTTGCTGTCGTTGACATAGCGGTTGTTGGGACCATGGATTGTTATGGCGAAGCCGTCCTTGTAGCCGGCTTCCGCCAGCAGGGCCTTGGCCCGAGCGGGATCGTAGGGATCGGGCTTCAGCGAAGGGTCGTAACCGCTCGCGCCTTCCGGCATAATCTGGCCGGTGGGCACGGAAAACCCGTCCATGACGCGATCGCGGATGCCGTCGCGGTTGATCGCCAGCGACAGCGCCTGGCGGACCCGGACATCTTTCAACGGATTGGCCGGCAACGGTTTACCCTGCAAATCGAACGCGAAGGGCGTCACCGCTCGGCTTGCATCCGGGGCCAGCATGATCAGCCGCTGCCCGGACATGGATACGACCGCGAGCTTGGGGTTCTTCCGCAATTCCTCCACGTCGGACGGCGGCACCTGGTCGATGATGTCGATCTCGCCGGCCTGTAGCGCGGCGTTGCGGGACGCACCATTGGTGATGGAGCGGTAGATCACCTTCACCCAGACCGGCCTCGTGCCCCACCAGGAATCGTTGCGTTCGAACACCACGCGCTCACCCACCGCGAGCTCGGTGACGCGGAAGGGGCCAGTGCCGATTGCGGCTTTCATCGAATTATAGTCGGCCGTGGTCGCACCTTCCCCGATTTTGCGGGATACGATGTTCACGTTGGACAGGTTGTAGGCGAGCAGCGGCAGCGGCGTCGCGGAATGCAGCCGGATCGTGTGCGCATCGACGATTTCGACCTGGGTGATCGGCTTGGTCGCGAAGGTGAAACTGCCGGGGCTGTTCGGCACCTGCGGGACGCGCGCGTAGGTGAATGCCACGTCCTCGGCGGTGAACGGCGTGCCATCGGTGAATTTGACGCCTTCCCGCAGTTTGAACTCCCACGTCGTGTCATTCACCGTCTTCCAAGACACGGCCAGCGATGCTTCCGGTTGGTATTTCCGGTCGAACCGCACCAGGGGATCGAAGACATAGGAGGTGATGACGTTGTTCGGTCCGAGGTTGTGGAAGTGCGGGTCCATCGAGGTGAACGCCCCGCCGGTGGCGACGTTCAAGGTCTGCGCCGCGGCGGGCAGCGCGCAGCAGGCGAACAAGGCGGCGAGGCGGAGGCGCATGGCGGGAATCCTCTAACGTGACTGGCCCGACGCTATCATAGCCCCGCCGGCTTTGCATCCCGGCCGTTTCCCGTCATACTCGACGGTAGCTGCCACCAAACGGGGACGATCGTTATGAAGCTCATGTGGTTCCATCTGATGCCATACACCGAACTGCCGGACGATTTCCGGGAGAAGCACCGCTCGGTGTGGGTCGACATTCATTCGTCCCTGTTCGATCCCAAGCGCGCGCACCTGATGTACAACGATTTCATGGACGAGCTCGAATATGCCGCCGATTGCGGCTTCGACGCGATTTGCGTGAACGAGCATCACTCCAACGGCTACGGGCTGATGCCGTCCCCGAACCTGATAGCGTCCACACTCGCGCGGCGGACGTCGAATGCGAAAATCTGCGTGATGGGCAATTCGCTGGCGCTATACAACCCGCCGACCCGCGTAGCCGAGGAATTCGCGATGATCGACGTGATCTCGGGCGGGCGGCTGATCGCCGGCTTCCCCGTGGGCACCCCGATGGACGATTGCTATGCCTACGGCACCAACCCTAGCCAGCTGCGCGATAAATACTACGAAGCGCATGACCTTGTGATGAAAGCCTGGACCGAGAAAGAAACCTTCGCCTTCAACGGCCGCTTCAACCAGCAGCGCTACGTCAACATCTGGCCGCGGCCGCTCCAGCAGCCGCACCCGCCTGTGTGGATCCCCGGCGGCGGGTCGATCGAAACGTGGCAATGGTGCGCGCAGATGGACTACGTCTACGCGTACCTGTCCTATTTCGGCTACAAGGACGGCAAGGAAACCATGGACGGGTTCTGGCGGGAAATGGCTCGCCTCGGCAAGGATCGGAACCCAAACCGAGCGGCGTTCCTGCAATTTGTCGGCGTCGCGGAAACTAAGGAAAAAGCGCTCGAACTCTACACCGAGGCCGCTGAATATTTCTACGGCCGTTGCCTGTTCACTGACGCCATGTGGGCCAGCCCGCCCGGATACGTGACCGAGGCAACGCAACGTGCCGGCCTGACCAGCCAGGTGGGCCGCGCGGCGACGCAAAGCGCCCGCACCCAGGCCCGAGCGACCGAAATGAAGGACATCGTCGACAAGGGGTACATCATTGTTGGCTCCCCCGACGAAGTGGTGGCACAACTCACCGAGGTTGCGACCGAACTGAACGTCGGACACCTAATGTTATTGCTGCAATTCGGCAACATGGGCAAGGACCTCGCCAAGTACAACACCAAGCTGTTCGCCGAAAAAGTGCTTCCCCGGTTGCAGCCTTTGTTCGCCGAGTGGGAGGACAAATGGTGGCCGCAGCCGATCGATAACGCACTGCGCGCCGACGTCGCACCCTTCGCCCCCAACCTAGCCGCCGAATGACCTTCCGCCGCTAGCGGCTCGGCCTCACGATGTGGGGCACCGAGCCGGTTGCATCGATAGCGGAACGAATTGGGTTCGATAGCGTCTGGTTGCTTTGACGCGGCGTCACGGTATCTTCGACTACACGTCGGAGATTTTCGTCCAGTACAGCTCCCGTTGTTCCGGTGCCGCGGCATAAGAACGCAACGGCGGTTGCAGCACCATCAGCCCGTCCTCGAACCGGACACCGCGCACCTGGTCGGAGCCGATGCGGGATGGGTCGGAGGCGCCATCGACTTTGGTGGTCAACGTCTTGCCGTCGAAGGTGTACATCCCGGTATAGGAACTGAACTCCCGCTTCGCACCCGCTGGCAGATTGGGTGAGGCGTCGCAGGTGACCGCGATCATCCGCCCGTCCGCTCCGAGTACGACACGGCCCAGCGGGTTTCCGCCGTAGGGGGCAGGGAGGAGGTTACCGGCCGCATCGCGCGCGACGGCTTTGACGAGGCGGTATGTTCCGGTGACATCGGCCATGGTTTTGTTTCCTTATAGCGACGGAAAAATGCGCTGGAACACCGCCGGGGAACCCTCGCCGAGCTGCACATGCGGGCGCACCCGCTTGTTCCAGGGGTTGCCATCCCGCGCGTCGGCCCATTCTTTGCTGTCGGGGACGCCGGCATTTTCGAATTCGTAGACCGTCAGGTATTTCGGTTCGCCTTCGATCGCGACAAAGCGACGGGCGCGAATGACACCGGGGACTTTGAGATAGCCGGGGATGTACGCGGTGTTGTACCAAGCATTGAACTCGTCCTCCATGTTCGCGGCGATGGTGATGCGTCCCATCTGGAGGTAGCGCGGGGATTCCGCCGGGAAATCCGCAGGGTCGGTTTTCGCCGGGAAAATCTGCCGGTAGCCGTTCAGCAGAAAGTTCCGCCCGATATGGCTGGGGGAAATGCTGCTCCGCCGCGCCGAGGGTTTGTAGCGCACGTCGTCGAGGAATGCCGCGCTGCGCAGCACGTTGTGGTCCTCGAGCTCGTACATCGCGAGGTATTTTGGTCCACCGCGCAACGCCGCGTAGCGCGCGCCGCTGAGAAAGCCCGGTATGCCGGCGAGGCGCGGCATGTGTTCCCCGTTGTACCAGGTGTTGAACGCATCCTCATGCGCCGGATCGACGTCGGTCCAGGCCATTAACAATCCGGTACCGCGTGTCTTGGCCATGTCTAATCCCCTGTCATGATGGGCCAGAGATTGTCGGCCCCCTTGCCACAGAAATACGTGCCCACCTTGGCCGCCCATTCCGGGTCGGACCCAAACTCCTCCCGCCACGACCACAGGCGGCGGGTTGCCAATTGCAACGAGTACTCCTTGGTGAAGCCAATGGCGCCGTGAACCTGATGCGCGAGTTCGCAGGCCAGAGTCGCTGCCTCACCGACGCGGGTTTTGGCAATGGCAATCTGGAACTCCTCGCGTTCCTCGTCGCCTTGGCTCAACGACTGGATGCCCAGGTTCGCCGCGGCCACCGCCACCGCTGTTTGTTCCGACAGAACCGCGAGATTCTGCTGCACCGCCTGGAACTTCGAAATCGGGCGCCCGAACTGCACTCGTTCCTGCGCATAGGTCACCGCGAGGTCCATCGCGCGTTCCAGCGCGCCCGACATCATCGTCGCCCGAGCCAACGCTCCCCTTCGGTACAACGCCGCCCGGCTGACACCTTTGGGCAGCGCCGCGGCCGTCGAGAGGTGGAAATTGTCGAACACCAGCGTGTCGCGGGATTCGTTGGCGATATTTTTACCCTTGGCGGGCGTGGGTGCGGTACTGCCTTCAAGCGACACCGCCATTTCGCCGTCCGGGCCGTCCACGATCAGCACGATCCGTTCGGCGTGCGATGCGTAGGGCAGACGCGACGCGGTGCCGTTCAGGCGCCAGCCGTTGCCGTCGCGGGTCAATGTCAGTTTGTCGGATGCGCGCACCGGTCCGACAGTCATCGGTCCGTCGCCGATTTCCAGTCCGGCACTAGAGGCGATCCAACCGGCCAACATCGTTTCGGCCAGCGGAATCGGCGCCGAGAACCGGCCGGCCACCCGCAGCGCCGCGTAAAGATCGGCCCATTCGGCGTCGGCCCCGCCTGCCGATTCCGGCAGCGCCGCCAGCGGCACGCCGGTTTCGCTGACCGCCCGCCACAAATCGGCGGCGAACACGCCAGTTTCGGCGGCGTCGACCACCTGTTTCGTGCATAGGTTTTCGAACAACCGGCCCATGCTTTCCAGGAGCATCCTGGTTTCGTCACGAATTGCCATTTTTCTTTGTCCCTATCGCAGGCCGAGGCCGCGGGCGATGATTCCGCGCAGGATTTCTCGTGTGCCGCCCTGGATGGACAACCGCGGCGCGTTCATCGTGCTGCGCGCGATCATTGTTTCATAAACATCGATGGCTTCCAGTTCCGGCTCCGATGGGAACAGCTGCCGCGCTACCACCGGAATGTCCTGCTCGTAGCGCGTGCCCAGGTCTTTCACGACGGCGGACTCGTTGTTCGGTTGCAGCCCCTCGGCCAGCATGCCGGCGATCGAAACCGACATGGATCGCAGCGTCGCCAATTGGGAGATCAGTTTACCCAGTGCCACCGCCGTCGCCTTGTCCGGGTTCGGGCCCGCCATCCGGATCATCTGCTGCAGCATTTGGAAAAACACGAGGAAACGGTCGGGTGCGCTGCGCTCGAAGGCCAGTTCGCTGGTGAGCTGGTTCCAGCCGTTGCCTTCTTTCCCTAGCAGCAAGTGGTCCGGAACGAAGACGTCCGTGAGGAAAATTTCGTTGAAGTGGTGCTCGCCCAGCAGGTTGATCACCGGCCGAATTTCGATGCCGGGTAATTTCAAATCCAGCAGGAACTGCGTCGCACCGGCATGCCGGTCGTTCGCTTGTTCCTCGTCCACCGCCATCTTGCAGAACAGAATCGCATAGTCAGCATTATGCGCGTTCGACGTCCACAGCTTCGTCCCATTAATCCGATACCCCCCCTCGACCTTGACCGCTCGGGTGCGGGTACCCGCAACGTCGGAGCCGGAGTTGGGTTCGCTCATGCCGATGCAGAACGTTAATTCTCCCGCAGCGATTTTCGGGCAGAAATACGATTTTTGTTCCTCGGTGCCGAAGCGGAGAATGTTCGGGCCGCTCTGGCGGTCGCCGGTATAATGCGCCGACAAAGGCGCACCCGCCACCAGCATT
This sequence comes from Acetobacteraceae bacterium, assembly GCA_025352375.1. Classification (GTDB taxonomy): domain Bacteria; phylum Pseudomonadota; class Alphaproteobacteria; order Acetobacterales; family Acetobacteraceae; genus Rhodopila. Next base: position 13,679 of record JANXTL010000237.1, on the reverse strand, counting down.
TCCTCGATCACGACATAGCGTTCGAACGACGAACGCTCATGGCCGCCGTATTGTTTCGGCCAGGTCATTCCGATCCAGCCCTTTTTGCCCATCGCCTGGCTGAATTCGGGGTTGTGCTCACCACGGGAGAATCCCATGACGTCCTTGTGTTCTTCGATGAACGCGCGCACTTCGCCGCGCAGTTTGATTGCTTCCGGCGGCAATTCCACCGGGTCGAACCGAAACATCGGCGTTGCCATGGTCGTTTTCTCCTACCAGTTCGTATCGAACCCCGCAAAGGTGTGCGGGATGCGCTTGATGTCGGTGACGATTTCCTTTGCAGCACCTACCGGCGTGCCCGGTGGGAAGTGCAGATCGATCGAATCAGCCGCGCCGCCGAACCGGTGCGCAATGGCTCTCGGCAATTCGGCGAACGTGCCGCAAGCGGCAAAGAGGTGCACGATGTCGTCGGAAATCTCGGCGGTCATCTCGTCCCAGCGGCCCTCGACCGACATCCGGTGCAGTTTCAATCCAAGATCGCCCAACCCGTGCAATTGCAGGATCGGCAAATAACTCCGTGTGGAGGCGTAGAACCCGATGCGCCGCCGCGCTTTTTCCATTTCCGCCGCGACAGTCGCCGCATCCGGGCCGGTGCAGACGAAGCCGCCGCCGTGGATGTCGAAATGAACGCGGGATCGGCCGCTACGGCGCATGCCCTCGGCCATCTGCGGCATGCAGACGTCTTCCAGATACTTGCGGGAGCAAAGCGGATGCAGCCGCACCCCGTCCGCGGCCTGCCCGGCGACGCGCAGCATGGCTTCGCCCACCGCCGCGATCGTCACCGGCACCATCGGCAACCCCGTCGGTTCCGGCGAGAAATCCGGCGTCATCAGTGACAGCTTATAATGCGGGCTGTCGAACGTCAGCTTCCCGCGGGTTTCCCAGCATTGCCAGATTGCCCGCAACGCCAGCACGTAATCGCGCATGCGAGGGGCCGGGGCGGTCCAGGGGATGCCGAAGCGGCGCTCGTTGTGGCCCTTCACCTGGCTGCCCAAGCCCAGTACGAAGCGCCCGTTGGAATTGGCGTGCAGGTCCCATGCCTGCGCAGCTAATACGGTCGGACTGCGCGGAAATGCAACGACAACGGACGGGGTCAGTTCCACCCGTTCGGTGTGCAAAGCAGCCACCGCCAGCGGGGTGAACACGTCGTGGGCCAGCTCCACCGTCATAACGGCATCGAAACCCGCTGCCTCGGCGTCCCTGGCGGCCTGGGGCACTTCGCGCCAGTGCCGCAACGGCAGGATTGTATAAACGCGCATATCGTTACACCATTGTGAGGCCGCCCGAGACGCTGATCGTCTGGCCGGTCATGTAAGCGGCATCGTCGGACAGCAAAAACGCGATCATGCCGGTATAGTCGCCGGGCTGCCCGATGCGCCGCAGCGGAATAGCGCGCGCCAGCGCCTCCCCGATCCCAGTGCCGGTCGTAAAATTCTCGAACAATGGCGTGTCGGTCGGTCCGGGGCACAACGCGTTCAATGTCACGCCCTTCCGCGCCAACTCCCGCGCCAGGGTTTTGGTGAACGCGATAATTCCCCCTTTGCAGGCGGAATAAACAGATTCGCCCGATGACCCCACGCGTCCGGCATCGGAGGCAACGTTCACCACCCGCCCCGATCCCCGCTGCGCCATGCCGCGCACCACCACGTGGTGCATCATCATCGGTCCGTGCAGGTTGATGCGGATCACCTTCTCCCAGAACGCGTCGTCGGTATCGAGGAACGCCACAGGCGTGTCCCACCCCGCGATGTTCGCCAACCCGTCCGTTGGGCCGCGTTCCCGCTCGAACGTTTCCATTGCCGCGGTCACTTGCGCCCGGTCGGCGATGTCCACTGTGAATGCCATGGCCTGACCGCCAGCGCAGGAAGCGGCGGTTTCAACAGCACCGGCCTCGTTCAGATCGAATATTCCGACGATGCAGCCTTCTTCGGCCAATCGCAAAGCGGTCGCCCGGCCAATGCCGCTCGCTCCGCCGGTCAAAATGATCCGCTTGCCGCTCAGTCCCCGCATCGATCAGCCTCGCGCCAGACGCCGCTCGACGAACGCCAACCGATCCTGGCCCCAGAAAATATCCTCCCCGATCACATAGCTGGGCGCGCCAAACACCCCACGCGCCAGCGCCGCCTTCGTATCGGCTTCGCGCAGTGCAGCCCATTGTGGATCGGCACCTAGTTTCATCACCGCGTCGGCGTTCAGGCCGCAATCACGGATCAGGCCCGCCAATGTGTCGGGATCCGCGGGGTTCAGCTCGTCCTGCCAGACCGCTTTCAGCACCCGGTGCGCGAGCTTGATGGCCGGCCAATCGCCCACGGTTTCCCGCAGCCCGATGATGCAGGATGCGGTCACGGCCTCACTGGACGGGAAAAACTTCGGTGCGATGTGAATCGGCGCGCCAACCTGGTCCCGCCAGCGGGCCAGTTCCTGCAACCGATAGGCCTGCCGCTGCGCCGACCGTTTAGGCAGCGGCAACCCGCCGGAGCCGGCGAAAATCTCGCCAAAATCGACGGGGTAGATTTTCAGCGTGGCGCCGTACGCCATGGCATAGGATTCGATGCGAGCCGCGCCGAGATGCGTCCAAGGCGAGTTCAAGGACGCGTAGTAGTCGATATGCAAACCCATGGCCGTTTCCCCCGTCGATCCCCGCCGATGGTGCTACAGCAGCTGCCCCCCGTCCACTACGATGGTCTGCCCGGTCACCCAGGACGCAAGCGGGGAGGCCAGGAACATCGCCACATTGGCAATTTCCTCTGGCGCGCCCAACCGGCCGAAGGGGATCGATTTCAGCACGGCGTTATAGAGCGGCGGGTTTTCCGTCTTACGTCGGTCCCAGACGCCGCCGGGAAATTCGACCGATCCGGGTGCGAGCCCATTCACCCTTATGCCATCGCGCGCATACATCGCAGCCTGGGTGCTGGTGTAATGGATCACCGCCGCCTTGATGGCCCCGTATGGCGCCTGCCGGCCGGCGGAGCGGAGGGCGGAAATCGACGATGTATTGATCACGCTGCCTTTGCCCGCTTTCAGGAACGGCAATGCGGCGTGGGTGGCGTGGACGATCGCCATCATGTCGATCGCCATGCTGCTCATCCAGCCCGCCTCGTCGTCCGACGAGCCGAAGGCCGAGGCGTTGTTCACCAGAACATCGATCCCGCCGAGGGCGGCGGCGGCACTGGCGATGTACCCGTCGATCGCGGCTTTATCCCCTAGATCCGCCGCGCCGGCGTGCGCGATGCGGCCATGCGCGGCGACCTCCTTGCGGGTTTCTTCCAGCGTGTCGGCGCCTCGCGCGCAGATGGAAACATCGGCACCGGCGCCGGCAAAGCCAAGCGCCATTGCGCGCCCAATGCCGCGGCTGCCGCCACAGATAATTACTTTCTTGCCGGTGAAGTCGATATTCATATGGTTCGTCCTTCGGTCGCCGCGATGGTGGCGGGGATGGCGGGGGAGCGCAACGCGGGCAGCTCGTCCGCGGTCAGGGACTCATGGGCCAGCAACGACTCCGCACCTTCGTCCAAGGCCGCGCGATTGTACGACAAAATGCCGATCGCCCGAGCCAATGCGGTTTCGAGCAGGGTGCGGACGGCCTGGTCGATCTCGTGCGCGGTTTGATCGCTGAACCGTCTTGGCTGCCAGAACGCCCCTGGCTGCCCCAAAAACTGCCCCTGCTCCGTGTCCCACGCCACCGGCCCCAGCGCCTTATCCATGCCGAACCGAAGCACCATTCCGCGCGCGATGTCGGTGGCTTTGGCCAGGTCGTCGGAGGCACCAGTAGAAATATCCTGCCCCAACAGGGTCTCCGCCGCGCGGCCGCCCATCAGGACGGTCATTTTGTCCTCCAACTCGTGCAACCCCATCAGGAAGCGGTCGTCGGTCGGGCGCTGTATGGTATAGCCGAGCGCCCCGATGCCGCGCGGGATGATGGAGACTTTCTGGATGGGATCGCTGCCGGGGATGGAACGGGCGACCAGGGCGTGCCCCATCTCGTGGTAGGCGACAATGCGGCGCTCCCTGGGGATCAGAATACGGGATTTTTTCTCCAATCCGGCGACGATGCGTTCCACCGCGCCGGTGAAATCGGCCATGGCGATATTTTCGCCGCCTCGGCGGGTCGCCAGCACGGCGGCCTCATTCGCCAGATTAGCCAGATCGGCCCCTGTGAACCCTGGGGTCAACGCCGCGATGTCCTCCAGCTTCACGTCGGGGGCTAACGATAGCTTTTTGGTATGGATGGCCAGAATCTGCACCCGTCCGATCTTATCCGGGCGGTCCACCAGCACCTGCCGGTCGAACCGCCCGGCGCGCAGCAGTGCGGGATCCAGGATTTCCGGCCGATTGGTCGCCGCCAGCACCACCATGGCGGCGGAGCGGTCGAATCCGTCCATTTCCGCCAGCAGCTGATTGAGCGTCTGCTCCTTCTCGTCCTGCCCGCCCATCGGGCTTGCACCACGCGCGCGGCCCAGCGCATCGAGCTCGTCGATGAAGATGATACAGGGGGCGGAAGTGCGCGCCTTTTCGAACAAGTCCCGCACGCGGGACGCGCCGACGCCGACGAACATCTCGACGAATTCGGCGCCGTTGGTGGAGAAGAAGGGCACCCCCGCTTCTCCGGCGACCGCGCGCGCGAGCAAGGTCTTGCCAGTGCCGGGCGGGCCGACCAGCAGGATGCCGCGCGGGATGTGGGCACCGAGGCGACCGAATTTGACCGGTTCCTTCAGGAAGTCGACGATTTCGTGCAGTTCGGCTTTGGCTTCGTCCACCCCGGCGACATCTGCGAACGCCACCTTGATGTCGGTCTCGGCGGTGACCAGCTTGGCTTTACTGCGGCCAATAGAAAAAAGCCCGCCGGCCATACCGCCGGCTCCGCCCATGCCGCGAGAGGCGAACATCCAGATACCGACGAACAGCAGCGGTGGGATGACCCAGGACAGGATCGTCGAAAACGTGCCGCCGGTCGCGGTGCCGTTGAACTCGACGTGGCGGCCGGCCAGCGCGGCGGCGAGATCGGGACGAACCGATATCGTGCTGAACTGGGTTTTGCCGTCCGGCATCGCCTCGGTCAGGGTGCCGCGGATGCTGTCGCCGTTGACGACGACCGATTTCACCTTGCCGGCGTCGAGATAGGTCTGAAACTGGCTGTACGGGATGGGCACGACGTCGCCCAGGTTCGAGAAGAAGCTGATGGCGGACATCGCGAGCAGGCCGATCATAAGCATTAAGATTGTTGGGGAGATCGTGGGCTTTTTGAACGCCGGCACTGGGGTCTCCTGCATAAGGTTGCCGCCGAGGATAGCACCGACCCCGAACCATGGGCCATAAGACGGCATGCGCAGCACCGGCCTGTTCGACATACAGATTAATGGCTACGCCGGGGTGGATTTCAATAGCACCGCCCTGACGGCGGATGCGCTCGACCACGCGCTGAATGCCATGCTGCTGAATGGGGTGATCGCCTGCCTGCCAACGTTGATCACGGCCTCGGAGGCTGTTCTGGCCGCCCGTTTCGCCGCGCTGGACGCGGCGGTGGCTGGCAGCAGGCTGGGGCCGGCGATGGTGCCGGGATACCACCTGGAGGGGCCGTTCCTAAATCCCATGCCCGGGTACGCCGGGTGCCATCCGGCTGCCGCGATGGTCCTGCCGGATCCGGCGCTGGTGGAACGGGTTTCCCGCGATTTGCGGCGCCCCATTCTTTTGCTGACGCTGGCACCCGAGCGGGATGGTGCGATTGGACTGATCGGTTGGGCACGATCGCGGGGAATTGTCACAGCCATTGGGCATAGCGCCGTGGACGCCGATAGCGTGCGTAGAGCCGCCGATGCGGGGGCGGCGTTAAGCACGCATCTCGGCAACGCCCTGCCGCAGCCGCAGCCGAAATTTCTGAACCCCCTGATGGCGCAGCTCGCCGAAGACAGTCTGCATGCCAGTTTCATCGCCGACGGCATCCACATCCCGCCTGCCGCGCTCAAGGTGATGTTGCGCGCGAAAGGCTTGACCCGGAGCATCCTGGTCACCGACGCCACCGCCGCCGCGGCCGCACCGCCGGGGCTTTACGAATTCGCCGGCATGACGATCGAGCATGCAGCGGATGGTTCGGTGCGGGAGCCTGGTAGTCCCGTCCTCGCGGGATCGGCGTTGGGCCTCGATCGGGCGGTGCGCAACGTCGTGGCCTGGGGGTTGGCCTCGCCGGTCGAGGCCATCGCGATGGCGAGTTCAATCCCAGCCGCACTCTTGGGCGTCTCGTTGCCCAAGTCGGAGGTCGACTGGGACGACGCCCTCCACCCAACTGTGGTCAGAGGCGTTTGAGTTCCGCAGCGACCTGCGCCACCTCGTCGTCCGAGAGCTCGGGATACAGCGGGAGACTAAGCACCTCCGACGCGGCGGCTTCCGTTGCGCGGCACGCGGCGGCACCGAGGGCGACGCGATTGCGATAGGCCGGTTGAACATGGACCGGCTGCGGGTAGTGGACCCCCGACCCGATTCCGGCGGCGCGCAGCTTGGCTTGGACGGCGTCGCGGTTGGGGACGCGCACGACGTAGAGATGGAAGACGTGCCCAGCGTTCGGGCGGCGCGCTGGCGGCCGGATCGACGTGTGCCTGAGGGCTTCGTCGTAAATGGCGGCGATCGCTCGGCGCCGTGCATTGGCGGTATCGAGATGCGCGAGCTTCACCCGCAGAATAGCGGCTTGCAGCTCGTCCAGGCGGCTGTTGATGCCGATATCGTCGCTGATGTAGTGCGTCCGCCAGCCGTACTGGCGCAGCGCGGCGACCCGCCCAGCCACTTCGTCATTCGGCAGCACGACCGCCCCGCCGTCGCCGAGCGCACCGAGGTTCTTGGTTGGATAAAAGCTGAAGGTGGCGGCGTCGCCGAAGGTCCCTACTTTTTGCCCGAGCCAAGTGGCCCCATGCGCCTGAGCACAATCCTCGATCAGTACCAGACCATTCGTCCGGCAGATCGCGCCGATGGCGTCCAAATCGGCCGCCTGTCCGTAAAGATGAACCGGCAGCACTGCTGCGATCGGTGGCAGCCCGGCCGGCGGGTCGGCGAGGGTCGCGGCGAGGTCGGCTGGGTCCATCGTGAAGTGGTCTGAGTCGATGTCGATTAGCACGGGCGTTGCGCCAACCATTTCCACCGCCGCAACAGTCGCGACAGCGGTATGCGATGCGGTGGCAACCGAACAGCCGCGGCCGATGCCCAGGCCGCGCAACGCCAGCACGATGGCGTCGGTGCCGTTGCCGCAGCCGACGGTCTTGCCGGCGCCAAGCCATGCGGCGAACTCAGCCTCGAAAGCTTTGACCTCCTGGCCGAGGATGTACCAGCCGGACTCCAGCGTCCGCGCGACAGCAGCATCGATTTCGGCCTTCATCGCTCGATAACCAGCGCCGGGGTTGGCGGGAACAATCATAGATAATCTCCCAGTCTGGGACGGTACCAATCGATGGTGCGGGCGATGCCCTCTTCCAGCCCGGTGTTCGGTTCCCATCCGGCGGCGATCCGAAATGCGCTATCGTCGGCATGGTAGCTGCCGATGTCGATCTGGGCGCGGTCGGCGGGGAACTCGCGGGTGGTGTAGTGCGCGGTTGGGCCGCAGAGGCGCACCACCATCTCCGCCAGATCGTGCAGGGAGATAGGCGGCGGGCCGCCAATGTTGAAAATGCCGCCGTGGCAGGCAGGAGATTCCGCAGCTTTGATGAAGGCCTCGGTCACGTCGTCGACATAGGTGAGATCCCGCAATTGGGCGCCGCCCCAAACCTCGAATGGTTTTTGCTCCAGTACGCAGCGGATCCAGATGCCCAGGAAGGTTTGGCGGGCGTCCCGGATGCGCAGCCGCGGGCCGTAGCAGTTGGTCAGCCGCAGGGAGACCACCGGCCGGCCGCGCACGCGATTTTCGATCATCCAGTATTGCTCCCCGGCGAATTTCGACACGCCGTTGGCGTCCGGTGGCGCGACCGGTTGGCTTTCGTCCACCGGCAGCTTTTGCGTGCGGCCGTAGAACTGCCGGGTGGAGGCGTGCACCACGATCGCATCCGGTGCGGCTTCGCGTGCCGCTTGGATCAGGCGCACCTGGGCCACCGCGTTGACCGCGATGTCGGCCAGCGGATCGGCCTGCCCGCCCATGTGGCTGGTCTGCGCGGCGAGGTTAAAGATCGCATGCGCGCCCTCGCACAACGGGCGGAGGTCGATTTCTCTTATGTCGCCGCGCACCAGATCCACAACGGCGCCGTCCAGATTGCGCGGGTTTGCCCCTCCGCCGAACAGGAACCCGTCCAGCGCGGTGACGCGGGCGCCTCGGCGGGCCAGTTCATGGCAAAGATTGGCGCCGAGGAACCCGGCGCCGCCGGTAATCAGTACTCTCCGGCCGGACCAGTCCATGGGGACTCCTGAAGGTTGGAATACGCAATTAAGGCAGCGGATCATGGCCATTTAATGAACGGATTGGGGCAGGATGACCAGGGGTGGGGATGAGGAGTCCGCATGATCGAAGCATTCTCACGCCGCGCCATGCGCATAAGGATTTCGAACGCCGCACTGCCGGAAGCCGCCAACCGAGAGCGACGTGGCCCGATCGATGCGGATTTGGCTCACGCCGGAATGATAGTGCTGCTGCTCAGCGAGAACCCGATAACAACCGCCGCCATCGGCATGCCGGCGCAGGAGCAAGGCCGGTGTGTCATCCCTACGCCGGTTAGTATGAGTAAAGACCGCAAAATATTACTTTTAAATTAAACTAGACGAACATAAAAACAGACCAAAAAACCAAGAAAGAATTTGGTATTCTTTTGCATCCGCCGTGACCAGGTAGTTTCTGCATTCACCTAGGTAGTTTCCGTAGTCCTATGTGACAACACTCACGAATTCGGGAGCAGCAAGCTTATGGCTATCGGCAATACCCTCAATACCGCGACAATGTCCCTTACCTTCGACGACGAGTTCAACACCTTCAGTGCGTCTCCAGATGGATCCACCGGATTGTGGCGCACCACTCTCGCCAACGGCGACCGCACGCTCGGTTCGAATGGCGAATGGCGAATGGCGAATGAGAGTACTACTCCGACAGTTCGGTGGGCGTCAACCCGTTCAGCTTGCAGAACGGCGCGCTCGATATCACCGCCACGCCAGGCAGCAACCCGCTGAATTTGCCCTATAATTCGAGTGTCATCACCACTCAGAACTCGTTCAGCCAGCTTTACGGATACTTCGAAATCAACGCCCAAATGCCGGCCGGGCAAGGCCTGTGGCCAGCATTCTGGATGCTGCCCGCCAGCGGCGCATGGCCGCCGGAGCTCGACATTTTCGAGGTGCTTGGCAACGCTCCGACCACGCTATATTTCTTAACCCATTCGACGGTCCAGGCTACCCAGGGCACCACCCTAAACGTCGCCAATGTGTCCTCCGGTTTCAACAAATATGGCGTGATGTGGGGGCCGCAGACCGTCGATCTCTATATCAACGGAGTCGAAGTCGCCTCCATGGCGACGCCGGCCGACATGAATGTACCTATGTACATGCTGGCCAATCTGGCCGTTGGCGGCTATTGGCCCGGTAACCCGAACAGCAGCACCGTGTTTCCGGCCACGATGAAAATCGACTACGTGCACGCTTGTGCCTATCCAGGCACAACCGGCGGCACCGTATACGAAACCCTGCCGTCGCAGAATATCGGTGCCGCGGCAGTCGCGCCGACCATCTCCGCGCCCACCGGCTTCCAGACCGCCACCGGAGTCGAGACCCATATTTCTGGCGTTTCCATCGCGGCCAACTGGCCGGGCGGGTTTTTCACCGTGATGGTCAGCGACAACAAAGCCCTGTTGCATACCGCGCCCACCACCGACGTCTACGCATCCGGGGAGGGAACGACGTTCCTGACGTTGACCGGCAACCTGTCCGCCATCAACGCCAGTCTGGCGACCCTGACCTATCAGGGAACCGCCACCGGGGACGATTGGATGTGGGTCGGTGCCACCAACCCGCAGGGCCAGCAGGGCACGAAGAACATCGTCGCAACCGATGTCGCGAGCATCGCACAGGTCATTTCCCCACCGGTCGTAACCACGCTGCCGGTCGTGACCCCACTGCCGGCCGGGCCGCCGATCGTGACCGCGCCCGCTGCCATGACCTTGGCAGCCGGCGCCACCCAGGCACTGCCTGGCATCGCCGTATCGAGCGGTCAGACCGGCGGCACCATCGTCGTCAAAATCAGCGACAGCACCGGCCTCCTGCGCACCACCGCCGTCACCGGCGTTACCGAATTGGGTGAGGGAACCACCTCCCTGACGCTGACCGGCGGTCTTGCCGCGGTCAACGCCGAACTAGGGAGCCTGACCTATCAGGCGAACATGGTGGCTGGTTCGGACTGGCTGTGGGTTTCGGCCGACGATGCGAGCGGCGCTCAGAGCATCAACCACGATGTCGTGACCGTGCTGCCGGCTGCGGCCGTAGTGAACGGGCTACTGACGGGTCCGCAAGCTACGGTGCTGACCGGCATGTCCCTGGTCGGCGGCGCCTTGCAGGTCGACGGCGGCCGTGTCGTGAAAAACACTGGAACGCTGACCTGGAACGGCGGCACCATCGCGCTGGGCAGCGGGGACCCCACCGCGACCAACCACACCGGCACGCTGGACAACGCTGCCGGAGCGCTTTTCGCGATCCAAGGGAACGCCACGTTAACCGGTTCCGGCACAAGCGGCCTTATCGATAACGGGACGGTGGACGTCTCGGCGGGCACGCTGACGGTTTCCGACGGGACGCACAGCAGCGCTTTCAGCCTGACGGGCAGCTACAACACCGCCGGGTTCCACATGGCGTCGGACAATCACGGCGGAACCGCGGTTACGTTTTCCTGACCGGGTGGGCATTCGGCTCGGGCACGTCATACGCGGCCGCGGTGAGCGCTACCCGCGCCAACGCCGGAAGCGACTTCGACCCGGTTTTTTGCATGATCGACGCGCGGTGGTTCTCCACCGTGCGTTGGCTGATGTTGAGTTCGGCGGCAATGCGCCTGCTGGAATAGCCGGCGAGGACCATATCCATGATCTGATGCTGGCGCGAAGTGAGGCCTGCGATGGAGCTGGCCGCTTCGTCCCGGCCAGCGAGTCGCAAACCCGAGTCCTTCGTCCGCGCCAGTGCCCGCTCGATACTCGCGAGCAATTCGTCGCGGCTGACTGGCTTCTCGATGAAATCCAGTGCGCCGGCCTGCATGGCCCGCACTGCCATGTGTACATCGCCGTTGCCAGTGATCATGATCGCCGGCATCCGATGCCCCCGATCCTCCATGTGTTTCAGCAGCGCGAAGCCATCCATGCCGGGCAGCACGGCGTCGATCAACAGGCACCCCTCCGCGCTCGGTCCGAGCGCTGCGATGAAGGCCTCGCAGGTCTCGAAACTCTCGGTGGCGCGGCCGGCATCTACCAGCACACTGTGCAGCGCCGCGCGTGCGTCGCCATCGTCGTCGACCACATAGATGACAGGCGAGCCCTGGCCGTCGGCGACATTGCCCGCATGCGATATGGGAAGCAGGCGCTGGATGGCCTGTATCAGGTCCCGCGGCCGAAATGGCCGGTGAAGCGGCATGCAGTTCTGGAGTAGGATGCTGCGCTCGGTATTGGCCGATGCATCGTCAGTCAGAACGATAACCGGGACCTGGCGCTGTAGCGCCTGCCGCAGCGTGGCGGCAACCTGGAGTCCGTTCATGGTGCCATGCAGGTTGTAGTCCACCAAAATCACGTCGAGCCTGACTGCCCCGCGCTTCAACGACTGTAATGCCTCGATGCCGTCAGCCGCCATCGAGGTGAAGTGACCCTCGTCCTTGAGCAAGCGGGCGAGGTGTCCGGCCTTCTCCGCGTCGTCTTCGATAATCAGGATCATGCCCGTGCGATGCGAGCCGGCAGCGCTTCGGTCGTCTGCGCCGACCGGATTCGGTTCGGGCTGCGGTTCTGTTTCAGCCATGGGCAGCGGGACGTCGATTCTGAACATCGAACCTTTATCGAGGCGGGACCGGACGCTCACGGGATGCCCCAGGAAATCGCCCAGACGCCGCACGATCGACAGGCCGAGCCCGAGCCCGAGGCCGCGACCACCGGCGTCGGTGCCGAGTTGGTGGTACTCGTCGAAAATAGCTTGCAATTCCTGAGCGGGAATGCCGACCCCGGTGTCCCAGATCTCGACGCCGAGCATCCCGTTGTGCCGGCGACAGCCAAGGAGAATCTTACCGCGCTTCGTGTATTTCAATGCGTTTTCGAGCAAGTTGCGGATCATTTGTTCAAGCAGGCGGGGGTCGCTGTTTATGGAAAGACCGCATGGCACCACACGCATGGCCAGTCCCAGCGCCTGCGCGCGATAGGTAAATTCTTCTCTTAACCGGTCCAGAATATCGTTGATCGGAAAAAAGGACTTTCCCTCTGCCGGCAGTGCCTTATTGGTTCGCTTATTCAGCATGCCCGACATCGTGCCCACGGCCGCGCCAAGCCGCGCGACAAGTTCCTGCGCCCGTTCTCCTTCGACGGTCCGCGCGAGCAGCGCCTGAAGCAAGGTGAGCGACTGGAGCGGCTGACGCAGATCGTGGTTCGATATGGGTGCCGCATCGGATAGATCGGGCTGCTGGTCATCGTTCGGCGCATCTGCTGCCGGTTGCTCTGCCAGCGAATCCCGGAGCGGGTCGTTGGAACTAGCGGGTTCCTTTTCCCGGTTCGTCATAACCGGTCCGCCTTTGGCGCGGCCAGCCGCCAGACGCTGACCGAACTATACCGAGGATGGCGGCTTTGTGGCATTGATCAGCTATCCTATTGAAAACTGCCTCCGAACCGGAGACGCGGCCCGATGCTGGTCGCGCCAATCGGTCGATACTCATTCTGGCACCGTGCCGTGGACGCCATCGGTGAAACAGCCTCGGAATCTACTCAGGCGCTAGGTAGGCCCGGCGCATGCAACGAGCCTGTTTCAAAACAACAGAGTGACGCTCTGGCAAAAATCCCGATGGGCGCGATAAAAAATCGCAGCTGCGCCCGCCGCGACCCACGTCGTCACGGTCCAAGAACGCCGCTCGTCATGGCGGGCTACGACCCGCCATCCACCGCCTGCCGTGCTGGCCCCACGAAAGACGTCGGTGACGGATCGTACTCATCATAACGCTGATAGATTGGAGAGCGCGACCTGTAGCGATTATTTTTTGACGTGCCCGTAGATGAGCGCAGCCGCTTTCTTCGCGCTGACGCGGCCGTGCCTCTCGGCGGTGGGTGAACCGGGATAAAGCCCGCGCCAACGCGCCGCACCGCCCGAATCCGAGCGGGGACGTCCAGACCGCTATGGCGAGGCGGTGAGCCGCAGAGGGATCGGCGGTGTCTCGCCAAGCAGGTATCCCAAAATTTGGCGGATTGCGTCCTTCGGGCGGTCCCGCCAGTCGAAGGTCCAGGTTTCGGGCAGCTTGTCCCGCTCCTTCTGGAACGCTTCCTTCCGGCTTTGCTGAACGCCGAAGAGATGCTCGAACTTGCCGCCGAAATGCGCCAGTGTCTGGTAGATTTCATACCAGAACCCGCCCTCGCAGCCGCTGGGGGTGACGCCGAAATCCATGCAGATATCGGCGATCGTGCGGCCAACGGAACGACGGCGGATCTGGGCCTCGAGTTCCTCTAACGTCGGCATGCTGAAAT
>JANXTL010000229.1 GCA_025352375.1 Acetobacteraceae bacterium | reverse complement strand
GGATTCGCGATTGCAATGGACGCCGAAAAAGCAAAAGCCGCCTGGGTTGGGCGGCTTTGGGAACTTGCTTATGCGTGCAGGATCCTAGGCCGCCGGGCTGTACCAGCGGTACCAAAATCGTGCGATGGGCGTGAGCGGCGTACGGTGCATGGAAGGAGGATAAGCGCAGGTCGGGCGTGGGCGCAAGGGGGTGTACGGCTACCGGTGGGGTGTCCGTGTCACTCGGGCGCGGTTAGCCGTCGCGGCCGGTCCAGCGCATTCTTGCCGACAAACAATAGTCGGCGGCGGAACGCAGCGGGGCTTTCCACGGTCAGAATTGCCTTCAGTGACTCCAGCCCGCCGGCAAAAAATGCGCGCTTGAGGGGCCGGCCGTGGGTTTCCGGCCAAGCCGGCATCGAGAGCCCGTAACCGCCGGCAAGATGCTCCGCCACCGCGGCGAGGTAGGCATCTTTCACATCCTCGATCAGGTCGGGTTCGCTCCGTAATGCCGCCTGCCGGAGCGCAGGGTGCGCGTAAAATTCGTCCAGAAACTCTCGTAATGCCGGATCGAATAGCTGCTGGCGCGCCAACACACGTCGAGCAACTTCCGCCAGCGTGGCCGGCCGCCGGGAAAGATCGCTCATGGTTTCGATCCGCTATTGTTGGCTATCTGGGAAAATATCTCCTCGAGGCCGAACTGAACTTTGGGTTGAAGTTGCGCATTTGGGTAGAACGACGCCACCAATGCGATGGCCTCGTCAACGTGGGTCAAACCGATTTCGGCGGCTAATTGGCGAATATCGTCGATATCCCGGTTCTCATCCACGCCGCCCAGCCGCATCGCTCGGCATTTCATCGCGAACAGGTATTCCGGTCTGGGTACGAAAACCCGCAGACCCGGTTCATCGGATGAGGGAAATTCGTCCAGAAGCACCTGCATGCCGGTTTCCTGGTCGCGGGCACTCAGGAACCCCTTCACCCCGTCATTGAGCCAGTCTGCGGGCCAACCGTGGGCGTCGGCGATTCGGCCCGCCAACCGCCGCACGCGGTCGCGATCCTTCTCATACACGCCATCGACGTCCTTCGTCGCGATCCGCCAGTCGTACACCAACATGAGGGCGGAGCCGCCGTACACCGCGATCTCGATGGTCGCGCCTTCCGCCCACGCCGAGCGGCCCAGTTCATCGAAGGCTTGCAGCAGGGATATGCGGTTGAACTCCATTCCAGCCAATCCTCGGCAGTGCGGCGAAAGGCCGATCTTCGCTTATAAGATAGAACGTGCGGCGGGTTATTGCACGGCTCATGAGCGGGCTGCCCCCCTACCCCGCGCCCTTCAACCCCGATATGCTCTGCTCACAATCGCCACCCCACCAAGGGACACGGCATAGGGGAGACACCAATCCGTGGCCAAACGGCGAAGCGGCGCATGGCTCGACCGGCAGTTCACGCGGCTGGCCGTGCTGCCCACGACGGTGACGATGCTGTGCGTCTTCGGGCTGCCACTGCTGTTTTCCGCCTACCTCAGCTTCCAAGGCTGGTCGGCCGCCCAGGGCCTGTTCGCGGGCAAGTTCGTCGGCCTCGATAACTTCGACGACCTGCTGCACGACCCCGACTTCATCGGCAGCCTGGGCATCACTTTTCTATACACCGCCGTCACGGTCACAGCCGAGCTGGCGATTGGTCTGGGGATCGCGTTGCTGCTGAACATCGACCTGCCGGCCATCGCGGTGTTCCGGACCTGTCTGGTCATCCCCATGATGATCACCCCCGTCGTCGCCTCGGCCTGCTGGAAGCTGCTGCTCGACCCCGGCCACGGCGTCATCAACTACTGGATCGGGGAGCACATCGTTTGGCTCGGCCGCACCGACACCGCACTGGCCGCCGTCGCGGTGGTCGCGGTTTGGCAGAACGCCCCCTATGTCTCGGTCTTGCTGTTGGCTGGGCTGCGGTCCTTGCCGCATGAGCCGGTGGAGGCCGCGCGGATCGACGGTGCCTCCGTTTGGCAAATGTTCTGGCACATCACGTTGCCGCTGCTGCGCCCCTACTTGATGGTGGCGCTGCTGCTGCGGACGATTTTCGAATTCCGGGCATTCGACAATATTTATGTTATGACCGGGGGCGGGCCGGCGAACGCCACCATGACGCTGTCGATGTTCACCTACCTCGCGTCGTTCGTGCGCTTCGACATGAGCCTGGGGGCCGCCGCGTCGTGGTCCATGCTGGCGATGTCGATGCTGCTGTGCGGCTTCTTCATCGTCACCATCCGCCGCCGGGACACCAGCGCATGAGCGCACTGAACTATGTCGGATCGAAACGGGGGAAGCTGGTCTTCGCCGGATCGGTTTACGCGTCGCTCGCGGCGCTGACGGTGGCGTTTTTGTTCCCGCTGGTCTGGGTGCTCGGGTTATCGCTCAAGACGCGGTTGCAGGTGTTCGCCGATCCCCCATTGTTTGTGTGGTCCCCGACGCTGGAGAATTACGCAACGGTTCTGCAACGGTCTGATTTCGTGCAGGCGTTCGTGAACAGCATGGTGGTTTCGACCGGCGCCGTGATGCTTTCGCTATGCGTGGGTGTCCCGGCCGCCTATGCGATCGCTCGGTTTCCGTTTCGTGGAAGAACATTCCTGTTCTTCGGCCTGCTGGCGATGCGCATGCTGCCGCCCATCGCGGTGCTGCTGCCGATGTACATCCTGTTCAGCAAGCTCGGGCTGACGACGACCCGCTTCAGTGTCATCCTCGCGTATACCACCTTCAGCCTGCCGCTGGTGGTCTGGATCATGCGCGGGTTCTTCGAGGATTTACCGCGGGAGCTGGAGGAAAGCGCCTGGGTCGATGGTGCCAGCCGGCAAGCCGCGTTCGTGCACGTGGTGCTGCCGCTGATTCGCCCCGGCCTGGTGGCGGCGAGCATCCTGTGTTTGCAACTCGCCTGGAACGACTTCCTGTTCGCGGCGGTGCTGACCAACAATAACTCGCGTACGTTACCGGTGCTGATGGCGGCGTTTACCGGCGGCGATAGCGGCACGGATTGGGGCGGCATGACCGCATCCGGCGTGCTGGTGATCCTGCCGGTCATCATATTCTCATTTGCCGCGCAGCGGCATCTCGTGGCCGGGCTGTCGTCCGGCGCTGTGAAAGGGTAGAATCATGGCCGTATTGAATCGCCGCCGCCTGCTGCAAACATCCGCCGCTGTCGGAGGGGCGCTCGCGATGCCCGCGCTGGCGCAGAATAAGCCCGAAAAGCTGATTTATGTGGGCGACAACGGCCCATGGCATTACGTGATGGTCGATGAGGTTGGGCCGGCTTTCAAGAAAGAAACCGGCATAGAAATAGATTTCACGTTGCTCCCCGTCGATCCCTGGAACGCCAAGCTGAAGGCGGAGCTCAGCGCCGGGTCGGACGGCATCGACATCGTGCAGTGGTCGGTCGGCATGGCCGGCTGGATCAGCCCGTTCATGGACGACCACGAGGAAGTCGCCGCCAAGATCGTGAAGCGGGACCCCGAATGGGACTGGGGCGACTTTTTGGGCGGCAGCAAGACCGCCGCCACCTACGACGGCAAAATGGCCGGCATCCCGTATCGCGTGACCACCGGCATCATGCACTACCAGAAAGCCTTATTGGAGCAGGCCGGCATTACCCGGTTACCCGAAACCTTCGCCGAGCTGGAGAAGGCGGTAATAGCGACGAATAAGCCGCCGGAACGGTACGGATTCGGCGTGTCTGGCAAGCAGGGGCCGGCAATATTCACCAGTTTCATCTCCTGGCTCTATTCCTGCGGCGGGCGTCTGGCCGATTTCAAAACCGGGGAGATCTTCGTTAACGACGACAAGGCTGTTGCCGGACTGCAATTCTGGATCGATCTGGTGGTGAAGGACAAAGCGGTGCCGCCGGAATCGATGACCTGGGAATACGACGAAATCGTTGCCGGCGGGCAGAACGACAAATACGCGATGTGCCAAACCTTCGCGCCGTACGTGACGCTGATGAACGACCCCAAAATCTCCAAAACCGGGGGGAAGTGGGTGTCCGGCATGGTACCCGGCCGCACCAGCAAGGAGCAGGGGCGCACCTGGGTGGATGGGCATTTCCTGGGTGTGCCGCGCTTCTCCAAACAGAAAGACTGGGCGATCGAGTTTATCCGCATGGTCACGGACAAAAAATGGATGGCGCGGTCGATGGAGCGTGGCAATGCCCCACCGCGCGGATCGGTGCTCCGTAACCCCGAGATCGTGGCGAAATTCGGCTGGCCGGCGGTGGCCGCCTCGGCCATCGAGACCGGTATTCCGACCCCCAATCACCCGGCGTGGCTGACGTTGCAACTGCCGCTGCGCGCGGGGCTGTCGCAAGCGATCCTTGGTCAGAAGACGCCGAAGCAGGCGCTGGACGACGTGGCGGCCGACTGGCAGCGGGGGATGCGGCGGGCGGGGATTGGAAAGGGTTGAAATCCGACCGGCCGGCGATTACTCACCAATCGGTAATAAAAACTACAGATTATCGTTTGGCAACCTTCATGCCGGTATGATTCCGCGCTCGATCGTCGCAGATTGCTTCGGCCTTGGCATGGGCAGCGAAAAACCAAGACTTCCTAAGGCAGGTGTGGCATGATCTGTCCGAACGGGAATAAGGTCTCAGGAGCCCGACAATCCTACCCCGCATAGCCGCCGTGTCCGCCGCCCCCGGCCTCACGTTACACGTCCGGTGGCAATCGGGCGAGGAAAGCTCGATCGATGTAAGCGGTCCGGTGAATACCTATCGGGTGTACCGACCGCTCCGGGACAATCCCGCATTGTTCGGTCAGGTGCGTCTCGGCGAGTATGGTTCCGATGTGGCATGGACCGATTGGGTCGATATGTCCGCCGATATGCTCTGGCACCTCGCTTTGGAGCAGAATCTGGAACAGAGAGATAAGAAGCCCCAATGCGCCCTATGAACCCCGCTTTCGTCGCCGTCCTGCTTCTCGCCGTTGTAATCGGTTCAGCGGCCGTATTTTCCGGCGGCTTTGGCCAGTCGGTGTTTCATACGGGACCCTCCTGCCGGGAGGTAAACCGGCCGATGTTCTTTTTTGATGATGACCTGCGACAAAGGCTAACGACGGTCATTCGGCCATTGATTGAAGCGAATCGGGCGCTGATGGATTTTAGCGACGAGAAAGAGCCGCGGAGCCACCCAAAGGCGGCAGAGGAAAACAACGCAGCGATCGGTTTTCTTCTGCTCGCGCAGATTGGGTCTGCCTGTAAGGATTCTCCTGACGCTACCGTAAGCAGCGTCGTCACAGTCCTCGCCGAAAATATGCAGCACACACTGGCCGTCCTGAATGAGTCCAAAGCACGGCGCGAGGTGTTGGGAGTGCCATCACGTTTGGTGGTGCGGCATGATTCAAAGATCGACGGCAATGCACTGGGTAACGACACCGCCACGCTATCGGCGGCTCAGCGTGGTGCCATCGGGGACCATGTGCGGGAGTGCTGGACGAAGGATGCAGGTGCGCTTGATCTGGAGAAACAGCAGGTGCTGTTGACGGTTGAAACCGACCCGACCGGGATTGTACGAAAAGCCGACGTCGCGGGTGACGATTTGGCGAGAATGGGTGATCCGAGGTTCCGTGCATTCGCCGGGCGCGTGATACGCGCGGTGATGGATGTGCGCTGTGCGAATCTGCCTCTTCCGGGAAATATGCTAGGCAGGACCAATATACTGACGTTCCGGTTCTCACCATAAAAGGCGGGGGGGGTGCCACCGCTTCTGTTGCCGCGTGCCGTCGTGACGGCAGGGTGCGCGTATGACGGCGCCCCCCTCCCAGAAGTACCGCCAGATCGGCTTCTATTTGACCGGAGGCGATGCCACGGCACCTGCCCTCGCACGCCATACGGCAAACTGAGTCCGCGGCTCGGCGACGGAAATCGACGGTAAGCGGGCCGCAGAGCCCCTCCGTTTGACACCCCCAATTCCCGCCCCGTACAACTCTGCCCGAGGGAACCCAGCCATGAACGGTGCGATCGACTGCGACATCCATCCCGGCGTGCCCGATATCAAGGCGCTGCTGCCGTACATGTCCGAGTTCTGGCAGGAATCCTTCGTTGCCCGCGGGATCGACGGGTTCGACATGATGAGTTACCCGCTGAATGCCCCGATTACCTGCCGGCCGGACTGGCGCATTCCCGGCCAGCGCCCCGGCGCCAGCCTCGACGCCATGCGCGCCCAGGCGCT
Source organism: Acetobacteraceae bacterium (assembly GCA_025352375.1). Lineage (GTDB taxonomy): Bacteria > Pseudomonadota > Alphaproteobacteria > Acetobacterales > Acetobacteraceae > Rhodopila. Next base: position 16,834 of record JANXTL010000229.1, on the reverse strand, counting down.
GGACAAATTCAACATCGGCCTCGCCATCTGCAACCCGCTGACCGGCGGCCAGGTCGCTGTCTCCGAATCCATGGGCGCCGCCATCTGCTCTGCCGTCAACGACTGGATCGTCGAACACTGGCTGAATCGGGAAAAGCGCCTGCGCGCCTCCATCGTCGTGCCAGCCCAAGCCCCGTTACTCGCAGCGGAAGAAATCGAGCGCTGCGCCCCCGACCGCCGCTTCGTGCAGGTGCTAATGCCATCGGCCTGCGAAATGCTGTTGGGACGCAGCTACTACTGGCCGATCTACGAGGCTGCCGCGCGGCATGGCCTTCCCATCGGCATTCACGCCGGCAGCATGTTCCGCCACGCCCCGACCTCCACCGGCTGGCCGTCCCACCACTTGCACGATTACGTCGCGCAGACGCAGAATTTCGAGGATCAGCTTCTCAGTATCGTCACCAACGGCATCTTCAACAAATTCCCCGACCTGAAATTCGTGTTCATCGAGTCTGGCGTCACCTGGCTGCCAAGCTTCATCTGGCGCGCGATCAAGACCTGGCGCGGGGTGCGGGCGGAGGTGCCGTGGGTCAACCGCTCGCCAGCCGAGCTCGTGCGCGAAAACATCAGGGTGACGATGCAGCCGTTCGATTCGCCGACCGACGCCGATACGGTGCAGCGGCTGATCGAGCAGATCGATTCCGACCGGATGCTGCTGTTCTCCTCGGATTACCCGCATTGGCAGTTCGAGGGCGATGCCATTCTTCCGCCCGGTTTGTCCGCTTCTCTGCTACAACGCATGCAGGTGGATAACCCGCTGGAGACTTATCCCCGTCTACAGGAGACCGCGCCATGAACGCCCCCGTCGACGTTATGCAACACCGCGCCGAGGTACCCGGCAAGTTCGGGATCGTGGATTGCGATATTCATCCGTATCCCAAAGCCGGTGCGCTGAACCAATATCTCTCCGAACGCTGGCGCAAGCACCTATTCGAGTATGGAAAATTCAACTGCGGCCCGTACGCCGATCGCGGCACCTATCCGCGGTTTTCGCCCAATACCTGCCGCCGTGACGCCTGGCCGCCAGCCGGCGGGCCGCCCGGTTCGGACGTAGGGTTCATCCGGGAGCAGTTGCTGGATCAATACAACATCGCCTATGGCGTGCTGGAGCCCCTGCTGGGCGGCAACACGTCCCGCAACCTGGACGAAGCCGCCGCCTTGTGCTCCGCGATGAACGACTGGCAGGCGCACGATTTCGTGGACCTCGAACCGCGTTTGCGCGCCTCGATTTTGGTGCCGCAGGACGACCCCGATGCGTCCGTGAAGGAAATCCACAAGCGCGCCGGGGACTGGCGGTTCGCGCAGATCCAACTGGGGTCGAAAACCTCGGAACCCCTTGGCCGGCGCCGCTACTGGCCAATTTTCGCCGCCGCGCAGGAAACCGGCATGTCCATCGGGCTGCATATCGGCGGCACCCAGGCCAGCGCGCCCTCCCCCGGCGGCTGGCCGCAATTCTACATCGAAGACCACCAGATGCTGACGCACTCGATGCAGAATCAGGCGGCCAGCATGATCCTCGAAGGGGTGTTCGAGGAATTCCCCAAGCTGAAAGTCGTGCTGATCGAGGGCGGCTTCGGCTGGGCGCCCAGCTTCTTCTGGCGGCTGGACAATCACTGGGCGAAAATGCGCGACGAGGTCCCGCACCTCACGCGCAAACCGTCCGATTACATGCGCACCAACCTGTGGTTCGCCACCCAGCCGGTGGAGGAACCCGAACACCCCGGCGATCTGCGGCAAGTGTTCGACTGGATCGGCTGGGACCGCATGGTCTATTCCAGCGACTACCCGCACTGGGATTTCGACGATCCGCATCAGGCGTTCCGCTTCCAAATGACGGAAACCGAGAAGCGCATGTTGCTGCGGGACAACGCGCTCGATGTTTATACGTTCCGCTAGACCGTCATTTTTGTCAGGACCGCCCATGCGTTCGCGACTGTTATTGCTTTTGGCCCTTGCTCCCCTCGCGCTGCCGGCTTTGGCCGAGGACAGCAATGTGAGGCTGGATGCGCCCGGCCTGCTATCGAAAAAGGGCCCCGCGAAGGCGCCCGACGTCAAGGCCGCGCCGCAAGCCTGGCCTCGGCTGGACCCGGGTTCGGCGCTATGCCGGTCGGAAGCCGATCTGGCTCGCCTCGCCGCCAACCGAGCGCGCGCCGAGGGCGGTGGCCCGGCGGACTGCAAAATCATGCGCGTTGCGACGGCCGTTCAGGTCGTGGTCCGTGCGAGCACTGGCCGCACGCAAGTGCGCCTGACCGATCAGCCGACCACCACTGGCTGGACCGATGTCTGGCTACCGGAAAAAGCGCCCGGCGCGCGCTAGAGCGTGATCGCCTGAGGTTGACTTCAACCTCGGGCGTGAATCACCCTCTCAAACAAAGGCTTAGACCATGATCGAACGCCGAGATCGCGTGTAACCTCAAACGATCATGGTCTAGGCTTTAGGATCGGCGGCGCAGGTCCGCGTCGATCTCCGCCGCATAGGCCGGCGATACCAAAGCCTGCCAAGTGTCCAGACCCGTAACCCCGGTCGGATTGTCGCGCAGCAATTCCCGTTTCAGGAACGGGAACCCGGCATCCAGCAGCGCGCGCCAGGCACCGAGGGTCGGATTGGCGATGGAGCCGTCGGGAACGATGGCGGCATAGGGAAACAGCGCACGGGCGCGAAACCCGGCAGCCGCGGTACGGCGCGACAATCCGATCTCGTATCGGCCGACCATCCAACGTTTGAACGGCAGTGGCACAACGCCACGCCAAAACTGTCGCCACATGTCACTGTGGATCAACGGCCTGTGCGCCAGCAGAAAATAGGATTGCAGGTGCCAATCACGCTCATGGCTCTCTGTCAGGCCCCAAAGGTCGGCGCCCTCGGCGGTCATGCGGTCCAGTAAGGGGGCCAACGGCGCCACTGGCCCGTAAACGCTGTCGTTGATCAGCAGAATGCGGTTTGTATCCGGCCGGGGCAGACCCAACGCGTGCATCGCCATACGCCAGGCGCCGAAATCCAGACCGAGGTTGCGCCGGCTCAAGGCGACGCCGCCGAGTTCGGTCACGCTGGCACCCGAACGCAGCGTGCCGCCGTTCGACACGATCACGACCGAGAACCCAGCGTCCCGCACTTCTCGCAGATACCGCAGCGTATCCGTACGGATCGCACCGTCGCGGTCATAGTGGCAAAGAATCGCGACGTCCGGCCCCAAAGATGCCCGAGGCGTCACAAACAGCCCTAAGCGGTTGCGCCCATGCGGGCGCTCAACGCGGCGTTCAATTGCTCCCGCCGCGCCCACAAGGACCGGTACCAATCCAGCCTCGGCTTCACCTGATACGCCAGCATCCGTTCACGAGCGACATAATCTCGTGCGCGATCGCCGATGGTTCGGGCGAGTTCGGGCATGACGATCAGGCGCATCAGGCGGCTACGCAGCTCCTGCGGGTCGCGGAACAGAAACCCGGTTTGCCCGTCCACGATGCTGTCGCCGTAGACCACGTTGCTGGCCAGGGAAACGACGCGGTGCGATGCGGCTTCGATGAATTTCAGATCGGATTTCGCCCGGTTGAACCCGTTATCGGCCAGCGGCATGAACGATATCTCGCAGCGGCCGAGGATCTCGTTATAGGTCGGGTAGTCGCAGGTCGGGGTGAAATGCTTGTGCGGGCTGGACAGGGCGTTGAAGAACGTGTCGTCGTGCACGACCTCGAACCGCAAACGGTCCCCCGCCATGTCGGCGACATCGTTGACGATTGGCAGGTAATCGCGCCAGTCCTGCTCCCGGTTCAAGGCGCCGAAGAACATCGTCAACGCCCGCGGCTGGGCGAAATTGCGCACCTCGGGTAATAGGCTGACGGCATTAGGAAAGATGGCGATTTCGGGATTGCGGCCGCGCAGCACTTCGGCCAAAGCCGGTGTGCTGGTCTGAATGGCATGCACACCGCGGAAGGTTAGCTGGGCGTCGTCCTGCATGCCGGAGAAGAAGTCGGGATGGTCATCGAACTCGGTCACCACCAGCCAACCCGCGTCGCTTAGCACACGCAACAGATCCCGCCCCTGCTGACCGGCGAGCGACGGGCGGTGCAGCACGAAAATATGGGGCGTGCCGTCGTGCGGCTTGGACAGATCGACTTCGTTGGTCAGGTTGACGCTGACCATCGGGTCGGTCGCCATCGCCTGAAACGGCTCGACCACGCGCACATGCGATACGCCACCGACCGGCGGCAGCATCGTCCCCGCGAGGCTGATGCGCTCCCGTTCCTTCTTTCTCACCCGCCAAACATACTGCAGCGCCGCCGCTCGGCGGACATAGGCCTGCGGATCGATCCCTAGCGCGGCAAGCCCCGGGGCCAATGCGGTCGTGAATCGACGGGCTGCTTCGGCGTCGAAAATACGAGGCGACGCGTCGCAGAGGAACATGCCAGCTTCGAGCAGGCCTTTGCGCATGCTTTCCAGGCTGAACCAGCGCAGATGGCCGCGGTCGAACAGGCCGGCAGGTTCGTAATCGAAGGTGCCGCGCAGCAGACGCTCCACGAAGCTCCAATGCTCCACATTCGGCACACACATCAGCATGACGCCGTCGGGGTGCAGCAGTTCGGCATGGCGGCGGATCGTTGCGAAGGGGTCGCGCATATGGGCGAGTGAAGAACTGTAGATAATGCAGTCGTACCCCTCCGGCACACCGAACGGCGGATCGCCGGCCTCGGGGTCCATGACCGCGACGTCATCCAGGTGGATCGCGGCGATAACGGCGAGTTCGGGGTCCCGTTCGATACCCATGACGCGCGCGGCCGGGCTGTACCGCTTGAACGCGGCACCCAGTTCGCCCTGGCCGCAACCGACGTCCAGCACGGTCATGGCGGAGAGCGGGATGCGTTGCAGCAGATCGGCGGCGGGCGGTTGCGGGGCGGGCGGCATTTGTATCGGGCGCTCTCACGGGCAGGGAACCGGGACGCCGCTCAAGCTAAGGCAGCGGCACAGGGTGGTAATCGCTTCCCAGGCCGGCGTGCAAGGGTACCCGGCGCAAGACGCGCACCTGTTCGAGCATCCGGCTCTGGCAACGGTCGAGCGCGAAACGGCTCGACAGCTGCGGCTCCGCCATCGCCGCCTGGCGCAGCGACCGCGCCGCTCGGTCGGCGAACCAGCTTGGGGCGACCTGCCGCAAGGCATGGGCGTGCCGGTCCAACAACCCGCGCCCGGCGTGGAATGCGGACAGGCGGGACAGGCGTGCGCGCTCCAGCAAAGACGACGGTGGCAGGTGCTGAAAGCGGATGGCGACGTCCAGCGTATCGGCCCAATCCTGCCATTTGGGACGATGAATGGGCGCCAGTGGCTCGATCGCGATCCACGGCACGCCCAACGCATCGGCCACGATGGCGCCGTGGAGGGCTTCGCTCAGTAAGACGTGACAGCCGGCAATGGCAGCGGCGATCGCCAGCGGGTCCCCGCGCGGGTCGATCAAGTGGATACCGCTGGCGACGGAGGCGGTGTCCCACGCGCCCCCGATGGCGCTTTCGAAATGCGGCATGAAGCCGATGCGAGTCTGTCGCCGTATTGGCACCAAGCCGGTTTGAGGCAGCAGCGACGCGGGATCGCCGAGGCCGAGGCTTTCCGGCAGCCGTAGCAGCCGCGCGGTGCGCGGGCCGCGGACCCAGCGGATGTCCCATTGCCGGTCCAACAGGGGCAGTTGCTGATACCCCCCGTAGCCCGAACCCGCGACGAGTTTCAGCCCGCCGCCGTCGTGCCGCCGGTCCAGCACAGACCCGATCCCGAGAAACCGCTCGGCTGGGTCATCATTGAAAAAACCCGGCAGCAAGGCAGGCCAAAGGACGGTGTTCAACTCGTCCCCGAAATTGCGGGCCACCCCCTGCCAGCGATACAGAATCATTGGCGGAACGCCGCTTGCAGGTATCCCGTGGCGTAAGCGAGACGCCATCGCGCGCCCATAAGGACAGTGGACGATCGGGGGACCGCGGCGAGCGGGGCACAGAGCAGCGCCACGGCGAGACGCCGCGGCAGTTCCCTCCATACAGCGACCCGGTAGCCAAGGGTCTTACGGGTCAGAACGGTCGAGAACCCCTGCCAGTAAAGGCGCGCGAGCAGCCACTCTGGCCGGAAGCGGCTGGCCTGGATCTGGTGGTGCACCACGATGCGCGAGTCATAGCGCACGCTATGCCCGAGGTCCTGTAGGCGCCACGCGAGCTGTACTTCCTCATCCGACAACAGCGTCGTGCCGTGGCGGCCGAGATTGCCGCCGAAGCCGCCGGCTTTCAGCAGCGCCTGAACGTCGACGATCATGTTGGCGGCGTAAGGCTCCAGCTTCGCCGGCAGGTCGGGGGTGCGGTACTCGCCTTGGCCCTCGTGCTCGATGATGGACAGGACGCCGCGCAGGGAGGCGGGCCACCAGAGGGGCAAGGGCGCCTCCCATTTCGGCAGGATGCGGCCACCGATTACCGCTGGTTGCGCGCCGGGTTCATCGAGGGCGTTTTGGATGGCCGCGACCCAAATGGGGTCGGGGATGGCGTCGTCGTCGATGTAGGCTATGAAGCGCGTTTTCGCCGCCTGCGCGCCTGCATTGCGCGCGAGGGAGACCCCGGGTTGGTCGAGGCGGATCAGGGTGGTGTTGGGATACCGCGTTGCGAGTATTTGGAGCTCGGCGTGCGCTGCGATGGTGGAACCGCTGTCGACAATCAGGGTCTGAAACCGCTTGCGCGGCACCGTTTGCAGTGCAAGCCCGTCCAGGCAGTCGGCTACGTAGCGCGGGCGGTTATGGGTGCAGAGGCATACGGTGAGTTCCATGCCCGTGAGGGTAGGCATGGAAAGGTTAAGAAAAGGTTAACGAGCGGGCGTTTTTTTTTGTCGCGCAGGGCTTAGACCATGATCGTTTGAGGTTGCATGCGATCTCGGCGTTGGATCATGGTCTAAGCCTTTGTTTGAGAGGGTGATTCACGCCCGAGGTTGAAGTCAACCTCAGGCGATCACGCTCTAGGGCGCTTTGGTTTTAAACGTTATATCGACATCCCATTTGTCGTTACGGGCGGTATGCACGCCGAATGAGGTGAGGCGGCCGGAGATCTCGCCCCCCTTTATCGCAAAATCTTCGATCTTCAGGACACCGAATACCTGGAGTGTGCCGTTCGGGCTATCCAATGCCGTATGCACCAAATCGACGCTGTAGACGTTGCCATCCGCGAAGACCTTCGCGACGATCGCGTTACCGTATTTGTTAAACAGGGCATTGAAAGCCGCCTTGGGATCTGCGCCTTGGCTTTTCGTCGTGAACACGAGAACCGTCACCGGCTTGCCGGATTCCGGCGCACCCGTGGACGCTGTCACCTGGGTCAGGGCTGCTGCCTTGCCATTGACCGCAAAGGCACCCGTCAGGACGGCCTGCGCCCAGGCGCCGCCCGAAAGCGGCTGCCAGGCCAAAAGCCAGAACATGGTCGCGGAGCGGCCAAAAGCCAGAACATGGTCGCGGAGCGGCCAAAAGCCAGAACATGGTCGCGGAGCCGAATAACAACGCCGCTGCTCGTCTGGTGTGGTTCATGGCACGCGCTCCACTCGGGAATTATCAGGCGAGTGCTACCCGCGAATGTCGCCGATTGCAACCACGTTTCCCGGTCGCACTCGACGGATGTTTTGACAATATCGGGCGACCGTGTCTGCGCCGAGCGATTCCATTTTGATTCAAATATATTAATAACAATCGTAGGATTTCATCTACGATATATGAACGAACGGGGCAGAGCGAAGTACGTTGAATACAGGCATATCGCACCGGGATTAAACATCCAGGCGCGACTGTCCCGATCACGATAGTTTGAAGCCGCGTGTAGCAGGGCCCGGCGGTTATCCCCGCCCAACCCCATAATACGCAAATCCCGCCTCCCGCATCGCCACCGGATCGTACACGTTCCGCAAATCGACCATCACGTTCCCGGCCATCGCCTCCCGCAGCTTCATGGGTGACAAGGCGCGGAACTCGTTCCATTCCGTGATCAGCAGCAGCGCGTCCGCACCGGCGACCGCGTCCATCGTGTCCTTACAATACTCGACACTGGCCGGCAGCAACGGCCGTGCCTGCTCCATCCCCTCGGGGTCGTAGGCGCGGATCACGGCGCCGTCGCCCACCAGCCGGGACACGATCGACAGCGCCGGGGCATCGCGCATGTCGTCGGTCTCCGGCTTGAAGGTCAGCCCGAGCACCGCGATTTTCTTGCCGCGCACCGAACCGCCGCAGGCGGCGATCACGCGCATCGCCATGCTGGACTTGCGGGCGTCGTTGACCGCGACGGTGGCCTCCACGAGGCGCGATGGGGCGCCGTAATCCTGTGCCGTGCGAACCAACGCCAGCGTATCCTTGGGGAAGCACGACCCGCCGTAACCCGGGCCAGGGTGGAGGAATTTGCGGCCGATGCGACCATCCAGCCCGATCCCGCGCGCGACGTCGTGCACGTCGGCGCCGACTTTCTCGCACAGATCGGCCATCTCGTTGATGAACGTGACCTTCATCGCGAGGAAGGCATTGGCGGCGTATTTGGTCAGCTCGGCCGTTTCGATGCCGGTGAACACGATCGGCGCCTCGATCAGGTACAGCGGCCGGTACAACCGCCGCAACACTTCGCGGGCGCGTTCGGCCTCGGCGCCGATCACCACGCGGTCGGGGCGCATGAAGTCGCCGATGGCGTTGCCTTCGCGCAGGAACTCGGGGTTGGACGCGACGTCGAAGTCCAGATCGGGCCGAGCGGCGCGGACGATTTCGGCGATGCGGCGGCCGGTGCCGACGGGGACGGTGGATTTGGTGACGATCACCGCGTAGCCGGTCAGTGCTTTCGCCACCTGTTCCGCGGCCGCGTAAACATAGGTCAGGTCGGCGTGCCCGTCGCCACGGCGGGTGGGTGTGCCGACGGCGATGAACACAGCCTCGGTTCCGTCCAGCGCGGTCTTCAGGTCGCCGGTGAATGTCAGGCGCCCGGCGCGGACGTTTTCTTCCACCAGCTTTTCCAGGCCGGGCTCGTAAATCGGCATCTTGCCGGCCCGCAGGGCTGCCAGTTTGCCCTCATCCGTCTCCATGACGGTCACGTCGGTGCCGAATTCCGCGAAGCAGGCACTGGACACGAGCCCGACATATCCGCCGCCAATCATTGTAATGCGCACCGCGTAGCCTCCTTCGTAATTCCCCAGGGATGTCCAGCGGGATGTCCTTGGGGGATTCAGCACAACCTGGGTGCATACTCCAGAGCCCGTTCAAACGCCGGCCCGCCCATGCCGGGCAGCGTCTTCCAACAGCGTTTGCGCCTTGCCATCGGCGGCCGCCCGCCGTTCGGCGTCGCGGCGCACAAGCAACTCGTCGATGGCCCGCGCCGCGGCCCGGCAGGCGATCAACACGGCGCGCGCCTCGGTCGACCGCAACTCGGCAGCTTCCAACGCCGACACCGCCGTCCGGCGTTCGACCCCGATCCGGCGGAGCCAGCCCGCGAACGCCTCGACCATCCGATCGTCGCCCGCGGGATCGCCGGCCGCATCCGCTTCCGCCGCGATGGCGGTATCCAGCAAGCGCACCGACTCCGCCGCGCCGGCCTCCACCGTCACGCATTCGGCCAAAGCGCGGCGGGCCTCATCGACGGCCAAATGGCGCAGGCGGGCAACGACTGCAAACGGGTCAGGCATGCGGCGGCTCCATCGCTGCTTTCAGCATCCCGAACGCGTCCGATAGGGCCGTCGTTTGGGTTCGGTCCTGACGCAGTACCGCCTCGATCCCTGGCATCAGGGCCAACGCCTCATCGGCGGCGGCGTCGAAACCGGCGCGGTAGGCGCCGAGGCGCACGAGGTCGACGATGTCGGCGTGCACCGCCACGATACCCCGCGCCCGCCGGACCAAGGCGGCTTCCTCGGGCGACAGGCAGCCGGCGGCAGCGCGGGATAGCGATCGCAGTACATCAATCGGCGGGTAGCGGCCGGCCTCCGCGATGCGGCGATCCAGAATCACATGCCCATCGAGAATGCCCCGCACCGCGTCGGAGACCGGTTCGTTGGTGTCGTCCCCCTCCACCAGGACGGTAAACAAGGCCGTGATGGAACCTGGCCCTACACCCGGCCCGGCGCGTTCGAGCAGGCGCGGCAGTTCGGAGAACACACTGGGCGGGTAGCCACGCGTTGCCGGCGGCTCCCCGGCCGCCAGGCCGATTTCGCGCAACGCAAGGCAATAGCGGGTCAGGCTGTCCATTAATAACAGCACGCTCTTGCCACGATCGCGAAAGTGTTCGGCGACCGCCATCGACGCTTCTGCCGCCTGCCGGCGCAACAATGGGGACGCATCGGACGTCGCGACCACCACGACCGATCGTGCCAAGCCCTCGGCTCCCAGCTCGTCTTCCAGAAAATCGCGGACCTCCCGCCCCCGCTCGCCAACCAAAGCGAGAACCGCGACATCGCATCCGGCGCCACGGGCCAGCATGCCGAGGAGCGTGGATTTACCGACCCCGGACCCGGCAAACAGGCCGAGGCGCTGGCCCCGCCGGCAGGTTGCGAAGCAATCGAGTGCCCTTACTCCGAGGTCCAGCCTTGGACCCAGGCGTGTTCGGCTGGTCGCGTCGGGTGGTGCGGCCCGCAGTGAACGACGCTGTCGCCCGGCTGGCAGCGCCCCTTTTCCATCGATCGGCTGGCCGAGCGGGTCGATGACCCGCCCGAGCCAGGCGTCGGACACCGCGAAGGTTGCACCCTGGGGGCCGGCCCGGCGCGCGGCGTTTCCCGGACCGATGCCGTCCACCGGCGCGAACGGCATCGCGCGCGCGGCGCCGCCGCGGAAGCCCACGACCTCCGCCGGCACGGCACGGGCATCGCGGCCGATCAGGTCCAGCCGGTCGCCGACGGCGAGCAGACCGGCGAACCCCTCGATCTCCACCGTGAGGCCAGTGACACCCGCGACCCGCCCCTCGGTCACGAGTGCCCGCATGCTGTTCAACGCACCGGAACAGCCTCTCATTCTGGCTGCCAGGTTTATGCTTTTCATGGTCTATGTCCCGTTTATTAAAACAAACGTTCGTTTTTCGTTCCATACATTCGGATAATCGATCTCCTATTTGTGAGAATATACACGTATTAGATGAAAAATCTATGGTCATATACACGCTACAGTGGTATGTCCGGCCTCGACAAATGTATCGAGGGCCTCATGCGCGTCCTGCTGATCGAAGACGACCTGACCGCCGCACGCACCATCGTTCTGATGCTGCGGGCCGCTGGCGCGGTGGTGGAACACTCCTCCTTGGGGGAGGAATCGGTCGAACTGACCAAACACTACGACTACGACATCGTCCTGCTGGACCTGATGCTGCCGGACATCGATGGGTTCGAAGTCATGCGCCGCATGCGGATCGCTCGCAACGACACGCCGATCCTGATCCTGTCCGGCATGGTCCGGTCCTCCGCGAAGGTGAAGGCCTTGGGGCTGGGGGCGGACGATTTCGTCACCAAGCCATTCGACAACGCCGAACTGCTGGCGCGGATGCAGGCGGTAGTGCGCCGCGCCAAGGGGTTTAGCCAGCCGATGCTGCGGGTCGGGCCGGTGGAGCTGAATCTCGACACCCGGGAGGTCACCGTCGAGGGGCGGGAACTGCGTTTGACCGGGAAGGAATACTCCATCCTGGAGCTGCTGGTGCTTCGCAAGGGCATGGTTCTGACCAAGGAGGCGTTCCTGAACCACCTTTATGGCGGTTTGGACGAGCCGGAGATGAAGATCGTCGACGTCTTTGTCTGCAAGCTGCGCCGCAAGATGGCGAAAGCCGGCGCGGACGGCATGATCGGCACGATCTGGGGCCGCGGCTACATGATCCGCTGCCCCGACGGGGAGGAGAACGATCTGCCGCGCCTCGGGCCCTTCCGTCTCGAGGATTTCACCGACGACTTGCCGGAACAGCTGACGAATGCGCTGGCGCAGACGATGTCAGCGGCGTGATGGCAGATCGGCGACGGTATCGACGTCCCGCAACGTCCGCAACTGGGCGGTTTCGCGGCCGGCGAAGTTGACCAATGTGTCTTTCAACGCGTGTTCGCTGGACCAGCGGGCGTTGGCGAACGGCCGCGCCGGGCGCCTCGGGCCCATGCCGACGAGCCAGTAACCCCCGTCCTCCGCCGGCCCGAATACCGCTTGCGCGCTGCCCATTGCCTTAAAGGCCGCGCGGGCATCGGCGGCGCAGGCAGCGGGGATGTCGCAGCCGACGATCGCCACGTTTCCCCGGGTGAACCGGCGGCAGGCGCGGTCCATCCGCTGGCCGATGTCCCCGAACCCCTGGGGTAGCAGCGGTAGCGGCCAGGGCAGGCTTACCTTGGTTCGATCCGGCGCGATCGCCAAAACGGTCCGAAACGTCCGGTCCGCGCGGAGCGACCGCAGCAGGCCCAGCAGCGTCCCAACATGAAACCGCAGCGCCTGGCGATCCCCAATATCGCGCGCCAGACGCCGCTTGACCGTCCCCAGCCGGGGTGCTCGGGCGAATACAACGACGGTGTTTTTCATCCGTACAGCCTCACGATCCAGCGTGGTGGAACCCCGGCCGCCCACAGCGCGAGGCAACACAGATTACGCGCCGACCGCCGGTACCAGCCATCCCGCTGCCACTTGTCGGCCGATGTCAGCGCGATGGCATCGAGGCCCACCAATCTGCGCCGGCCGAGGCGCGCCACTAGGTCGACGTCCTCCATCAACGGCAAGGGCCGCATGCCGCCAACCGTCGCCAGCAGGTCCCGGTGGATGAGCAGACCCTGATCGCCATACGGCAATCCCAACACCCGGCACCGCCAGGCGACCATTCGCTCCAACCGGCGCGCCTGGGGATCGTCGCTGTCGAGGGCGAGGCGAAAATGGGCCGCTTTGCCCGGCTGGACGTCCATGTGGGCGGCGGCGGCTTCGCGCCAACCGGGTTGCAGGTGCGTGTCGGCGTGCAACAGCAGCAGCCAGGGGCTCGTCGTCGCGGCGATGCCGGCAGCGATCTGGCTACCCCGCCCTCGGGGGGCCACGATGACAGTGGCACCGCACGCGACGGCAACCGCCGGAGTCCCGTCGGTGCTGCCGCCGTCGGCGACCATGATTTCGGCCACCGGCCCCAGCGCGGCGATCGCCGTCGGCAGTGTGCTGGCGGCATTCAGCGTCGGGATGATCGCGGCGAGGCAGATTTTTTGCGTCATGTTTTTTGCGTCATGTTTTTTGTGTCATGTTCCCATTGTGTTCTTGACCCGCACACCCGCGTCTGCGACAAGGAGAGGCGAACGGACGGAGAACGCACCATGCAAGCGCAAACCGAATACGGCAACACCGAGGTTGACCAGGCTGCCATCGCGGCGATGGAGTTGGCTGGCCTTCCGGACGACGCCCCCGCGATCCGCGTGCCGTCGATGCAGCACCGCGGCCGGGGCGCGGTCACCAACCCGCCCGTGCGGTTCGAGCAACGCGCCGCCAGCCCGTTCGACGACGGTTGGGAAACCTTGACCGCCGATTTCGGCGACCTTCCCAAACTGCAGACCAGCCTGACGAAAGATTCGACCCGGTCGGCGATCAGCTGGAACACCTCGCCCGACATCGGGTTCGACCGCGCGGTCAATCCGTATCGGGGCTGCGAACATGGCTGTGTCTATTGCTATGCGCGGCCGACGCACGCGTATCTGGGCTATTCTCCCGGCCTCGATTTTGAAACGAAACTGATCTACAAGCCAGAGGTCGCCGACCTGCTGGAAAAAGAACTCCGCAAACCCGGCTATCGGGCGCGGACCTTGGCGTTGGGATCGAACACCGATCCCTACCAGCCGGTGGAGCGCACCTTGCAGCTGACGCGGTCGGTGCTGGAGGTGATGGACAAGTTCAACCATCCCGTGGGCATCGTGACCAAATCCGCCGGGGTGCTCCGCGACATCGACATTCTTTCATCCATGGCCAAGCGCAATCTGGTGCGGGTGTATGTCTCCCTCACCACGCTCGACCCGCAACTGTCTCGAGCGATGGAGCCCCGAGCGGCGACGCCCGCGCGGCGGTTGCATGCGATCTCGGAGCTGACCCGCGCCGGGGTTCCCGCCGGGGTTTTGACCGCACCGATGATCCCCGGTCTGAACGATGTGGAGTTGGAAAAGCTGCTGGAAGCGGCGTCCCGCGCCGGCGCCCGCCACGCCGGTTATGTGCTTTTGCGACTGCCGCATGAAATTCGCGAGATGTTCGAGGCGTGGCTGCACACAAATTTTCCCGACCGAGCCAAGCACGTGCTGAGCCTGGTGCGGGACACTCGCGGCGGGGCGATGAACGACTCACGGTTCCACCACCGTTTCTCCGGCCAAGGCGTCTACGCCGACCTGCTGATGCGCCGCTTTACCCGCGCCGCGCGGCAATGGGGCCTGGATGAATCGCGGGAGGGGTTGGATTGTACCCGGTTCGCCGTGCCAGGAGCGGCGGTGCCGGCGGCGGAGGCACAGCTTTCCTTGTTCTAAAAATTGCCCCGCTCCGGTTGCCGCCATCGCGGACCCGTATAAAGTGCGGGCATGATCGCATCCTCCGTTCCCCTCCGCCTGACCACAGCCGAAATGCTCGCTCGGCTCGTCGCGTTCGACACCACGAGCCGCAACACCAATTTGCCGCTGATCGGCTTCGTGCGGTCGTACCTGGACGCCCACGGCGTGCCCTACCGCGTCAGCACCGACGCGACCGGGCAAAAGGCCAACATCCACGCAATCATCGGGCCGCAAATGGCCGGCGGCGTGGCGCTTTCGGGCCATGTGGACACCGTGCCGGTGGATGGACAGGCGTGGAGTGCCGATCCCTTCACCCTGCGGGAAAGCGAGGGGAAACTGTTCGCACGCGGGTCCTGCGATATGAAGGGATTCGTGGCGTCGTGCCTCGCCGCGGTGCCCGATTTTCAGGCGCGCAACCTGTCCCGCCCGCTGCATCTGTTCATCAGCTACGATGAGGAAGTGGGCTGCGGCGGTGCTAAACGGCTGATCCAGGATTTGGCCGACTCCGGCCTCAAACCCGCCTTGTGCGTGGTGGGGGAGCCTTCGGGCATGAAGCCCATCCTGGCGCACAAGGGGAAATTGAACCTGCACGTAAAAGTGAAGGGACAGCCCGGCCATTCGTCCGAACCGGCCAAGGGCGTCAACGCAATCTACCCCGCCGCCGCCGCGATCGCTTACGCGGAGGCCGAAGCCCGCCGTTTCGCCGCGGAAGGCCCGTTCGAGGACGGGTTCGACCCGCCCTACACCACCGTCCATGTCGGCACGATGCACGGCGGCTCGATCCTGAACATTATTCCTGAGCACGCCGCGTTCGTGATGGAATGGCGCCCGATCCCGGGCGTGGACGCGTTGCGGGAGGTTGAGCGCCTGAAGTCGTATGTCGCCCAGCATATCGAACCCGCGATGAAGGCGGTGAACCCCACCTGCGGTTTCAGCTACGAGATCGAGCTGGAAATGCCTGGCATGGCGCTGCCGGCCGATCACGACCTGACGTCGGTGATCAAGCAGCTCACGGGCTCCAACAGCACCGGCAAAGTCAGCTACGGCACCGAGGGCGGATTCTACCAGAACGCCGGCATCCCCACGATCATCTGCGGGCCCGGCCACATCGCGCAGGCGCATCAGCCGGACGAGTTCGTGGCGCGATCCGAACTCGATGCCTGCGACGCCTTCATTCGCCGGATGGCCGATCGGTTGCTGACCTGAGATGCCGAACAGTCAAACGACCATCCCCTTGCCGGCGTTCGAGGTGCACATCAGCGCGCCCGACCTGTACGACTGGCGCGACGGCAACACTGGCATTGCCGGGGTCACCACCCGCGACTCCGGCAAACCTGGACCGCATGTCGCGCTGCTTTCGATTACCCATGGGAATGAGATCGCTGGCGCGATCGCGCTCGACCGCCTGCTGCGGGATGGGCTGGTGCCGACGACCGGACGGCTGTCATTCGTTTTTTGTAATTTATCCGCATACGACCGCTTCGATCCGGCCCACCCCACCGCATCCCGTTTTGTCGACGAGGATCTGAACCGCATCTGGGACGAAGCGGTGCTGGACGGGCCGCGTCATTCCATCGAACTGAACCGTGCACGGGAGCTTCGGCCACTGATCGATACGGCGGAGGTGGTGCTGGATATCCACTCCATGCTGTGGGACGCCGATCCGCTGATGTTATGCGGCAGCGCATCGCGCGGCCGCGATCTGGCACGCCTGATTGGGGCGCCGCCGCTGATCGTCGCGGACGATGGGCATGCGAACGGCAGACGCATTATCGATTACACCCGCTTTACCGACCCCGACACGACCTGGTCGGCCAATCTGGTGGAAGCCGGGCAGCACTGGCAGCCGTCCACCGTGGCGACCGCACTGGACTGCATCGGCGGGCTGCTGCGCGGCCTCGGCATGGTCGGCCCCGATGCACCGCTGACGGCGGTCTTGCCGGTCGAGCAGCGTTTGGCCGAAGTGACCCAGACGATCACGGCGTCGAGCAGCACCTTCGCCTTCGTGCAGCCCTGGCGCGGCGGTCAGGTCATACCGGAGCGCAACACGCTGCTGGCGCTGGAGGGGGAAACCGAATTCCGTACCCCGCACGACGATTGTTTGCTGGTCATGCCCAGCCTGCGCCCAACGCGCGGCCACACCGCTGTGCGGCTGGCACGCTTTGTTAGCTGATCGCGGTCAGATCGGTCACATCCTGCCCGGTTTCCTCGCACACCAGACCCGCCACGATGCGCCGGTGGCAATGGGCGGGGTCCCGCTCGAAGCATAGCAGGCAGGCCCTGCTATCCCGCGCCATGCCTTTCGCCATCGCCAATTCTGCC
>JANXTL010000213.1 GCA_025352375.1 Acetobacteraceae bacterium | reverse complement strand
AGCGCTACACCCACCACCAATCCAACAGGGAGACCCAACCATGACCCAAATCACCCGCCGCACCGCCCTCGCCGGGGCCACCGTTCTCGCCGGCACGCGCTTTGCCCGAGCACAGGCGAAGCCGGACGTTAAGCTCGCGATGCTGGTGCCGCTGTCCGGCCCGTGGGCGCGGTCGGGCTTGCTGGAGCAAATGGGCGCCCGCATGGCCATCGAGGAAGTGAACGCCAGCGGCGGTATCAAGGCCCTCGGCGGGGCCAAGCTCAAACTGATCGAATTCGACGCCGGGGAGTCCGCGGAAAAGGCCAAGGACGCGGCACAGCGCATGGTCGCGCAGGAGCCCGGTCTGTCCGGCGGTTTCGGCTGCTGGCTGTCGACCTTCACCCTGGCCGCGACGGAAGTGACTGAACGCGCCGAGGTGCCGTGGATGACGCTGTCGTATTCGGACCTGATCACCAACCGCGGCTTTAAGTACGTCTTCCAGGCGTCGCCCACCGCCGACGCGCAGGCCAAGGACCTCGTGCCCATCATTATGGACATGGCGGAGAAAGCCGGCGCCAAGCGCCCGTCCAAGGTCGCGCTGGTCGGCGACAATTCCGCGTCTTCCGTCAGCTTCTACAAGGCGATCCGCGAGATCGTGGTGCCCGACCAGAAGCTGACCATCGTGGCGGACGAGATCTTCTCCCCGCCGCTCGCCGATGCCACCTCCATCGTGCAGAAGCTGCGGACGGGGAAACCGGATTTCGTGCTGCTGCAATCCACCAACGCCGGCGACGACAAAATCCTGGTCGACAAATTCGCCGAATTCGGCCTGACGTCGCAGAAGATGGCGATGGTCGGCGGCGGCGGTCATTGGTGCCAGCCGGAGCTGGCCAAGCTGACCACCAAGGAACATTTGGAAGGTGTCATCGTCGGACTGGCCAACTGGCCCGGCAAGGCGATGGCCGACATCACCAAGCGCTTCATCGAACGCACGAAGGAGCCTTGGTTCGGCCATGACTCGCTGTTCGGTTACACCCACGTCATGACCTACGCCGCCGCCATCGAGCACGCCGGTTCGGCCGACAAGAACAAGGTCATGCAGGCCTTGCACACGATGGACATCAAGGACGGCCCTGCCCGCTTCTTCCCCGATGGGCGCATCAAGTTCGACGAAAAGGGCCGCCGCGTCGGCGCCAAACTGTGCGTGGTGCAATGGCGCAACGGCGAGCCGGTGCCGGTGTTCCCGGCGGCCGTGGCGACCCACCCGGCAGTTTGGCCGAGGGCGTCGTGACCCAAAACGCCACATCCCCGTGGGAAATCTACGCCGTCCGTTACGCCCACAACCCCGCGGCTCGGCGGTCCAACAACTTCATCGGCGGCGACCCGCACGATGCGCCGATGCCGTTGGATTACTTCGTGTGGGCGATCGTGCAGGGGTCCAGAACGATCGTTCTGGACACCGGATTCGATGAGGCGATGGGCGTAAAAAGGGGGAGACAGTTTCTGCGCTCCCCCGCCGTGGGACTGAAGGCCATCGGTGTGGAACCGGATCAGGTGGAAAACGTGATCCTGTCGCACATGCACTACGACCATTGCGGCAATTACGACATGTTTCCGCGCGCGAGATACCATCTTCAGGATTCGGAGATGGAATATTGCACCGGCCGCTGCATTTGCCAGCCCGGCTTGCGTGGCCCATTCGAGGAAGAGGACGTCGTCAACATTGTCCGCAAGCTCTACGCCGGCCGCGTCGCCTTTCATGACGGCGTGGACGAGATCGCCGAGGGCGTGACCGTTCACCATGTCGGCGGTCACAGCAAGGGCTTGCAGGTGGTGCGGGTCTGGACCCAGCGCGGCTGGATGGTGCTGGCGGCAGATGCCAGCCACTTCTATGCCAACATGGAAGAAGGACGGGCCTTCCCCATCCTCCACAGCCATGTGGACACGCTGAACGGCTACGAAACCATGCGCAAACTGAGCAGCCAGAAGAACGGTATCATCCCCGGCCACGATCCGCTGGTGTTGGACCGCTACCCAGCGGCGGCCCCGGGGCTGGAGGGGATCGCCGTCAGATTGGATGTCGAGCCGAAGGGTTAGCCGGGGATGACCGAGGAAGCCCGAGCCTTCCTCGCCGCCCGGGAGCAACCCATCCGAATGGTCATCTTCGACTGCGACGGCGTGCTCATCGACAGCGAAGCCCTGTGCGATCGGGTATGTGCGGCTGCCATCACCGAATTGGGTTGGATCGTCACGCCCGAGGAATGCCACCGCCGTTTCCTGGGGCTGTCGTTCTACGACATGGTGCCCCTGATCGAAGCCCGAACCGGCAGCGCCATCCGCAACGGCTGGGTCGACGACCTCGTTGCGCGTCTTTCAATCGTGCTCAGCCAGGAAGTGGAGCCCATTCCCGGCGCGCGGGAGGCACTGAGCGGTGTCACCTCCCTTGGGCTGCCTTGGCGTGTCGCCTCCAACTCCTCCCACACCGAGATGAACGCCAAATTTGGGCGCGTCGGCTGGTCCGACCTTATGCGCGACCGCGTGCACAGCGGCGCGGAGATCATTGCCCGCGGCGGCAGAGCCAAACCCGCGCCCGACGTCTTCCTGGAGGCCGCGGCTGCCGAAGGCGTCGCGTCCGCACACTGCCTGGTGATCGAGGACTCCGCGGCCGGCGCCGAAGCGGCGCGCGCGGCTGGCATGGCCTGCCTCGGCTATGCCCCGGGTCACGACGGCGCGGGACTCAGGCAGGCCGGCGCGATTCCATTTCGTCCGATGCACGCGTTGCCCGTTCTGCTAAAGGCGGCGGTATGACCGTCCCCTTCCTGGCCACCGTCTACCCCTGGACCAAGGCGTTCCACGTGATCTCCATGGTCGCATGGATGGCCGGCATGTTTTATCTGCCGCGCTTGTTCGTCTACCACTGCGATTTGCAGCCGGGTTCCGCCGAAAGTGAGCGTTTTAAGGTGATGGAGCACCGGTTGCTCCGGCAAATCATCAACCCCGCGATGATCGCCACCTGGTTTTTCGGAAGTATGCTGGTTCTGACGCCGGGCATCGTCGATTGGTCAGCGCCCTGGTGGCACGTCAAATTAGCCGCGGTCCTGCTGATGTCCGGATTCCACGGCGCCATGTCGAAATGGCGGCGGTTATTTTTGGAGGACCGCAATACTAAGACCCATCGTTTTTATCGGATAGCCAATGAAGTTCCGACACTTCTCCTGGTTGCGATCGTGATCATGGTTATCGTCCGCCCTTGATCCATTGTGTATAGCAACGGCATCGACCGCCCGTCGGCGCCTATAGCCCCGGCACTACCAGAAACAGATCGGTATCACCCGGATCCACACCGAACATAGTCAACGCGGCATGCGCCTGGCCACGGTGATGGGTCTGATGGTTAAAGAAGTGCACCATCAGCCCGCGCTTTTCCTTGCGCATCTCTTTCTTGGCGGCGCCGCTCCACCAGGTCAGGTCCTCCGCCAACCAGGCGTCGTCGATGCGGGCAGCGAAGGCCTCGATCTTGGCGTCGGCTTCGACCCGCGCGTCCCGCAGCTCGGCGAAATCGTGGATCAACGTCGGACTTTGCGGGTTGGGGACGGTGTTCGGGGGCCAACCGTCGAGGCGGGACATCCACTGCCGGTCTGCCCACAACAAGTGGCACAATGTGCCGTGAAGGGATTTCCAGTACAGGCCGCGGTCCTCCCGCCGCTGCTCATCGGTCAACTGCGCCGCGCCAGCGTAGATGCGGCGGTTCATCTCGCTGTTGTACTGCGCCATGATGCGGATATACGCGGGTTCGATCATCGGATGCTCTCCCTTTCGGACGGCAGCCTCGGGTTGCCACGGGCCGCCCGTCAAGCGAGGATTTGTCCGTAATTGCCCGGGGAGGCCACGTTGGCGCAAAAACTGCTGGTTTACCAATCGCTCTGGGCCATGGAGCGGCGTCAGGCGGACGAGCCGGAATACCCTGTCCCGCGCCAGTTGGAGATGATCCGGGACGCCGGATTCGACGGAAGCGGCGTGCGCTTCGTCGATCCTGCTTTCGCCCGCGACGTGACCGGCTTCCTGCGCGCCAATAACATGAGCTGGCAGGCGCAGTGCTACCCGCGATCGGTTGCCGATCTGGCGCCGGTGCTGGCACTGGTGAAGGAACTCGGCGCCGACCACGTCAATCTGCAACCGGATGTGCGCCCGTACCGGCTGGAGGACTGCATCCCGTACATCGACGGGTGGCGGCGCCTGGCGGCCGAGGCCGGCGTTCCCGTGCATATCGAAACCCACCGCGACAGGATGACCACCGACCTGTTCTTCACCCTCCATCTGCTGGACTGCTTCCCCGACCTCCGCCTGACCGGCGACATCTCCCACTATCTGCTCGGCCGCGAATTTGCCTGGCCGGTGTCGGACGAGAATCACGCGCTGATGCACCGCATCCTGGACAATTGCTGGGGCTTGCACGGCCGCGTCGCGACGCGGGAGCAAATCCAGGTCAGCCTGAATTTCCCGCAGAACCAAGGCTGGGTCGATCTGTTCATGGGCTGGTGGGAATACGCTATTCGGTCATGGCGCCGCCGCGCCGGCCCGGACGCGGCGTTGACCTTCCTGTGCGAGATTGGCCCGCCGCCGTATGCCATCACCGGCCCGGACGGGCGGGAACTCTCCGACCGCTGGGCCGAATCCCTGCAAATGAAAGACTCGATCCGAGCCCTGTGGGCTCGGATCGAAGCCGGTCAGTAGGCTAAAGCGTGGTCGAGGACGGGTACCCAACGCCCGTTCTTGATGACCGCCAGATAGGCCGACGTCGTCGCCTGATGCTTGTTCGGTCCGAACGAGTAATGCGTGCCGAACACGTCTACGAAATCCTTGGTCGATTCCATCGCCGCCACCAAGGTTTCCACCGTCAGATCGCGCCCGGCACGTTTCAGCGCATCCACCGCGATCTCGGCGGCCGAATAACCGACCTGACCGATGTAGTTCATGTCGATCCCGTACTTCGCGCGGTACCGCGTCTGCAGGTCCCGCACCGCCGGACGAGGGTCATCCGGATAGGCGTAGAGGGAGGCGGTCATGGAATAAAACCCCTCACCCGTGCCGCCCGGCGCTTCGGCGATCGCGGTATCGTAGGATGCGGTTTGTCCAACCATATCGACGTTCCAGCCAATCTTCCTGGCCTGGGAAATGATCTGCTGCGTGTCGCGCACAATGGTGCCGAGGACGAGCAGATCGCAGTTGGCCTCCTTCAGTTTGAGCAGATTGGCAGAGAAATCGACGTCAGTCGGCTTATGCGCGGTGGTGCCGGCGATGGTCATCTTCATCGCCTCGGTCTGTAACTGGGCACCGGCCAGCACGTCCTTGCCGAAGTCCGTGTCCTGATACATCACGCACACCGTCTTCTTGCCCCGCTGTTCGACGAAGTATTTCACCGCAGCGCGGATCTGATCGACGTAGGACGCGAACTGGCTGAATTTCAGATGGTGAAACGGCTCGAACATCGCCCGAGCGGCGCTCAATGGCAGCAGCTTGGGTGTGCCCTTTTCGTGCGCCATGGCGAAGGTGGCATTGTTCATCGGCGTTCCACCGTCCTGCAGCGTCATGAACACTTGGTCTTTGTTCAGTAGCTTGTTGATCGCCTGCACGGCGCGAGGCACCTGGTACTGGCTGTCCTCCACGATGTAGTGGATTTTGCGGCCGTTAATGCCGCCGCGGGCGTTGAGCTCCTCGAACAGCAGGCGCACAGCGTTGGCGTTGTTGACCCCCTGGATCGCCGTCACTCCCGATAGATCGGTGACTGTGCCGATCAGAATTTCGGTGTCGGTCACACCCCGTACTGGCTCCGCGGCGATGGCTGGCAACACGAAAGCCGCGCTTAGGACGCAGCCCAGGATTCGATTGAGTACAGACATTCCGTTCCCTCATTTTGGTTAGGCAGCCGGAAGCGTTCGGACGCCGGATCGGCCAAGCATCGCGGTGCTCGGCGGGAGGAGGCTATGGGTGGGGTCTTGGGGGAGTCAAGGACAGCTTGCGGGGGGTTATCAGTCAGGCCGCCTGCAACCCCGCCAGTTCTGCCAATCGATCCAGCGCCCCATCCTCATCGCCTCGATAGAACACGGTTGCATGAACTCGGTTCATTGCACGCTGGGCTTTTCGGCCCTGGAGCGGGAATCCCTTAATGTCTTCGATCACCGCGGCGACGCGCGTTCCGCTCTCCCGCCGGATACGCAGCTCCTGAGCCAGCAACATCGCTTCAGTCAATTTATCGATGGTCTGCGCGACGAACACGGCCGTCACAGCCCCATGATGGCGCGGACGAATGATCGCGTCGGCAGGGAAATCCGCAAAACGACTGTCGACGAATGTGTTAACGTCGATCGTCGCTATTCCGGCAAACCGGTGAGCCATCGCCGCAATTACATCGGCGACAAAGCTGCTCCGAACGCGTTACTGCGACCAAAACCCAACATCGTGGGCACGCACCAGCGCCGCCAGGAATTCTACGACCGCGCTCCCTGGGGGCTTCCCCTCGAATGCGTGGGTGCGGATTTCAAATGTCTCTGGATCGGCGAATGCATTGGCAGGTGTCAAAACCCGTTCGAGAAACGCAGCCCGGGCTCCATCGAAGACCGCAACATTGGCTGCATCGAGGTTTGTCAGCCATCGACCGCCAGCCGCTTCCAAAAGAACACGGTATCGCCGAATGTTCCATCCATATGCAGCGCGTGCCCAGGCATCGTCCCGAGTTCGGTCCAGCCCATCGACCGGTAAAGCCGCTCCGCAGCGCCACCGGCCTGGGTATCGAGCAACAACAACGGTCGGCCGGCGCGGGTGGCCTCCTGCTCCACGCGTGTCATCAA
Organism: Acetobacteraceae bacterium; assembly: GCA_025352375.1. Classification (GTDB taxonomy): domain Bacteria; phylum Pseudomonadota; class Alphaproteobacteria; order Acetobacterales; family Acetobacteraceae; genus Rhodopila. The sequence continues at coordinate 4,164 of JANXTL010000213.1, read as the reverse complement.
CGCCCTGGCCAAGCCCCTTCGGCGGATCGCGGGGTCCACCAGCACTTTGGCGACTTCGGCGCGGTGCGGCTGGTTTTGCGGCATGTCCATGGCGAGCGTGGCAGTGCCAGCCAACACACCGCCATTCCAGGCGGCCAACAGCACATGCGTGCCGGCCGCTACCTTGGAGCCGGCGGCGCGCCAGAAAGCCTGGGCGGCTTCCGGAGCCAATGGCGGCAGAAAGGACACGCCGGCGCCCTCCGCTACGCAGCCGATCAGGATGTGCGACAGCCGAGCGATGGCCGATGCCGCGGCGGCGGCGTCGAGGACCTCGATTCCCTCGATTGGCTTGGCATAGGCGTATTCAAGGGAGTTGGAGATGTCGTGCAGCACCCTGATGGGGCCGGACCGCACGTAAGACCGTTTTTCATAGAACCGATGCGCTCGGTCGAAGCGGGTGTCGGACCAAAGGGCCAGGCGCGTGGCACCGGCGGCGATGGCGCGATGTTCCGCGACATCCAACAGGGCATGCCCCAGCCCGCCGCCATGCAGATCGGGGGAGACATAGACCTTGCAGATCTCCCAGGGGCCGGCGTCCAGCGGCTTTGTCGCGATCATGCCGATGACGGTATCGCTTTGTTCCGCCACCCACAGCGCGCCCCCCTGGTCGGCATAATACGACGCAAGGGCGCGCAAATGCGGCTCCTCCCGGTCCACATCCAGGACGCAGCCGGGATAAAGGGACCAGCAGGCTCCGATTAATGCAATGAACCCGGCCGCGTCCGTGTCGCGGCCGGGTCGAATGTTCCAGTCGGGCACTTAGACCATGATCGTTTGAGGTTGCACGCGATCTCGGCGTTCGATCATGGTCTAAGCCTTTGTTTGAGAGGGTGATTCACGCCCGAGGTTGAAGTCAACCTCAGGCGATCACGCTCTAGCCGGGCATTTTCGGGAAGCTTTGCATGTCGCCGCCCAGGGACACCCAGGGCTGCGCGGCTTCGCAGTAGATCTGCATCCCCGGCTTGATCCAACTGGTGTCGTCGAGGGTGCCAACGCGGACGATGGAAACGCCCGCGAATGCCTCCGGCTCGGACAGGATGGTGGAGCCGCAGTTCGGGCAGAATTTGCGCACGCTCTGCTTGCCGCTATCGGCGGTGGAAACATAGCTCTTGAGTTCGCCGCTCACCGTCAGGGTGGCGGTCGGCACGCCAATCACCACGTTGAACGCGCTGCCGCTATGGCGCTGGCAGTCCTTGCAATGGCAGACGCCCGTGAAAGCGGGTTCGGCCGAGGATTCGTAGCTCACTTTACCGCACGCGCAGTGACCTTTGATGGCAGCCATGGACGCTCTCCTGTCGTTTGAATGAACCTCGGGGATGTTCTCACGCCGGCGCGAAAACGAACAGAACAAAAACCTCGGTCACAGAATCTTCGCCTCGAATGGTGGGATCATGTCGGGGGTTTCGAACTCCAGCACCCACAGATCGGGATCGAATTTCACCTGGCGGGCGATGTAGGTGTCCGCCGCGTCCTGATCCACCGGGGCGGCGCCGGTCGCTTTGATCCAGGCGTGGCCGCCGTCGGGATCGGTTAAACGGGACAGGACGACCAGCCCCTCACGCCCGTGCAAGACAACCAAGATGCCGCCAGCGTCGGGATCGCCCTTGCGCAGCACCATGCCGGGCTTGCCGTTCATGTCCCCCATCCGCAACGCGATGCTGACCGTGAGGCTGGCTTTGACGCGCGGCGGGGGCGTCATGGGAGTGCCAGCCCACCGCCCTCAATGGGCAATGCGTGGCCGGTGATGCCCCGCGATTCCGGGCGCAGCAGCCAGACCACGGCGTCGGCGATCTCCGCTTGGGTGGCGATACGGCCGGTCGGCACGCCCGCCGCGGCTTGCTCGGGCGTGATGCCCAGTTCGCCGAAGCGTTGGTGCGCCATCGGGGTATCGACCCAACCGGGGCAGAGCGCGTTCACCGTAATGCCGCGCGGCGCCAGCGCCAGTGCCAGCGATCGGGTAAAGCCGACGACCGCGTGCTTGGCCGCGCAGTAGGCGGTCTGATCCGGCACCCCGCGCAAGCCGAGGACCGAGGCCATGTTAACGATGCGCCCGCCGTTGTCGGTCAGCAGCGGTAGCGCCGCTTTGCAGCAGTGATAGGTGCCGTGCAAGTTGGACGCCATGATCGAGTGCCAGAGGTCGTCGTCGCCATCCAGTGCGTTGGCCCCGGCGATACCGGCGTTGTTGATCAACGCATCGACGTGTCCGTGCTCCCATTTAATTTTTATAAACAGGTCATTGACCGATTGAGCGGAGGTTACGTCGCAAGCCATAAAATCGGCGTCGTGTTCGGCGGGCGGATGCCGAGCGGTGGTGATGGTTCGGAATCCCTCATGCCGCAGGCGGTCGGCGATGGCGCGCCCGATGCCCCGCGTGGCCCCGGTGACGACCGCGACTTTCATTGTGCGGTTCCCCCTCCGTCGACCGGCATGACGATGCCGGTGATGAACGACGCCGCGTCGGAGGCCAGGAAGGCGACGGCGTTGGCGATCTCCTCCGGGTCGGCGAAGCGGCCCATCGGCACCCCCGCCGTGTAGAATTCGGTCGAGGAAACCGGGAACCGTTCGGGATATTGCTGCGCCAGATTGCCGATTACCATCTGCAGCATGGCGGTGTCGGTGCTGCCAGGCGCGATGCAATTCACCCGGATGCCATGCCGCGCCCAGTCCAGCGCGGCGGAGCGCGATAACTGCGCGATCGCACCCTTGGACGCTCCATAGGCCGCGCTCACCTGCTTGCCGATCAGCGCCTGGTCGGAGGCGATGTTGACGATCGCGCCCTTCCCCTTCGCCACCATGCCCGGGATCACCGCGGCCATCGTCGCATAGGCGGCCAGGAAGTTGACGCGGAAGACTTGCTCGACCTCGGCCAGAGGCGTTTCGGTGACCGAGCCGAGGACGGTGATCCCGGCGTTGTTCACCAGAATGTCGACCGGGCCTTTCTCGGCGATGAGCTTTTGCAGCCGGATTTCCAGCGTGGCGGTGTCGGCAAGATCGAAATCCGGCAGATCGAGGCCGATGACCTCCACCCCGTCCCGGGTCAGCACACGCGCGATGGCGGACCCGATGCCGCCGCGGTGGCCGGTGACGATGGCACGGCGGCCGGAGAGTCCGAAGTTGAAGGTGGTTGGCATAGGCGGGTCACCGCATTGTGTGACCGGAGTGTGCCGATTGGCGGGCGGGCGGTCGAGCCTTGAATGGGGACACACACGTTGACCCGTCGTTAAGGCGGTGTATGCAAGGCGCATGAAGCTGCGCTCCGTGCATGCCGAGAACTTCCGGGCGATTCGCTCGCTGACCGTGCCGCTCGACCCGGCGCTGACGGTTTTGCACGGCAATAACGCGCACGGGAAGACGAGTGTGCTTGCCGCGATAGCCGTGGGGTTAGGAGCGATTCCGACTCACCTCGCGGGTCGCGGTGGTATCAATTTCCGCAAGTCCGATCGCCGATCGGATGCTTTTAGTTTTACATCGGTCGAGCTGGATGCTTGGGACACCTTGGATGGAGCCGAGGCCATCCAATGGCGTCGCTACTATGGACGCAGTGGACTGGCGACCCGATTCCGCACGGATCGATTGTCCGGGACGATGTCGTTTCTAAAATACGTTGAAACGCTCGCGACTGCCGTCGAGAATTCCAAAGAAACGACGATACCGGTTATCGCATTTTACGATACCGATCGCGCCGTATTCGATATCCCGGAGCGTAAACGCGGCTTTCAAAGTGAATTTCATCGGTTCGACACCTATATCGACGCACTGGCGCGCAAAACTAGTTTTAAGGCGATGGTCGAGTGGTTTTACGCGAATGAGAACCAAGAATTGCGTCTTCAACGAGACAAACAGGACTCCACGCTCCGACTACCCGCGCTTGCCTCGGTTCGCCGGGCGATAAGCGGCATGTTACCCGATGTTTCTGAGCCGCACATTGAATATCCGGCCCAGTTCGTCGTACGGCGGAAGCCCGGAAACAGCCCACCAGAAAAGCTCCTTCTCGAACAACTCAGCGGCGGTTATCGAATCGTATTGGCCATGGCCGCCGATCTCGCATTGCGTATGGCTCTCGCGAACCCGCATTTGCCAGATCCCCTTCAATCCGAAGCCATCGTGCTAATCGACGAAATCGAA
>JANXTL010000177.1 GCA_025352375.1 Acetobacteraceae bacterium | reverse complement strand
CGGCCCCGCCGCCCACGCGCGCGACCGCTCGGTCTTGGGGATGCGGCCGAACGTGGCGCAGGGGTTGATCTGCCTCGCGGCGTTCTGCTGCTGCATCCCGATGGCGATTCCCAGTTCCCATCTGGTGGCGTTCTGCAGCGACATCGGTATCAGCCCGACGCACGGGGCGCTGATGCTTTCCGTTTTGCTTGGCTGCGCATTCGTCTCCCGCCAGTTCTGGGGGGCGCTGGCCGACCGGATCGGCGGCCTGCGCACCGTACTGGTGGGGTCCGCATGCCAAGCCGTCGCCATCGGCGCCTTTCTGCTGACGCAGGACGAGCGGGGCCTGTTCGTCATCGCCGCCGCGTTCGGGCTGGGCTTCAGCGGCATTATCCCATCGTATTCGGTGGCGATCCGGGACTTGTTTCCCTCCGCCGAGGCCTCATGGCGCATTCCCGCCGTGCTGTTCACCGGCATGTCCGGCATGGCGGTGGGGAGTTGGTTCGGCGGCGTCCTCTACGACCATTTTGCCACCTATACGCCGGCCTTCGCCACGGGCGTTCTGTTCAACGTGGTCAACTTGGCGATTGTGGGCTTCCTTGTGTCGCGCCTGCCGCAGCGGGATCGGTCGTCGGCAATAACGGCGCGGGCATAATCTCATCGCGGCGCAGGAAAGCCTGAAACCGCTCCACAACACCCACTTTCGCTTGCGCCGCGGTGGGGTTCACAAGCGGCGGGATCGGCGGCGTTGACGCCAAGTACTGGCAATGCGTGTCGATATCCGCGTACGGCAGTGGCAGGGCTGTCGAAACGGCGTGCAGGCTGACTTGCAGCCCGCTCGCGTCGATCGACGTGTTTATGGAGGCCCGCGTGCTAATGAAGACCGGCGACGCCGGCACCGGAATGGACTCCGGTCCATTGTTGACCTGGCCGAAATCCAGCACATCCAAAACGCTCGGGGCGGCCGCGTCGCGCGCGGTCAACGGTCCAAACCCATGCAGCGCCCGCAGCGTCGCGATGATCGAGGTATGATCGAACGGCACGGATCCCGCTGCCCGCAGGATGCTCCCGGCGGGCACGTGAGGCGACACGATCACGGTGGGCACGCGCACCCCGAACCGGTCGAAGGCGAAACCATCCGGTGTTTGGCCCCCCGGCGGCGTCGCGGCCGGCGGAACGACATGGTCGTAGCAGCCGCCATGCTCGTCGGCGGTGACGATCAGCAGCGTGTTGCTCCATTTCGGCCCGCCGCGCAGGGCGTTGTAAACCCGGGCGATCAGTTGTTGCGAGAATGCGACGTTGTGCGGCGGGTGGCCGTCGTTCGGTGGCGTGCCATTTATCTCATCGGCAAAGTAGCGCGGCTCGATGAAGCTGTAGGCCGGGAGGGCGCCTCGGGCGGCGTCCGCGGCGAAATGCTCCTCAAAATGGCTGAAGTGCCGGACCTCGGACCATAGTTTTGCCAGGGTCGCGGTTTGTGGGAAGTCGCTGTAATAAATTGTCCAGCTTTTTCCGACGCTGGACAGGCGGCCGAATACCGTTTCCATGGTGTATGGGAACCGCGGCGGCGAATTATTGACGTAGCCGTTCGCGGTCCCGGTATGCACGAAAAACCGGTTCGGCCAGGTCTGATTCGGAGCCGAGCAGAACCATCGGTCCGACACGCCGAACGCCTGAGCGAGCTGACTGAGCGCCGGCACCTGGTCGGGGGTGAAATAGTGCATGGGCGCCCGCATGTCGTAAGCCGCATCGCCCGGCTTCAGCCGCATGTAATTGTCGACGAAGCCGCCCATTGGGCTTGGGTCGTTGCCCACGCCCGCGATTTGGAGCGCGATATCGGCGTACAGCTCCCCGGTGTCGGGCGTTGGCGTGGTCAATAGCGCCAACGTCATGTTGGGATCGTTCCAGACCGGAACGACCTCCTGGGTGCCGTCCGGCTTGTGCCAGATATTTGATTCCGAACCCGTTAGCCCGTCGAACATGGGGTTATCGGGGTAAAGCCCCCCCAACATACAGTCGAACGATCGGTTCTCCAGCATCAGAACGACAACGTGTTGGATATCCATGCGGTCCTCCTAGGCGAACAGACGACGAATTTCTACTACAGGCTGCCAGAACCTGCTACAACCGTCAGCACTTGGCCGCGATCCGCTCGTTCGGCGACTGATCGACGAGTGCCGCATGCGTCCGGATTGCCGGCTCCACGAACGACGACTCGGGAGAAGCCGCCATGACGATCCGCACCCCCCCTGCCTGGGGCCTGGAAAAGCTCGACCGCGCCATCCACCAGATCGGCTCGCGCGCACCAAATGAGTATTGGCATAAGGACGCGTCCATCCGTGGAGTGCCGCAAATCCGTCGAATCAGCATCGCCGATCTCAAGGACGCGCTGCGCCAGGGCGCCGCCGACTTCGGCGCCTGCCGCACGGACGTCGTGTTCCTGTGCGTGATCTACCCGTTGTTGGGCCTGCTGATGGCGCGCGTCGCGTTCGGCTACCAGATGCTGCCGCTGCTGTTCCCCCTGGTTTCCGGCTTCGCGCTGGTCGGGCCCTTCGCCGCCATCGGCCTCTATGAAATGAGCCGCCGGCGCGAGCAGGAGGACGACACCAACTGGGTGCATGCCTTCGGAGTCCTGACCTCCCCCGCGATTGGGCGCATCGCAATTCTGGGGTTGTTTTTGATCATGACCTTTCTGCTTTGGATGGGCGCGGCGCAGACCATCTACAGCGCGACGCTCGGCCCCGAACCGCCAGTGTCGGCGATGCAATTCCTGCACGACGTCCTCTACACCACGGCCGGCCATTGGATGATCGGCATCGGCGTCGGGGTGGGCTTCCTG
>JANXTL010000149.1 GCA_025352375.1 Acetobacteraceae bacterium | reverse complement strand
CCCTTCTGCGGCACCGATTTGTAAGCACCCGATAGAAATGTCACTCCCGTCCCCGATACACATCACATTGTGTCAGTCTGCCGCCGGCGCATTCGGAGTGGTGTGTGATCACGGTGATCCAGTTGAGCGGTCGCGCACAGCCCGTGCGACGTCGCCAGAGCGGGCCGCCCGATGCCTCGGACCGTGCAAACCCTGGGCACCGTCGTGGATGCCGAAATCGCCGCCCTGCCGAAGGATAGGCAGGCGGCTTTTCTGCGCCTCGGGGAGCGTATCGAGGCCGTGGGCCTGGAGCGTGTCGGCCATCCTCACGTGAAGCATCTCCGCGACAAGCTCTGGCAGATGCGGTTCAGCGGTTCAGCGGGCGGGACGGCATCGCTCGGGCGATTTACGTCACCATCGTGGGCCAGCGGGTTATCGTGGGGCATGCTTTCGTCAAAAGAGCCAAACGACGCCCAAGGCCGCCCTTGACCTGGCGGAACGGCGGGCAAAGGAGATCGAACCATGACCAATCTCGCGAAACTCCGGCGAGCGCTGCTGACCGATCCCGAGGTCCAGGCCGCGTATGACCGCCTCAGCCCCATCTTCCCCGTCGTTGGCGAGATGATCGACGCACGGCTGGCGGCCGGTCTAACCCAGGCCGACATCGCGGTGTCGGCTGCTTCGGCGAATCGCGTTTTGGCCTCCAGTATGGAAAGCTTTATGTTTAAGCGGCGCGCTTCCCCGCCTCCGCCAACCCAAGTGCTACGCGGAGCAGGTCGTTGAGCCGTGATTGCCACCCCGGTCCGGCTTCGCGCAGCCTGGCGATCACGTCGGGATCGAGCCGCACGCTGATTTGTTCCTTCACCGCATCGGCCTTCGGCCGGCCACGCCCGCGACGGACGAAACGGTCGCCGTCGAATACCTCGGCGGTATCCAGCATCTCGCTGGTCAGTTCGGGGGCGTCATCCGGATCGGACCAGTCAGCCGAACCAGCGGGCTTCTTCCTCGGCATTGGCATACCTCATGGAAATGATGCGACGGGCGCCATCGCGCGGTGTCCAGACCAGAACCACGCACCTTTGGCCGCCGTCACGGTAAAGATGTCCGGCGGTGATGAACCGATCCTCCCCCTAATTTCCGCGGCGGTCCTGGACGGTGACCGTCCGGCCGGCGAAGACCAGTCCGGCGTCAGCGAAATCCAGTCCGCGTTCCCGCAAAGTGGTGGCACGATTGCCCGGATCGAATCTGATATCCACGCATTTAATGTATCACAAAAATTTATGGCGTCAAGCCAAACCCGACGACAGCCCGGACGAGGGATGCGCCTCGATTGACTGGCATGTCGCCGCGGGGTTCATAAGAAAAATAGCTTGCCCAAACACCCCGATTTATGCGAAGCTTCCTATTACGATACCTGAAGCGCGCCCACGCGGCCGTTGCTTTCGGCTCTCGCGGTTTCGCCTGTATCGCCATCATGCCGATGGATTCCGGCGCCCACGGCTCGCGGTGCCGGTTCAGGCAAAGACGTGCGTCCCGCCATGCGCCGGGATGACGATACGGTGTCGGTCACGCCACCCCGGAAACCCGCAGACTCCCAGTCCATAACCCACCCCAAACCCCTCCGGAACCCCATCGAACAGCAAGACACCCCCAGCCATCTGCGCGGTGCGCTCCGCACCTGGGCGGAGGCAGCGCTGCAAGATTCTGGCTATCAGCCTGCCGCCCATCACCTCTATCTCATTTCTGAACTGGAAAAACTGGCGGCCGGGGAATTCGACCGGCTGATGATCCTGATGCCGCCGGGTTCGGCCAAGTCGACCTATACGTCGCTGCTGTTCCCGGTCTGGTGGTTCCTGCGGCACCCACGCTCCATGGTGATCTGCGCCTCGCACTCGCTGGGCCTCGCGCGGTCCTTCGGGCGGCGGGCGCGCGATCTGGTGCAGGAGCATGCCGAGCGGCTTGGGTTCGCGATCAAGCCCGGGCACCGCGCGGCGGAGAACTGGTCGACGACGACAGGCGGCGAATATCTCGCGGTCGGCGTGCGCGGGGCGGTCGTGGGCCGGCGCGCCGATCTGATCATCATCGACGACCCGGTGAAGTCCCACGCCGACGCGGACAGCAAGCGGCAGCGCGACTTCATCTGGGACTGGTACAAGTCGGACGTGTCCACAAGGTTGAAGCCCGGCGGACGCGTGGCGCTGGTCATGACACGCTGGCACAAGGACGACCTCGGCGGCCTGCTGGAGGCAAGCGCCGAGGACGGCTGGCGCATCCTGCGGCTACCGGCTCTGGCCGAGGCCGGCGATCCGCTGGGCCGGCCCCTCGGCGAGCCGCTTTGGCCGGAATGGGAGGGCAAGGACGCCCTGGCTCGGCGGCGGGCGCTGATCGGCGATCGCGCCTGGTCGGCGCTGTATCAGCAACGGCCGCACGCGCCGGGCGGTTCGGTGTTCCGGATCGATCGCATCACCGAAACCGAAGCCAGCGAGCCGGATGAGCATGTGGTCCGCGGCTGGGACTTCGCGGCGACGGCGAAAGACGACGGCAATGAGCCGGACTGGACGGTCGGGGTGAAGCTCTGGCGCGCGGGGGACCGGCGTTGGGTCGTGCTCGACGTCGTGCGCATCCGCGGCTCCGGGCTGGAGGTCGAGGAGCTGCTGCTGAAGACGGCCGCACAGGATGGCAGGAAGGTCACCATCGCCATGCCGCAAGACCCCGGCCAGGCGGGAAAGTTCCAGGCGTCCTGGTTCACCGGGCGGTTGCGCGGGTTCCATGTGGTGTCGTCGCGGGAAAGCGGGCCGAAGACCGGGCGGGCGCGATACGTTGCGACTCAGGTGGAGGCCGGGCACGTCGCGATCGTCCGGGCGGCGTGGAATCGCGCGTTCCTGGAGGAGCTGCGCGACTTCCC
>JANXTL010000131.1 GCA_025352375.1 Acetobacteraceae bacterium | reverse complement strand
CGAACAGCGGTTCCGCCGGCTCGAACATCGCGTAGCAGATTTGCCTGGGATCGTGGCGGGAGTGGTGGGCTGAACCCGAACACTCTTGGTGCCTGATAGCAATGTCGCCGTCGGCAACGACTGTGATGCCAGACAATCTGTCGGCAGGGTGATCGCATTTGGCTTCAACACCCGAATCCGGTGTGGGCCACCGGAAAAATTGAACGCAAAAGGCGCAAATGCGATTGACCATGACCGGGTGGCCGGAATTCCACGTGCGTGCGCCCGCCCGTGAGCCAGGTGCTCATGGCCGGTGTGGCGGCGATGACGGGGTTGGTGCCGAGGGGGCATCAGCTTGGGACGATGGCGGGCGGCGGTTCGCCGATCAGGCAGCCGAGCGCCCGGCGCACGGTGGATGGGCGCAGGTCCCGCCAGTCGATGTGCCACCCCCGTCATCGCCGCCACACCGGCCGTGAGCACCTGGCTCACGGGCGGGCGCAGGCATGGGAAATTCCGGCCACCCGGTCCAGGGCAATCGCGTTTGCGGCTTAACCTGAAAGAATGGCGCTGGAGTGCCCCCCCCTAGAGCGTGATCGCCTGAGGTTGACTTCAACCTCGGGCGTGAATCACCCTCTCAAACAAAGGCTTAGACCATGATCCAACGCCGAGATCGCATTCAACCTCAAACGATCATGGTCTAGTGGCAGGCGCCGTGACGGGATCGGAGGGCTTGCGGCCGGCAAAGCTACGCAGGAGCGATTTGCAAGTCGTGAATTCTTCGATCGATTAAGTCCGCATTTTGATTGCCAGCTACAGGATCGAGCACTCCCGCCAGCATCCCTCGCAGGAACCATCCTTCGATTGGACGGGAATACGAGAGGGCTAGAAAATAATGAAAAGCCAGGCTGCCCCAAATCTCCGGGCGCACGCCAACAGGCTTCGGACGGAATGTCCCAGCCCTGATTTCCTTGTCGATTTCAATCACCGCCATCCTCACCGCGCGGAAAGCTTTGGCTTGGTCAATGTCTTCGGTCATGGCCTTGATTCTGACCAGCACACCGTCGTCTATCGTGTCGTCAAGAAGTATGCGGGCAGCGATGTCGAAAAACCGGTCGCGGTGGAAGCGCAATCCGCCCATGCGCTTCCGATGGGAAGCGACGAACAAGCGCAGCGCACCAGAGACCACGACCGCGATGAGAACTCCGATTGCGACTTCAAGCATCTAAATCCAGCCTTTCGCCCTGGCGTTGCGTTAACGTCTGGTTCACTTTGGCTATCAGAGCCATTTTTCGCTCCGTATGTGCCCGTTCATCTGCCCGATCTTTTAGCCACACCTCCGCGATGGGGCGAGTGCAGAATATAAGAACGAAAGTGATGCACACCAATGTTGTCGCCGCAATCCTGGCTCCATCGGTTTCGAAGAACGACAATCATTGGAGGTCGCCGAATAGCGAACCTGGCGGAGATCCGGCTGGCACGGATGTATGCACCCCCTCGATTGAAGGCGACGTTACGCCGCTTCTGCTCGATTCCCAAAGTCCATTCCCTGCCAGCGAACGGCCGAGCAAACGGCCCGCCGAACGGTCCCGAACCACCGACGTTTGTTCTTCGGAAGTACCCCTTTATTAATCAGTAGCTTCCGAGCTATGTTTGAGTGCGTACCCGAACTCGGGCGCGTGCGAGGGAAGAGACATGGCCACCCGATCCCCCAACCTGGAGGCGCGCAGTTTCGCCTCGCCCGCGTTAAAGGCGCTGATCGGGCACCGATCGGCGGAGGTCGGCGGCATCTTCCTCGCCATGGCGGGGCTCGCGCTGTTGCTCGCGTTGGTCTCTTACAACGCGCTCGATCCCTCCTTGAATACCGCCACCACCCGGCATGCCGCCAATCTGGCGGGGCAGGGAGGCGCGATCCTGGCGGACCTGTTGTTGCAGGGGTTCGGATTGGTCGGCGTGCTCCCGAGCCTGGCTTTGCTGAGCTGGGCGTGGCGCATCGGGTCGCATCGCGGGATCGGCAGTATCGCGTGGCGGTTGGTATGCTTGCTGATCGCGATGCCGCTGCTGGCCGCCGTTTTCGCCAGTTTTCCGGCTATTCGGGCGCTGGGATGGCCGGCGACCGCGGGCCTCGGGGGTGCGGTCGGGCTCATGCTGTCGAAACTATGCCTCGATGCCGGGCAATCGCTGTTCGGTCCTGTCGGCGTGGTGGCGGTCTGGGTGGTCGGGGTGACGGCCGCCGCGGGAATTTCGGTCATGAGCCTCGGCTTGTCGCGCGGGGAATGGAAAGCCGCCGGGCGGGTGACCGCCGCCGCCGCACGCATGGGCGTCTCGGGCGGCATGGATGCCGCTGGCGCCCTCGCTCGGGGTTCCCGCCGGGTGACCCCGTCGGCCTGGCTGACCAATATCGTCAGCCGCACAGAACCGATGGAGCCGGAAGAAATAAGGTTGCCGCCGGTCGCCCGGCCCAGCTCGCCAAAAACGGCCGCATCGGCGTCGGCATTGCGCGTCCTGCCGGACGACGATTTGGACGCCGTTCCGCCGCCGCCGCGTGCGTTCGAACCGACCCCGCAGCCCACTTCGGCGGTATCCGCCCCGGCCAGTGTCTCTGGCGGCATTCCGGTCGTGCACACCCGCAAAACCCAGCCAGGCAACCGCAAGGCGGAACAGCAAACGCTGGCATTGCCGGAATCCAGTTGGCGTATGCCGTCGCTGACTCTGTTGAAAAGGCCGCCGGCGCGGATCGTCTCCGGCCCAACCGAGGAATCGTTGCAGGGCAATGCCCGGCTGCTGGAAAGCGTTCTGGCCGAATACGGCGTGCAGGGCACCATCGTCGAAATCCGCCCCGGCCCGGTCGTGACGTTGTACGAACTGGAACCCGCCCCCGGCATCCGCAGCGCCCGCGTGATTGGGCTGGCGGACGACGTCGCCCGCAGCCTGTCGGTCATCGCGGTGCGAATCGCCACCGTGCCGGGCCGCAACGTGATCGGCATCGAGGTGCCGAATGCCCGGCGGGAAACTGTTTACCTCAGCGAAATTCTGTCCAGCGATGAGGTGACCCACGCCTCCGGCAAACTGGTGCTGGCATTGGGCAAGGACATCGGCGGCACGTCGGTCGTCGCCGACCTCGCGCGGATGCCGCATCTGATGATCGCCGGCACCACGGGGTCGGGCAAATCGGTCGGCGTGAACGCCATGATCCTGTCGCTGCTGTACCGGCTGTCGCCGGACCAGTGCCGCCTGATCCTGATCGATCCCAAGATGCTGGAATTGTCCATCTATGAGGGCATTCCGCATCTGATGGCTCCCGTCGTCACCGAACCGGCGAAGGCGGTGATCGCCCTGAAATGGACCGTCCGCGAGATGGAGCGCCGCTACCGCGCCATGTCTCAGTTGGGCGTCCGCAACGTCGGCGGCTACAACGACCGGGTCGCCGAGGCCCGCACCAAGGGCGAGGTGGTGACGCGAAAAGTCCAGACCGGCTTCGACCCCGACACCGGGAGCCCCACGTTCGAGGAACAGCCGCTGGCGCTAGAGTCTTTGCCGTTCATCGTCGTCGTGGTCGACGAAATGGCCGACCTGATGATGGTCGCCGGTAAGGAAATCGAGCAGGCGGTGCAGCGCCTGGCGCAGATGGCGCGCGCCGCCGGCATCCATGTGATCATGGCAACGCAGCGCCCCTCGGTGGACGTGATCACCGGCACCATCAAGGCCAACTTCCCGACCCGCATCAGCTTCCAGGTGATCAGCAAGTTTGATTCCCGCACCATCCTGGGCGAGCAGGGGGCCGAACAGCTGCTGGGCATGGGCGACATGCTGTACATGCCGGGTGCCGGCCGCATCTCCCGCATTCACGGGCCGTTCGTGTCGGATGAAGAGGTCGAGGCGGTGGTCGCCTTCCTCCGGTCTCAGGGCGAGCCGGCTTACGTCGAGGAAGTGACCGAGGTGCCCGACGGCGAATCCGGCGTGCCCAGCATCCTCGAAGCCAGCGAGGGCGAGAAAGGCCTGTTCGATCAGGCGGTCGCGGTGGTGGCGCGGGAGGGCAAGGCGTCAACGTCCTTCATCCAGCGGCATTTGAACATCGGGTATAACCGAGCAGCGAAGCTGATCGAGCAGATGGAGCGGGAGGGGATTATCACCCAGGCCAATCATGCCGGAAAGCGGGAGATCCTGGTGCGGCGGACGCACGACGAGGATTGAGGGGGGCGATTACGCGACTACCCGGCCGAACGCGCGCTTGTCCTCAGGAACGCCCTGCGCTAAAGCGCCGTGTTCGCAGTCGTGGGGAGACGCTTGTCCTCCCGGGTGCGTACGCTTTGAGTCATGAAGGCCCAGGGAATTATGCCGGGGGCCTTGGCGGCGCGGGCGTGGTGAAATGGTAGACACGCCAGATTTAGGTTCTGGTGGCGCAAGCCGTGGGGGTTCAAGTCCCTTCGCCCGCACCACCGCCCGTCCGGCGCGTAGTTAATATAGGATTTGCGGGCACATGCAGGTTACCGAGACTCTCTCCGCCGGGCTGAAGCGCGAATACGCGATCGTCGTGCCGGCCGCGGACATCGAAAGCCGCCGCATGGCGCGCCTGACCACGCTGGGCAAGCAGCTCAAGCTGCCGGGGTTCCGCCCGGGCAAGATTCCGATGCCGGTGATCAAGCAGCGCTACGGCGTCGCTGTCGCGGCTGAGATCGCCGATGAGTCGGTGAACGAGGCGACCCGCAAGGTGGTGGAAGACAACGGCCTGCGTCCGGCATTGCAGCCGAAGATCGAGGGCGTGGACGTGGAAGCCGCCAAGGCCTCCCCCGCCGTGGACCTGTCTTTCAAGATCGAGATGGAGATTCTGCCGGATATCCAGATGCCGGATTTCGGGGCGATCGCCCTGACCCGCCTGAAAGCCGTCGTCGCCCCCGAGAAAATCGATGAGGCCGTTGCCACCCTGGCATCGCGCCAGCGCGAGCTGGTGGACCTGACCGAAGACGAGCTGGCCGCGCGCGGCGACGCTCAGGGTGCCATCACCGGCGACGTCCTGACGATCGACTTCCTGGGCATGCTCGATGGCGTGCCGTTCGATGGCGGCACCGCGACAGATATCAACGTCGACATCGGCGGTGCGGACTTCATCCCGGGCTTCGCCGAACAACTGATCGGTGCCAAGGCAGGCGAGGAACGCACGATCGCGGTGACTTTCCCGGCCGAGTACAATGCGGCGCATCTCGCGGGTAAGGCAGCGACCTTCGACGTCACGGTGAAGCAACTGCGCAAATCGGTGCTGGCGGCGGTCGACGACGCTTTGGCGCAGAAGATGGGCCTGGAGACGCTGGAAGAGCTGCGTACCGCGATCACCGAACGGATGCAGGCCGATTACGACCGGATGTCCCGCCAGCGCCTGAAGCGCTCGTTGCTGGATGCGCTGACCGAACTGGCACATTTCCCGACGCCGGACACCATGACGAACAGGGAATTCGACCAGATCTGGCAGCGGATTGAGGCCGATAAGGCCGCCGATAAGCTCGACGAGGGCGACAAGGGCAAGGACGACGACACGCTGCGGACCGAATACCGCGCCATCGCCGAACGCCGGGTGCGGCTGGGCCTGCTTCTGAACGACATTGGCCGTCTGAACGGCGTGAGTGTTTCCCCTGACGAGATGAACCGGGCGATCCGGGCTCAGGTGGCGCAGTATCCGGGCCAGGAAGCGCAGATGATGGAGCTCTTTCGCAAGTACCCCCAGGTGGCCGAGAACGTTCGCGCGCCGCTTTATGAGGAAAAAGTGGTCGATTTCGTTCTGGAACTGGCCAAGGTAACCGACGAAGTCGTGAGCGTCGAAGAACTCGCCAAAGACCCCGATGAAGCGACGAGCGCCGAGGCCGCTCCCCCGGCGACCGAATAATCCAGCGACGAACCGCCGCGGGGGGTGACTTTCGCGGCTTGTGCCCCCATTTGGCAGGCGTTGCCACACCCCTGAGCCGAAGGCGATTCCCATGTACGACCGCGATCCCGTCGAAATCTATGCCAACAACCTGGTCCCGATGGTCGTCGAGCAAACCGCTCGGGGTGAGCGCGCCTACGACATTTATTCGCTCCTGCTGAAGCAGCGAATCATCTTCCTGACCGGCGCGGTGTTCGATCAGGTCAGCTCGTTGATCTGCGCGCAGCTGCTGTTTTTGGAGTCGGAGAACCCGTCCAAGGACATTTCCTTCTACATCAACAGCCCGGGCGGCGTGGTTTCGGCCGGCCTCGCGATCTACGACACGATGCAATATATCCGCAGCCCCGTGAGCACGGTGTGCGTCGGGCAGGCGGCATCGATGGGCAGCTTGCTGCTGTGCGCCGGCGCCAAAGGAAAGCGCTACGCGCTGCCGAATGCACGCGTGATGGTGCATCAGCCGTCGGGCGGGGCGCAGGGCCAGGCGACCGACATCGAGATTCAAGCCCGGGAAATCCTGTCGCTGCGCAAGCGCCTGAACGAGATCTACGTGCACCATACCGGCCAGCCGATCGAGGCGATCGAGCGCAAGCTGGAACGCGACAGCTACATGTCGGCCGAGGAAAGCAAGGAATTCGGCATCGTGGACGAAGTCGTGCAGAGCCGCCCGGCGGCTGCCGACGACGCGTCCAAGGGCTGAGCATACGATTCTCTCGCGAACGTGCGTCGATCCCGGCAATTTTCGCTTCGAAACCGGGTCCGCGCGACCGCCAATAAAATCAAAGACTTCCTTACGTTTGGGCCGGTTCCCGCCGGCCTGCCTTCACATAAGCGCAACACGGGCATGTCGTTCACCTTGTCCCCTGCCGCGAGTGAGGGGTAGAATTCCCCATTGTGCCCCCGGAGGTCCCGGGGAGGAGTGCGCATGAGCAAGTCCGGCGATTCGAAGAACACCCTCTACTGCTCCTTCTGCGGGAAATCGCAGCATGAGGTACGCAAGCTGATCGCCGGTCCCACGGTGTTCATCTGCGATGAGTGCGTAGAGCTCTGCATGGATATCATCCGTGAGGAGCATAAGACCCATATGGTGAAATCCCGCGACGGGGTGCCCACCCCGCGCGAGATCTGCAAAGTGCTGGACGATTACGTCATCGGCCAGGCGCACGCCAAGAAGGTGCTCGCGGTCGCGGTGCACAATCACTACAAGCGGCTCGCCCACGGGGCGAAGAACAACGACGTCGAGATCGCCAAATCCAACATCCTGCTCCTGGGTCCCACCGGCTCGGGCAAAACCCTGTTGGCGCAGACCCTGGCGCGCATCCTCGATGTGCCGTTCACGATGGCCGATGCCACCACGCTGACCGAAGCCGGTTACGTGGGTGAGGACGTCGAGAACATCATCCTCAAGCTGCTGCAAGCCGCCGACTACAACGTCGAGCGGGCGCAGCGCGGCATCGTCTACATCGACGAGGTCGATAAGATTTCCCGCAAATCCGACAATCCGTCTATCACCCGCGACGTGTCGGGCGAAGGCGTGCAGCAGGCGCTGCTGAAGATCATGGAAGGCACCGTTGCCTCCGTGCCGCCGCAAGGCGGGCGCAAGCATCCGCAGCAGGAATTCCTGCAGGTCGACACCACCAACATCCTGTTTATCTGCGGCGGTGCGTTCTCGGGCCTTGAGAGAATAATCGGCAACCGCGGCAAAGGCTCGGGCGTCGGTTATGGCGCCGACGTGCGCGATCCCGACGAACGCCGCACGGGGACAATTCTGCGCGAGGTGGAACCCGAGGATCTGCTGAAATTCGGCCTGATCCCCGAGTTCATCGGCCGCCTGCCGGTCATCGCGACGCTGGAAGACCTCGACGAAAAGGCGCTGACCGAGATCCTGACCAAACCCAAGAACGCCCTGACCAAGCAGTATGCTCGGCTGTTCGAGATGGAGGGCGTGAAGCTGTCCTTTACCGAAGATGCGCTGAAGGCGATCGCAACCCGAGCGATTGGCCGCAAGACGGGCGCCCGCGGGCTGCGGTCGATCATGGAGCAGATACTGCTCACCACCATGTACGACCTGCCGGGCCTGGAAGGCGTGGAAGAGGTCGTGATAAACGGCGAAGTGGCGGAATCACGAGCGACCCCTTTGTATATCTACGGCAAGGAGCGGGCGGAACACAGCGCTTAAAAACAAACCCGCGACGACAGAGTTTCAAGGTCTTGTGCCATGCTGTCCTGCCCACGATATGCAATCTTAACGCTCGGGTATGACAAACCCGTGAAGGCGCAGTCCGTGCCGCTGTTGGGCGGACTGGGCGCCGACTGTCCTTTAGGAGGTCAACTATGACGGAAACCAATCGCTCCATCCCGGAAAAGCCCCAACGGGCCGCCCGCGGCGATACGCTCGCGGTGCTGCCGCTACGCGATATCGTCGTCTTCCCGCACATGATCGTGCCGCTGTTCGTCGGGCGGGAAAAATCCGTCCGCGCGTTGGAAGCGGTGATGAAGGACGACAAGCAGATTCTGCTGATCGCCCAGAAGAACGCCACGCAGGATGACCCCTCGGTCGACGACATCTACCGCGTCGGCACTGTGTCCACGATTCTGCAGTTGTTGAAGCTGCCGGACGGTACCGTGAAGGTGCTGGTGGAAGGCGGCAAGCGCGCCAAGATCACCGGCTTCAAGGAAACCGAGGCCTACTTCGAAGCCATCGTCGAGCCGATGCCGGACACCGGCACCGACCGCAAGGACCTGGAGACCCTGGGCCGCAGCGTCGTCACCCAGTTCGAGCAGTATATCAAGCTCAACAAGAAGATCGCGCCGGAGGTGCTGGTTTCGCTGAACCAGATCTCCGAACCCTCGAAGCTCGCCGACACCGTGGCGAGCCATTTGAACCTGAAGATTCCTGAAAAGCAGGAGATCCTGGAGGTAGCCAAGGTCGGCGACCGGCTGGAGAAAGTCTTCGGCCACATGGAATCCGAGATGGGCGTGTTGCAGGTCGAGAAGAAGATTCGCAGCCGCGTCAAAAAGCAGATGGAGAAGACCCAGCGCGAGTACTATTTGAACGAGCAGCTGAAGGCCATTCACAAGGAGCTTGGCGAGGGCGAGGACGGCAAGGATGAGAACGCCGAACTCGAAGCCAAGATCAAAAAGACCCGCTTCACCAAGGAAGCCCGCGAAAAGGCCATGCAGGAGCTGAAGAAGCTCAAAACCATGAGCCCCATGAGCGCCGAGGCCACGGTGGTGCGCAACTACCTCGATTGGATGCTGTCCATCCCCTGGAAGAAGCGCAGCAAGATCAACAACGACGTGATCGCGGCCGAGAAGGTGTTGAACGACGACCACTATGGCCTGGAGAAGGTCAAGGAACGCATTATCGAGTACCTGGCGGTGCAGGCGCGTAGCCCCAAGGTGCGCGGTGCCATTCTGTGTCTTGTTGGCCCACCGGGTGTCGGCAAAACGTCGCTGGGCAAGTCGATTGCGAAGGCCACCGGGCGTAACTTCGTGCGTATGTCGTTGGGTGGCGTGCGCGACGAAGCCGAGGTTCGCGGCCACCGGCGCACCTATATCGGCTCGATGCCCGGCAAGGTGATCCAGGGCATGAAGAAGGCGAAGACGTCGAACCCGCTGTTCCTGCTCGACGAGATCGACAAGCTGGGCCAGGATTGGCGCGGCGACCCGTCCTCGGCGCTGCTGGAGGTGCTGGATCCCGAACAGAACAGCACGTTCGCCGATCACTACCTGGAGGTCGACTATGACCTGTCGGACGTGATGTTCGTGACCACGGCCAACAGCCTGCGCATGCCGCAGCCCCTGATGGACCGGATGGAGATCATCCGCATCCCCGGCTACACGGAGGACGAGAAGGTCGAGATCGCCAAGCGCCATCTGATCGCCAAGCAGGGCGAAGCCCACGGGTTGAAGCCCGAGGAATGGTCGCTGTCCGACGAAGCCCTGCGCGACCTCATCCGCCACTACACAAGGGAAGCGGGCGTGCGGAGCCTGGAGCGCGAGATCGCCAACCTCGCCCGCAAGGCAGTGAAGGAGCTCGTGACCAGCAAGACTGTCAAGAAGGTGACGATCAACATCAAGAACGTCGAGAAGTTCGCCGGGGTGCATAAGTTCCGCTACGGCGAGACGGAAGCCGAGGACATGGTCGGCGTCGTCACCGGTCTGGCCTGGACCGAGGTGGGCGGCGAAATCCTGACCATCGAGTCGGTGATACTGCCCGGCAAGGGCAACATCAAGCAGACCGGCAAGCTAGGCGACGTGATGCAGGAAAGCGTCTCCGCGGCCCTGAGCTACGTGCGCAGCCGCTCGATCAGGTTCGGCATCAAGCCGACGTTGTTCGAAAAACGCGACATCCACGTGCACGTGCCGGAGGGCGCGACTCCGAAGGACGGTCCGTCTGCCGGTGTCGCGATGGCAACGTCCCTGGTGTCGGTGTTGACGGGCATCCCGGTGCGCCGGGATATCGCCATGACGGGCGAAATCACCCTGCGCGGCCGCGTGTTGCCGATCGGTGGCCTGAAAGAAAAGCTGCTGGCGGCGCTGCGCTCGGGGATCACCACGGTGTTCATTCCCAAGGATAATGAAAAGGACCTCGCGGAAATCCCTGAGAACGTGAAGAAGGGCTTGAAAATCATCCCCGTCGCCGACGTGGACGAGGTTATCGCCCAAGCCCTTGCGCGGCGTCCGATCCCGATCGAATGGGAAGAGCCCGCCGAACCGGTCGTGACGACCGCACAGCCGGCCGTCGCCTCCCTGCCGCATTGATCTGGTCGCGGCTCGCCGAAATATCATCGGCGGGCCGCCACCTTCATTGACGCGGCGACATCCCCGCCCTTACTAACCCCCGCCGCCCGAACCGCCGTTCGGCGGGGCGACCCGTTTATCGAGAGGAATGTGAAGCAGTGAACAAGTTGGACCTGATCGCGGCCGTGGCAGCGCAAGCCGATCTCCCGCGTACCAAGGCGACCGAAGCGGTCGACGCGGTGTTCGCGGCCATCGCCGGCTCCCTGAAAAAGAAGGAAGAGGTCCGCTTGGTCGGCTTCGGCACTTTCGCCGCCGCGATTCGCAAGGCGAGCACCGGCCGCAACCCGCGCACCGGCGAGGAAATGCAGATTCCGGAATCGACCACGGTTCGGTTCAAGGTTGGCAAGCAACTGAAGGACTCGGTGAACTAGAGCGTGATCGCCTGAGGTTGACTTCAACCTCGGGCGTGAATCACGCTCTCAAACAAAGGCTTAGACCATGATCCAACGCCGAGATCGCGTGCAACCTCAAAAGATCATGGTCTAAGGCGGCATCATCACGGCGGGCGAAGGCCCGCCGACCATGATGAACACCGACGCGCGTCGAGCTTGACGGTTCAGCCTCGCCACACCGTCATGCCGTCGCGAAGATTGGGCGGTTAGCTCAGCGGTAGAGCGTCTCGTTTACACCGAGAGGGCCGGCGGTTCGAATCCGTCACCGCCCACCATGTTGTCCCGGCCGAGACGGTTCTGGAAGGCCTGGCTGGGGCTCGTCATTCTGACGGAAGTGCGATCAGCGGCACATGGGCGTGACAGCCAGTCGTCCTCTGCTATCTTGCCAGCAAGCAGGGCACGTCCCATTTATGCGTCCGAACCTGTGGGGCATCTGCCCATGCCCGAACCGCAACTGTCCGTTCGTAGTGCCAAGGCACGTACGTTGGCCCACCGCTTGGCGCGAGGCGAGCATCGTTCGATCGCGGCCGTCGTCGAGCGTGCGTTGGAGGCTTACCAACAGCGCGAGGCCGGCCGGGAACCCGCCGCGGCGTTTTATGAGCGTCTCGCTCGGGATTGCGGCTGCGATATCGACCTGGAAGCCATCGTCCGGGAAAGCCGGGTACCGCACACCGGCCCGGACTTATGATCTTCGTCGACACCAATGTGATATCTGAAACCTTGCGGCGGGACCCCCAATCCGGCGGTGCTCGCCTGGCTCGTACGGCACGACGCCGAGCTGGCACTGTCGACGGTCGTTGTTACCACTGGAGAAGCAACGGCAAGCCTCCCAGCCTAGAAGCCACCTTTGCCCTTCTTCATAGCTGCATCACAATGGCACTCTTGGGGGACCGTCCTAGAAATTGGGCCGCTGTCCTCACTACCAAGCGACTTGCAAAAACATTTTCTCTGATGTGGATCAAACAACTGCAGACTACCATGGAGTTGGCTTGAGCTTGAAGGATGCGACTGACATCGTTTGATACTCCCTCCGTTTTTCATAATGAATACTTCTTCACCGTGTGCTAGCGAGCAGGATAAGTCGAAACTTTGTGCTTGCTACTTCCTTGACTTGAGGAGCTTCACGTATTGAGCATGCATCAGTATGGCAATGATCTGACGTGCCTGCTTGCCACCAAACTTTTGCAGGAAAAGCGATTAGAGCGATATGAACGTGGTTCTGAAGACACTCCAGTGACGTTCGTTGCGGACGCTTTGCCGTTGGCCGACCTTGTGCGAGATAATGCGCGCTCGGCGCTTCTTCGGGAAGCCGTTGCTTACTTAGAAGAAGGTGATTGACAGCAGATGATGCTCTAGACCTCGAAAGATGTGATGCGTAGGCTGTGAAACCTACTACGTCGGACTGGTTGTTTGCATGTTCCCGTTCAAGCTCGATCGCTGTGCTTCGCCCGCTTTGATTGAGAATCTACCTTGCTCCTTTCATGCACGGACCAAGTTAAAGTGTGGCGTGCCGTTTGCAGCTGCTGACAGGTGGGTTTTTGAGTACTATCGTCGACGGTCCATGGAGTCGGCAGGCTTGTATTCCTTGAACAAGGAGGGGGAATGGGACATGGCTACATTCCTGGCATTCCAACGGGCTAAAGATACAAGCTGGACTTAC
>JANXTL010000270.1 GCA_025352375.1 Acetobacteraceae bacterium | reverse complement strand
CGAGGGCGGGTTCTGGTATGAAATCTACCAGACACTGGCGCATTTCGGCGGCAAGTTCGAGCATGTCTTCGGCGTTCAGCAAAGCCGGAAGGAAGCGTTCCAGAAGGAGCGGGACAAGCTGCCGGAAACCTGGACCTTCGACTGGCGCGACCGCCCGAAGGAGGCGATCCGCCAAATTTTGGGATACCTGCTCGGCGAGCCACCGCCGATCCCTTTGCTGCTCACCGCCTCGCCATAGCGGTCTGAACGTCCGCGCTCGGATTCGGGCGGGGCGGCGCGTTGGCGCTTGCTTGTTGGTCAGGCGGGTGGAGCCTGCTTAGAACGACTGTCTCGGGTCGCCCACGGCTTGCACCGCCGCCCACCGCTGCCCTACGACCGCCCCCGAAGACACCGAACGGGAGCAACGTCATGACCAGCAGCATCGGCATCGTCGGCCTTGGCATCATGGGCGGCGCCATGGCGCGCAATCTCATCGATGCCGGCTGGACCGTGTTCGGCCACGACACCGACCCGGCGCGGATGGCGATCCCCGGACTGCAAGCCCGCGACAGCGCGGCGTCGGTGGCGGCCAGCAGCGCCCTGATCCTGACCAGCCTGCCGTCTGTGAAAGCCGTCATTGCCACCGCCGAGGCCATCGCCGCGTCCGGCCTGCCGCCGCGCACGATTATCGAGGCCAGCACGTTGGCGTTGGAGGACAAGCAGCACTTCCACGATATTCTGAGCGCGGCCGGTCACATCCCGCTGGATTGCCCGATCAGCGGCACGGGATCCCAGGCCATCACCAAAGATCTGGTCATTTACGCCAGCGGCGATTCGGCGGCCATCGAAACGACCCGTCCCGCCTTCGCCGCGTTCACCCGTGGGGTCCACGATGTCGGGGTGTTCGGCAACGGCACGCGGATGAAGCTGGTGGCCAATCTACTGGTCGCGATCCACAACGTCGCCTCGGCCGAGGCGATGGTGCTGGGCATGAAAGCCGGTCTGGACCCGGCGCAAATATGCGATCTGGTGATCGCGGGGGCCGGGACTTCGCGGGTGTTCGAGTTGCGGGCGCCGATGATGGTAACGCAGGAATATCTGCCGGCGACGATGAAGCTGGATATTTGGCAAAAGGACATGGATATCATCGGTCATTTCGCCACGGCGCTGGGCGTTCCTACCCCTACGTTCAGCGCCACACTGCCGATTTACGCGGCGGCGCAGGCCCAGGGGCATGGATCGGACGACACTGCCGCCGTGTGTGCGGTGTTGGAGAACATGGCGGCGGTTAGGCGCTAGAGCGTGATCGCCTGATGTTGACTTCAACCTCGGGCGTGAATCACCCTCTCAAACAAATGCTTAGACCATGATCCAACGCCGAGATCGCGTGCAACCTCAAACGATCATGGTCTAAGCCCGGCCGAACGGGTCGCCGAACCGCCCCTGCATGACCGCGTCCAAAGGCTGATCGGCCGGGGCCACCGCGCCGCCGCCGCGCACCCGGAACGCCGCGGGGTTCGACGCCGCCGGCGGTTCCTCGCCGTCGGCCAAAGCGCGGGCTGCACCCATGACCAATCGCCGGAAACGCACGACCCCAAGGTCTGTGGGGCCGAGGTGTTCCTGCGTCCTGTCCGCAACGAAGCCCTGGCTGTCCTGGATGCAGGCGTCCTGCTCCGATACGCCCTCGATCCCAGTGTAGCTTTCGTTCTTCTGCTTGATTCGGTCGATCAGGTAGTCATTCTCACGTCGGCGAATCGGTACGTACAATGCATCGACCTCGGCATGAACGCTGAATCCGGCGGCGTATTTGGATCGTTCCGCGTTGGTCAGCGGGCGATCCGGGTTCCACGAGTAGCAGTAAATCCAACACGAAGAATCATCGATCGGCACCCAGGTCTGGCCGTGGTAGTTGTCGCCCGGAAACGCATTCGGGGTCAGACCGTGATTGGGCATCAGGAACTGGCTGATGCGCCAGTAATGCTCGCCGGGATCGCCACGCCGAGCGGCGCCGAGCACCAGACCGGCGGGATGATCCAAAATTGTGAAACGAGGCGCCCCGTCGTCGCGCATCCAGCGCACCGTGTCGCTGCCGGTGGAAATGCGGGACATCGCCCGCTCCGTCACATCGGCCGCATCGGCGACGGCCATGTGGAGGAAGGAGAAATGCGCCGTGTCCAGCCCGCCCTCGGCCGCCTGCGCCCAGTTGCACTGTTGTAGCTTCTTAGAAACGAAGATGTGCGACGCCGGCAGCGTCATGAATTCCATTTCCGGCAGCGCCGCCGGGTGTTTGGCGGGGCCGAGATAAGCCCAAACGATCCCGCCGCTTTCGCGCG
Source organism: Acetobacteraceae bacterium (assembly GCA_025352375.1). Lineage (GTDB taxonomy): Bacteria > Pseudomonadota > Alphaproteobacteria > Acetobacterales > Acetobacteraceae > Rhodopila. The sequence continues at coordinate 3,424 of JANXTL010000270.1, read as the reverse complement.
TTGGGTAGGCGTGCAGGCGGACATTTTGCTCGACGCGATCCCGCTGCGGCCCTGGTTCCAACGTCGGAATCGCCAGACACCGTCCATCGGTGGCGAATTTCCAACCGTGGTAGACGCAGCGGATGCCGCCTTGCTCATTGCGTCCGAAGAAAAGATCGGCGCCGCGATGCGGGCATCGGGGCGAAACCAGCCCCACGGTTCCGTCCGTGGCACGAAATGCGCGGAGTTCTTCCCCCATGACCGTCACCCTCAACGGTGCTCCATCGCGTTCCGGCAGCTCGGCGCTGAGCAGCACCGGTTGCCAAAAGCGCCGGAACAGATCGCCCATCGGGGTGGCCGGGCCGGTACGGGTCAGCAGTGTGTTATCGGCCTCGTTCAGCATGGTCGCTCCTCTCGCGCGGGCGGTTGTTGAGGGTGCGGGGCCGTCCCGTGCGGTGTCAACGCGCGGAGGAATGATTGCACCCTCCGCGCCGTTCGGAACCCGTGCTAGGGTTGTCCGTAGAATCGCCAGACCAAGCCGGAGGAAGCCCCGCATGACAGCCCCCCAGACCGACCGCAATCTCGCCCTCGAACTGGTGCGCGTCACCGAAGCCGCGGCGCTGGCCGCGTCCCGCTGGATCGGCCTGGGGAAGAAGAACGACGCCGACGGCGCGGCGGTGGAGGCGATGCGCAAAGCCTTCGATTCCGTGGCCATCGAAGGCACCGTGGTAATCGGCGAAGGCGAGATGGACGAAGCCCCGATGCTGTTCATCGGCGAGAAAGTCGGCGCCGGCGGCCCGGCCATGGACATCGCCGTGGACCCGCTGGAGGGCACGACGTTGACCGCCAAGGGTGGCCCGTCCGCCATTGCCACCGTCGCACTCGCCGAACGCGGCAATTTCCTGCATGCGCCGGATATCTACATGGACAAGATCGCGGTCGGGGGCGGGCTGCCGCCGGGTGTGGTCGACCTGGACTCCTCGGTCGGCGACAATTTGCGCAGCCTCGCGCGCGCCAAGAAGTGCGACGTGTCCGATCTGGTCGCTTGCATTCTGGATCGCGACCGGCACGCTGAAATCATCGCCAAATGCCGGGAAGCGGGTGCCCGGATTATGTTGATTTCGGACGGCGACGTGGCCGGGGTGATCGCGACGACGATGCCGGAGTCGCTGATCGACATTTACCTCGGCTCCGGCGGTGCACCGGAAGGCGTGCTGGCGGCGGCGGCGATGCGCTGCACCGGCGGGCAGATGCAGGGCCGCTTGATGTATGAGGACGACTCGCAGATCGAGCGTGTCAGGTCGATGGGCCACGCCGACCCGAAGCGGGTGTTTAGCTGTGAGGATATGGCCAAGGGCGATGTGATGTTCGCTGCCACCGGCGTCACCTCCGGTCCGATGCTGCGGGGCGTCAAACGTTTCGGGCAGGGGGCGATCACTCATTCGGTGGTGATGCGCAGCCGCTCGGGCACCGTCCGATATATCGAGGGGCATCACAACTTCGCCACCAAGACCTGGACGGCGACTTGACCGAAACCGCGTTAGGGGTTGCCCGAAGCCTGGGCGGCCGGCGCTGGATCTGGCGCGCCGGGGAGGATCGGGTCGGCCTGGGGATCTCGCAAAGGCTGGGGTTGCCCGAAATCGTCGGCCGCCTGCTGGCCGCGCGGGGGATCGGGTTGGAGGCCGCCAGCGACTTTTTGGAACCGACGCTGCGGGCGCTGCTGCCCGATCCATCCGTCCTTGTGGACATGAACACCGCAGCCGACCGGTTGGCGCGCGCGGTGCAACACGCGGAAACCGTAGGGGTTTTCGGGGATTACGACGTGGACGGGGCGTGCTCCGCCGCGCTGATGGTCACGCTGTTGCGAGGCCTCGGCTGTGTCGTGTACCACCATGTCCCCGACCGGATGAAGGAGGGTTACGGCCCCAACGGTCCGGCTTTGCGCGGACTGGTCGATCGCGGCGTCGGCCTGATCGTCTGCGTGGACTGCGGCACCGCCGCCGCTGAAGCCCTGGCGGAAGTCCGGGGCGAGGCCGATGTCATCGTTCTCGATCACCACAAATCGGAGGGGCCGACGCCCCCCATCCTGGCCACCGTCAACCCCAACCGGTTGGACGACAAGTCCGGTCTGGGGTCCCTCTGTGCCGCTGGCATCGCCTTCCTGACGGCCGTCGCGACCATTCGGGTGCTGCGCAAAGCCGGGCATTTCGCGGGTTCGCGGGAGCCGGACCTGATGGGGTTGCTGGACCTGGTGGCGCTCGCCACCGTCTGCGACGTGATGCCGCTGACCGGCGTTAACCGAGCGTTGGTCTGCCAGGGGCTCAAGGTTATGGCCAAGCGCGGCCGGCCGGGGATCGCCGCGCTGCTGGATGTGACCCAGGCGCGCGAGAAACTTTCTACCTTCACCTGCGGCTTCGCCTTGGGGCCCCGCATCAACGCCGCCGGCCGGATCAGCGAGGCCGATATGGGCCTGCGCCTGCTGCTGACCGAGGATCGCATTGAGGCTTTGGCCCTGGCCGAACGTCTGGACAGCGTCAACCGCCAGCGGCAGGAGGTCGAGGCCGGCATGCTCGAATCCGCCATGCTGGAAGCCGCCGTTCAGGCTGAGGCCGGTCATGCGGCGCTGCTGGTGGCGGGTGAGGGCTGGCATCCTGGCGTGGTCGGCATCGTCGCCGGGCGTATCAAGGAACGCTTCAACCGGCCGGCCTGCGTGGCGGGGATCTCGGCGGGGTTGGCAAAGGGATCGGGGCGGTCGGTCACCGGCATCGACCTCGGCGCGGCGGTGATCGCGGCGCGGCAGGCCGGAATTTTGGCCACCGGCGGGGGGCACGCGATGGCGGCCGGATTTTCGCTCCCGGCGGATAGATTGGTCGATTTCCGGGCGTTTCTGAACGACCGGCTGGCGGCTGCGTCCGATCTGCCCGGCGCCGCCGACCTGCCCGTGGAAGGTAGCTTGGCGGTGCAGGGCGCGACGGTGGATCTGGCGCGGCAGATCGAACGTCTGGCCCCCTTCGGCGCCGGGAATGAGGAACCGACCCTGGTTTTGCAACGTGCCCGCGTGGTGCGCGCCGACCGGGTGGGCAAGGAAGGCAATACTATTCGCGCGTTTGTGGAAGGGGAGGGGGGTGGTCCCCGCCTGAAGGCGATGCTGTTCCGGGCGCGCGATGGCGCCCTGTCCGACGCGCTGCTGAGCCGGGAAGGGTTACCATTGCATTTGGCCGGGAATCTGCGGGCCGAGGAATGGAACGGGTCGGTCACCGCTGGATTTTTCATCAGCGACGCGACATTCGCGTGAAAGGTCGCTTGACCCGTGTGGAGGTCTCGGCTACCCACCGCCTCCCGAGCCGGTAACGCTCGTTCGTCCGGCCAGTCCCGTTCGTCTAGAGGCCCAGGACACTGCCCTTTCACGGCGGCGACAGGGGTTCGAATCCCCTACGGGACGCCA
>JANXTL010000170.1 GCA_025352375.1 Acetobacteraceae bacterium | reverse complement strand
CTGCTACCACCATGCCCGTGACCCAGACAGAACCAAGCACGCACCCGCCCACCAAACCCCGCCCCATCCCAGGGCGCATCGGGGCTGTTCTCAAAATCCTCGCCGCTCTCATCGCCCACGCCCGCCACTTCACCGCGACCGCCACCACCCGCGTGTCCGCCCCGGAATTCGCCACCGCCGCCGCCGTCTTCGGCACCGACCATCTCCCAACCATCCTGCAACGCGTGCAACGCGGCCTCCTCCGCGCGCTCGCCCTGCGGGACTATCTGCTCGCCCGCGCCGCTAGGGGGCACAATTTGCGTTTCGCCTGGCCGCCGCGCGTCGCATTGCAACCGCACCACCGTCCCCCAGCCAAACCGGCACCCAGCCCGCGCGCCGAGCGCCGCCGCCCAGGCCGTCCCGACCCCGCTCTGCTCGGCCCCGACGATCCCGGCGCGTCCCGCATGCCCACGCCTGAGGAATTCGCGGCCGACGTGCGCCGCCGCCCGGTCGGCCGCAGCATCGCCTATATCTGCATGGAGCTCGGCATTGTCCCCGGTCTCTGCGACGGCGCGTTTTGGAACCAGGTGGAAAAGATCCTGCGGCGCTACGGCGGCAGCCTCGGCCGCCTCTACCAAGTGCGCGCACAGCGGGAGGATATTTTCCAACGCGAACGCGACAGGCGCCCTGATACCTGGCACATCGACTGGCGGGACCTCCGCCCATCCACCGTGCGCCGTGCGCTCGGCTGCCTGATCGGCGAACCGCCGCCCGCCATCGTCCCCAGCTGATGCACTACCCCCGTCATCGCCGCCACACCGCCCGTGAGCACCTGGCTCACGGGCGGGCGCACGCATGGGAAATTCCGGCCACCCGATCCAGGGCAATCGCATTTGCAGCTTTTGCGGCCAATTTTTCCGGTCGCCCACACCGGATTCGGGTGTTGAGGCCAAATGCGATCACCCTGGGCGCCCACGCCAAACGCCTTCCGCTGCCCGTGCATTCATCCTATGCCCGAGCCGGACAACGGAATCGCGCATGCCCCCTTCCCCACCAACGTCGTCTTCCGATGCCGAAGCCCGCCGCGAACTCCGCAACCACCGCGCGTTCGCCACCGGCCTTCTGGTGCTAATGGCTGCGCTGACCCTGTGCGCCTACGGCATCCCACCCCATTTTTGGCCCAGCGAATACGCCCGAGCACTGGTGGGTGCGGCGGCGAAGGCGGGATTCGTGGGCGGCATCGCCGACTGGTTCGCCGTAACGGCGCTGTTCCGCCATCCCCTCGGCCTTCCCATCCCCCATACCGCCATCATCCCCCAACAGAAGGAGCGTCTGGGCATCGCGCTCGGCCGCTTCGTCGCGACCCACGTGTTCACCGAGAAGGACATCGCGGCGATGCTGGCCAAGCTGGACCTGCCGAGCATTCTGCATCGCTTCCTGGCCGATCCCGCGGCGTCGAGGCCGCTGGCAATGACGCTCGCCGGCATGTTGCCCAAAGTGCTCGCGACCGTGGAAGACGGCCGGGCCCGCCGTGTCATCGCCCGGATGGTGCCTCGCATCCTCGGCGGTGCCGGCGCCAGCAAGATCGTCACCCGCGCGCTGCATGGCCTGGTGGACGGCGGCCGGCATCAGGAAGTGTTCGGCTTCATCCTGACCCAGCTTCGAACGCTGATCGCCAGCCGGGAGGAAGCGCTGCGCCATGCCATCGAGGAACGGGTCCGCGAGCAAGGCGGCCGATTGGTCGGCTGGGCGCTCGGGGCCTCCATCGCCCGCCGGGTGCTGGCGACGTTGACGACCGAGATGGACAAGATGGGACCCGACGGGTCGGAACTGCGGGATGCCTTCGACGAATGGGTCCGCCGAGAAATCCAGCGCATGGAAGAAGACCCGGCCCGCGCCGCGGAACTTGCCTCGGCGGTGCGCGCGGTCGTGGCACATGAAACGGTGCAAGCCTGGATTTGGGACATCTGGGCTAGGCTGCGGGTCGCGCTGGAGGCGGACGCCGCGAAACCCAACGGCCGCACCGTCGCCTATTTGGAGGACGCACTCGGCAGCCTCGGGGCAATGCTGGAGTCCGATCCGGCGGCACGGGCACGTGTCAACGCGGCAGCGGAGGGCATCGTGCGCACGCTGCTGCCCACGGCACAGCAGGGACTGTCAGCCTTCATCGCCCAGGTGGTGGCAAGCTGGGACTCCGCGACGATCGTCGAACGCCTGGAGCTACGCGTCGGCAAGGACCTGCAATACGTGCGGGTGAACGGCACCCTGGTGGGGTTCCTGGTGGGCGGGGCACTGTATGCGGCGTTGCGTGCGGCGTTTGGGGCGAGCGGCCTCTGAGTAGTTTCCGCCCCTGATCCCGAGCAGGCGGATATCGCCCACGAACGCCGGGAACTGACCGACAACCGCACTGGCGAATTGCGGGAACAGGCGAGGATCTTGATCGAGCGGGGTCTGACCAACGCCCTGGCGCTGAAGGGCGCAGTTCGGGTCGCTTCCTCAGGACCTGGCTATGACTCACAAGCGGCAGACCCGACGCACCCCAACGACTTGCCGCAGATTGCCCTCGACCAAATGCACCATCTCGATGGGCATGGCGACCATGCCTATCCCGACGGTCAGCACCCCGTCGGCGTGGACGGCCTGAAGGTCGTCGGGAACTAGGTCCCGGCGGGCAAAGGGTTGCAATAAGCGGGGCAACAATCCTGGCGACGCATCGGCGTCGACCTGGAAACGAACAGCGGCAAACATAAGCCGGCACTCCTGACACGAGAACGAAAAAGCGGGAAAACCCCGGCTGCTCAGGCAGCCGGGTCGCTAATTCGTGTCGTGCGGAGGTTTGCATTCATGCTGCTACGATAGGCAGCGCCCGACGCCATGTCCAGACCACAACCGACATATCAGCCCCCCGCCTTGCGCAAGCGAGCCGGGGCCTGCCCTTGCGCATTGGCGGGCTGGCGCGTTCATCTACCCCGACGCTTGAGGGAGACCGCTATGATCCGCCTGTCCGTGCTCGACCAATCGACCGTCGTGACCGGGCGTTCCCCCGACAGCTCCATCCGCGAAAGCATCCGGCTGGCGCAGCATTGCGAGGCCCTGGGCTACAGCCGGTATTGGTGCGCCGAGCACCATAATTCCGACAGTCAGGCGGGCACGGCGCCGGAGATTCTGATCGCTGCGATCGCGGCCACAACCAAAACGATCCGGGTTGGGTCGGCGGGCGTGATGCTGCCGCATTATTCCGCGCTGAAGGTGGCGGAGCAGTTCCGCGTGCTGGACGCCATCGCGCCGGGCCGGATCGATCTGGGCCTCGGCCGTGCGCCGGGGTCGGATGGGCGTACTGCCTATGCGCTGAACCCCCAGGCCGAAACGGCGGCGGATCACTTCCCCGCACAAGTGCGGGATTTGCGGCACTGGATTGCCGGGGAAAAACTGGTCGATGGGCATCCCTTCCGCGACATCCGCGCCCAGCCGCAAGGTCCGACCCGGCCGGCGATTTGGATCCTCGGTAGCTCCGACTACGGGGCGCAGGTGGCGGCGTATTTCGGCCTGCCGTTCTGCTACGCGCATTTCATCGGCGACGGCGAGGGCGCCGCGCAGGCCTTCGCGGTGTATCGAGACGGATACCGTCCGAGCGAGGCTCTGCCCGCACCGCATGCCGCGGTCTGCGTCTGGGGCATGGCGGCGGAAACGGAAGAAGAGGCCGCCCGTTTGTTTTCGTCCCGCGCCTTGCAGCGTTTGCGGCGCGATCGCGGGGAATTTTCCGCCCTTCCCTCCCCGGAGGAAGCCACCGCCTACCCTTATTCGGCGGGTGAGTTGGCGCGGGTTGAGCGGATCGGGGCGCGGGCATTCTATGGAACAGCGGCCTCGGTGGGGGTCAAGCTGCGGGCGTTGGCGGCCGAATATGGCGTGGACGAAATCGCGATCCTGACCACCCTGCACGACCCTGAGGCGCGGCGGTTGTCATATACATTGTTGGCAGCGGAGTTTGGTTTAACGCCAGTCGCCTGAGGCGGACAGCGTCGCGAACACGTCGCCCGCGGGTTCCAGTCCCAGGATGTGCCGACGGTGCCACAATGCGTAGAACAGCAGCTTCCAGCAGGCGAAACCGTGCCGCCAGCGGTAGATGTTGGCGAACAGCGCCTCGACCCGTTCGGGATGGGCGATTTCCTGGATGCCCGGCTGCATCGCTACCAGCTTGCCCAGCTCGGCGCCGCGGCCCTTGATCCATTCGCCCACTGGAACGGTGAATCCTTGCTTGGGAGCAAAGGGTCGTGCGACGGGCAGGTTCTTCTCCAGCCATTTACGCAGGATCCACTTGCCCATTCCATCGCGTACTTTCAGCCCGTCGGGCAGGCGGAACGCGGCCTCGGCGATGCCTTTGTCCAAGAATGGGGTGCGGCCCTCCACGGCATGCGCCATCAGGCAGCGATCGAGTTTCAACAGCAAATCGTGCGGCAGCCAATCCTCGACATCCAAAGCCTGCGCCGCGACGAGTCGCGAATAGGCTTTTTCGGCGATCCGAGCCTCGGCGGCCGCCATGCCGTCGCGCCAGCCGGTGGGTTGTTCGCGCAGCACGTTCACCTTGTCGAAGCTGCCGTAGGACCAGGGCGTCTTCCGGCCCAGCCACCAGGGGCGCATGGCGCTGCGGTAGCGGTCATAGCCGCCGAAGATTTCGTCCCCGCCTTCCCCGCTGAGGACCACCTTTACGTCCTGCCGCGCACGCCGGGCGAGGAACCAGGTGGGGATAATGGCGTAATCGGCGGCGGGATCGTCCATGCAGGCGACGATTTGCGGCAAATGCTCCCACATCATCTTTTCGGTCACTTCGATCGACTCATGATGCGCGCCGACCGCCTTGGCGACGGTCGTGGCCTGCGAACGCTCGTCGGCGGTTCCGGGGACATCGAAGCCGGCGGTGAAGGCAAGGACCGGGTCCTTGTTCAGCCGCGCCATCATGGCGAGCAGTGTCGCACTGTCGATGCCGCCAGACAGAAACATGCCATAAGGCACATCGCTACGCTGATGCAGGTCGACGCTTTCCTCCAGCGCTCGGTCCAGGCGCTTGAGCGCAGTATCCTCGTCGATCGGCTCCGGCCCCCCTTGCGGCTCCCCCTCTGGCAACGCGGCGACGCGGCGGCGTTCGACGATGCGACCATCGGCACAGGTCAGGGTCTCACCCGGCAGCACCCGCTCGATACCTTCGAAGATGGTGTGGGCTCCGGTCGTGAACTGGAGCTGCAATAGCTCGTTCCGAGCGGGGATATGCACCTTACGGGCGACGAGGCCGGAGTCGAGCAAGGCGCGCGGCTCGCTGGCGAAGGCCATGCCGCCCGCGACCTGGGCCGTATAAAGCGGTTTGATCCCGAACGCGTCGCGGGTCAGGGTGACGGTCCCTGCGGTGCGTTCGTGGATGGCGACAGCATACATACCCCGCATGTGCCGGGCGTAGTCGGGTCCATCCTTCAACCAGAGATAAAGCGGCGGCTCGCAATCGCTGTTGGTTACAAACTTTATCCCCGGCATGGCGGCGCGCAATTCGCGGTAATTGTAGATCTCGCCGTTCGCCACCAGCGTAGCCGCGCCGGCGAATAGCGGCTGATCGCCAGTCACCAGATCGATGATGGCCAAACGGTTATGCGCCAGCGCAACCCGACCGACCACGGCGTGGCCGGATCCGTCCGGTCCCCGATGATGGAGACTGCCGATCAGCTTCGACAGAACCCCGGCATCCGGCGGCGGCGCATCTGGCGACAAAATCAAACCGGCAATGCCGCACATGGGGTTGGCTCCAACTTGTGCGGGTCATACGCCGCTGCACGCGGTTTCCTAGCGAACCGTGCCGCGGTTTGCCAGCGGGCGCGTTGACACCGGCGCGTTGACACGGCGCGCGCCCCCGCCCAATTTCCGCCGCGATCAAGAAGGGACCCAACGACCATGACCGAACACCGCCTTCAGCGGCCGATCGAGGACTTGTGGGACAAGCGGGACACGCTGACCTCCGCGACCAAAGGCGAGGCCCGCGACGCCGTGGAAGCGGCGCTGGAAGCACTCGACAGCGGCGCCGTGCGGGTCGCCGAGAAGTCGAACGGCGACTGGGTGGTCAATCAGTGGCTGAAAAAGGCCGTGCTCATGTCGTTCCGCCTGACCGATTCTGGCCCCATGGAAGGACCCGGCGGCGCTCCGGTCTGGGACAAGGTGCCGATGAAATTCGAGGGCTGGGGCCCCAACCGCTTCAAGGAAGCCGGATTCCGCGCCGTCCCAGGCGCCATCGTTCGTAAATCCGCCTACATCGCGCCCGGCGCCGTGCTGATGCCAAGCTTCGTGAACCTCGGCGCTCGGGTTGGCGCGAATACGATGGTCGATACCTGGGCCACCGTTGGCAGTTGCGCCCAGATCGGCGCCAACTGCCATCTGTCCGGCGGCGTCGGGATCGGCGGCGTGTTGGAGCCGTTGCAGGCCAACCCGGTCATCATCGAAGACGATTGTTTCATCGGTGCCCGATCGGAGGTCGTCGAGGGCGTTGTGGTGGAGCAAGGCTGCGTGCTGTCGATGGGTGTGTTCATCAGCGGCACCACCAAGATTATCGACCGCGCGACCGGGCAAATTTATATGGGCCGGGTGCCGGCCTATTCCGTGGTGGTGCCCGGCGGTTTGCAAGGCAAGCCGCTGCCCGATGGCTCGCCCGGCCCGTCTTTGTATTGCGCCGTCATCGTCAAGACCGTGGACGCCCAAACCCGCGCGAAAACGTCGATTAACGAATTGCTGCGCGATTGATGGACCTTCTCGATCCCCTAAAGCTGGCGCAGGACCTGATCCGCTGCAACTCGGTCACGCCCGCCGACGGGGGATCGCAGGCGGTGCTGGGCCGCGCGCTGGAACGCCTGGGTTTCACTGTCACGCACTTGCGGTATGGGGAGATTGAGAATCTGCACGCCCGCCTGGGAACCGGCGGGCGGCACCTCTGTTTCGCCGGCCACACCGACGTGGTGCCGGTGGGCGCGTCCAACTGGCGGGACAACCCGTTCGGCGGCGAGGTGCGGGACGGCGTGCTGTACGGCCGCGGTGCCTGCGACATGAAGGGCGCCATCGCCGCGTTCGTGTCGGGCATCGCCCAGCATCTGGCGGAAAATCCCCTCAATGGCTCCCTCAGTTTCCTGATCACCGGCGACGAGGAAGGCCCCGCCGTCGACGGCACCGTCAAGGTGCTGGAATGGATGAAGGAACGGGGGGAAATCCCCGATTTCTGCCTGGTCGGGGAACCCACCTGCCCCGTCCAACTCGGCGACATGGTCAAAATCGGCCGGCGAGGCAGCGTCAATATATGGATAGAAATATTCGGCACCCAGGGGCACGTCGCCTACCCGCACCGGGCCGACAACCCGATCCACCGGCTGCTGCGCGCGCTCGACGCGCTGACCAGCGCCCCGATCGACGCGGGGTCGGACTGGTTCGAGCCGTCGTCGCTGCAAATCACCAGCATCGATGTCGGCAACACCACCACCAACCTGATCCCGGCGTCCGCCAAGGCCATGCTGAACATCCGCTTCAGCGAGAAGCATAGCGGCGCCTCCCTGATCGCCTGGGTCAAGGCCACGGTCGCCCGCTATGCCGATACGTTCGAGGTTATTGGCATCGTCTCCGGTGAATCCTTCGTCACCCAGCCCGGCCCGATGGTCGATATTCTCCGGAACGCCATTCTTGGCACCACCGGGATCGACCCGAAACTCGACACGGGCGGCGGCACCTCCGACGCCCGCTTCATCGCCAATTACTGCCCCGTGGCGGAGTTCGGCTTGGTCGGCGCCACCATGCACCAAACCGACGAGCGCGTGCCTGTCGCCGAATTGCGCGACCTCGCGCGCATTTACCGCGGCGTCGTCGCGGCGTTCCAGGCATGACCGACCGGCCGTTCGGCCAACCGGCGAAACCCAGCGTCTTCGCGGGATTTCTTCGTCTGTTGCGCGGCGATGCCGCTGGAATCATGCAGTTCGGGCACACCCCCCGCGCGTTCCTGCTGAGCTTGGTCCCGCTGATTGCCCTGCCGCTGGTCGTCGCGATCGCCACGCTGGCCAGCGGCGCGTTCCTCCGCGGTATCTCGGACCTGGCCGCCGCGGTGTGCGTGCTGCTGCTTCCTCCGGTGATTTCGCACGTTCTGGCCAAACGCTGGAACCGGGAGGCGCCATGGCTGCGCTTCGCCACCGCGTTCAACTGGTGCCATTTTGGGCTGTCGGTGCTGTGCATGGCACTGCTGTGCATGGCACTGCTGTGCATGGCACTGCTCATCGGATTGGGCATCGTGTTCGGGTCGGCCGGCGCCGCCCCGGGATCTGGCGGCGTGGTGGCCGTCGTCGCACTGATTTGCCTGGGGATCATCGGGTACGGCCTGTGGCTGCACTGGTTCGTCGCGCGTTGGGGGCTGGGGGTCTCTGGCGGCCGAGCAGCGCTTGTCGTGGTCGCGACCTATGCCGGAACGTTCACGATCCTGATCGTTCGCGGCGTGCTGCTGATGGATCGCGGGTGAGCCTCTACAAGTCCCTGTCGGTGAGCCTGCACGGGGCGATGATGCTGGCCCGGGGGCAGGCTCGTGGCATTTTGCTGATGAATTTCGACGCACGCGGTATCGCCCGTAGCTTCTGGGCGATACCGATGGCGTTGCCCTCGGTGCTGTATCTCGCGACGCTGGAATGGCCGCATGGCTCGCCATCGCCGCATGCGCTGCTCGACCTGGTTCGACAGGGACTGATATTTGTCCTGGGATGGCTGGCATTCGCGGCACTCACGCACCTCATCGCACCGCGACTGAATCGAGCGCATCTTTGGGTGCCGATGATCGTGGCCTGGAGTTGGTGCAATGTGCCCGAAGCGATGTTGATGGTGCTCGGCACCATTCCGGGCACCCTGGGTGCGCCGCCCATCGTGGATCAGGCGGCCCAGGTCGCGACCTTCGGTTGGGCGTTGTGGATCGAGTGGTTCGCCCTCCGGCTGGCCTTTGGCGCGGGGCCGTTATTGGCCGTCTGGCTGGTGATGGTCGATCAGTCAATCGGGCTTTTGTTGGTCGTGTTGGACAAGCTGCCGACCGGGGGATGATCTGGACATTTGGTAACATAGCCACTGTTCATGTCTCGAACTTGAACGGATCGTCCTTATAAGTCACCGCCACCAGCGACAACCCCTCCGCCGGCGCCGTCGGGCCCGCCGCCGCCCGGTCCCGCGCCGCCAGCGCCTGCAGGACCCGTTCAATGGGCCAGCTGCCGTCGCCGACAAGCCTGAGGGTGCCAACGAAGTTGCGGACCTGATGATGCAGGAAGCTGCGGGCTTCGACCGCGAACGTAATCAACGCGCCATCCTGCGCCACGTCCAGCCGTTCCAGCGTCCGGATCGGGCTTTTCGCCTGGCACGCCGCCGCACGGAACGACGTGAAATCGTGCGTACCCACCAATAGTTGCGCGGCGGCATGCATTTTCACGGTATCGAGGGGCGCGGCAACGTGCCAGACCTGTCCTTCAAGCAATGCCGGCCGCGCCCGACGGTTAAGGATACGGTACCGATAGGCACGATGAATGGCGGAAAAGCGGGGATTCCAGCCATCGGGCGCCACCGCTGCCTCCCGCACGACCAGCAGATGCGGTTTCATGTGGTAGTTCAGCGCGTCGCGTATCTGCTTCGGCCGGTACCCTTCCGGCAGTTGGATCATGGCGACCTGTGCTTCCGCATGAACACCAGAGTCAGTGCGTCCGGCGACAATGCTGGAGACGGGGGCGCCTTTATTGAGGTTGGTTGCGGCCTGCTCCAGCACTTCTTGGATCGACAGCCCGGAATCCTGGCGCTGCCAGCCGACAAACGCCGTTCCGTTGTATTCGAGTTTCAGTGCCCATTTGGTCATGTCGCGGCGGCCACCGCTTACCGATCCGTCAGCCGCAGTTCGATCCGCCGGTCTTTAGCGAAGGCATCCTCGGTATCGCCAGGACCGAACGGCTGGAACTCCCCGAAACCTGTCGCGGCCAGATGCTCGGGGGGCACGCCGAACGTAATCAGCAGCTTCACCACCGTGATCGCGCGGGCGGAAGACAGTTCCCAATTCGATGCGAAGATGCCGCCCTTCAGCGGTTGCGGATCGGTATGCCCGTCCACGCGCATGATCCAGTGCAGGTCGGGTGGAATGGTCGCCGCGATATCCTTGATGCTGACCGCGATGTCCCTCATCTGCGCCGCCCCGGTGGGAGTCAGTTCCGCTTTGCCGACGGGGAACAGTACCTCGCTCTGAAACACGAAACGGTCGCCGACGACCTGAATGCCAGGTTTTTCGGCCAGCAGCGTGCGCAGTTTGCCGAAGAACTCACTGCGATATTGCCTCAGTTCCTCAACCTTTTCGACCAGCGCGGCGTTCAGTTTCGCACCGAGATTGGTAATCTCGAGGTCCTTGTCATTCGCCCGCAGTTTCTCGATGCCCAGCGCGTCCTGCACCGCCGCGAACTGCGCGCGCAGTTCCGCGACCTGCCGGTTCAGCAGCGCGATTTGCGCCCGGGCCGTTTCGCCAAGCTTTTGTTCGCTTGCCAGCTGCGCCTGCAACGCGGCGCGTCGTTCCTGTTCGGTCATGGTCGCCGCGGCGGCGGTTTGTGCCTTCTTTTCAAGCTCATCCCGCAGGGCCATCAGCGCCTGGGTTTGGGCTTCCAGGCGGGCGATGTCGGCAACCCGAGCGGCGATTGTTGCTTTATCGGCGATAACAGTTTTGTTGAGTTCTTCTTGCAGTTTCGCCAGTTCGGCGATGCGGGCGGCGATCGTCGCCTGATCGGCGGCGACGGTCTTGTTCAATTCCGATTGCAACCGCGCCAGTTCGGCGTTGCGCGCGGCGATCGTCGCCTGATCGGCGGTGACGGTCTTGTTTAGTTCCGTCTGCACCTTCGCCAATTCCGCGTTGCGGGTCGCGATCGTCGCCTGATCGGCGGCGACGGTCCTGTTAAACTCGGTCTGCAGCTTCGACAATTCCGCCGTTCGCGCGGCAATCGTCGCTTGATCGGCTTGCGCGGTTTTGGTCAACGCGGCGAGCTGGTTGTTCAGGGTGTCACGCGCCGCAAGGGTCGTGGCGAGATCACGATTCAGGTTCGAAATCGAAACCTGCAGATCGGCGTTCTGGCCCTTTTCCAGCGACAACGCGTTTGTTAGTTGCTGCAACTCCGTTCTGACCTCCGCCAGAGTCTCATTCCGGCCAGCGAGGGTCGCGGTCAGGAAGGCCTGCGCCAGCACGAACACCAGCAACACGAAGATGATGACCATCAACAACGTGGACAGGGCATCGACATAGCCGGGCCATGCGTCCAGCCCATTCTCGCCGCGGCGGCGTGTGCGGGCCATGGCTCCTTCCTACCGGGGCAGTTCGGCCAGGGCGGCGAGCGTCCTGGTCAGAATGCGAAGATCCCCGCGCACTTCGTTCGTCGCGGCGGTGCGGCCCTGCTGCATGTCGGAAAGGATGCGGCCCAGCGTCTGCTCGATCGTGCGCAGATGGGCACGGGCTGTCTCATCGCCGCCTTGCACATCCGACAGGCGCTGCAATGCCGGCCCGAGGCCGTTCTGGGATTCAGCGATACGGAGCATCAGTTGCTGGTTGGCGCGCATGGTGTCGGCCAGCAGGCTCAGCCGGTCGTTCAGGGTCAGGATGGCCTGATTGGCCTCCAAACGCCCTTCCTCTCCGCGGGTGAGGATGCGTTGAAGACCTTCCATGTTCTCAGCTGTCTGCTCCAGCAGCGCCTGCACGTAAACCGGGACCGATCCGTCGCCCTCGGCCAGCGCGCCGGAGGCCAGCCGGGTCAGTCCGGCGAGCCATTCCTCGAGTTCGTTGAAAAACCGGTTTTGGGCCTGACCGGCGGTCAGATCCAGGAAACCCAGCACCAGCGCACCTGCCAACCCGAACAGGCTGGCCGAAAATGCGGTACCCATGCCTGCGAGCGGGCGCACCAGCCCGGTCTTCAACTGATCGAACAACATGTTCAGATCGCCGGAACCGGCGGACATGCTGCCGATCACCTCCGATACCGCGCCGATGGTTTTCAGCAGCCCCCAAAAAGTGCCCAACAATCCCAGGAAAATCAGCAGGCCGGTCATGTAGCGCGACAGCTCGCGCCCTTCGTCCAGGCGGGACGAAATCCCATCCAGCAGGCTGCGCATCGCGGTGGTGGATAGCGTCAGCCGCCGCTGTTCGTTGGAACCCTGCCCCTCCCGCGCCGCGAGCATGCTGGCCATCGGCGCCAACAGGCGCGGTGAGCGGACGGTACCGATGCTGCCGCGCGCGTTCTGATATGTGTTCAGCCAGGTGACCTCGGTGGTCAGTCGGAACACCTGGATCAGGTTCCAGGCGATCCCGAACACCAACACGCCCAGAATGAGCCCGTTTAGCTCGGGATTATTCTGAAAGATGGGTCCCAGGACGGGAAACAGATAGGCAACGAGCCCCCCGACGAGAACCAGAAACAACGCCATCCGCACGAAGTAGACGATCGGCCGGGTCATGGTGCGGTGCTCCGGGTCGAGGTGACATCGACCCGGTCGGGCGGACCACCCGCAGCCTGACTGCCTAGCGCGCGCAACGTGATGCGCCGTGAGGGTACGCCGTTATTCATGAGAGAATTTCGAGCGGCCATGGCGCGGGCCAAAGAAAGACGGCGGGCGACGGACGGATCGTCCTGCTTTCCAGCCGCGTAACCGACGATCGTGAAGGCGGGTGCGCCGGCTTCATATGCGGCGCGCAGAAAGCTATCGAGCGCGGCGGAGCCCTCCTTGCTGAGGTCCGTCTGATCGGCACCGAACGGGATACGCAGATTCGCCGTCACCGGCGCGGGTGCCTCCGGGGCGGGGACCTGCGGCGCGATCTGGGCGGGCGGCGGCGGCGCTTCGGCGATCGGTGCGACGGGCACTACGCCGGCAGGTGCGGGGGCGGCAGGCGCGGGGGCGGAAGGCGGCATTGTGGGTCCCGATTGCGCCGTCGCGGCGGGGATAGAGGTCGCTGCTGGGCCCCCTGTCGTAGTGGGCGCTAAAGTCACCTTCGGCCGAGGCTGCATTGGCCGCGGGGCCGCGCGGGGCGTCGGGGCGTTGGTTCCCGGCAGCGATTCCAGGGCATGCAAATCGACCGATACCTGCGCACCGGCAGGAACGGCGACGCACAGGGCGAAGACGATAAGAAGGGGGAGATCGCGCATGCGGGCGCATCCTAGCCCATCGCGGCGCGGGGCATCAATCAATCGATCGGGACAACACCGTCAGTAGCGGGCGAACATCCCCGCGATGGCATCGGGATCGCTGGTCCGGGTCAGCGCCAGCGACAGCAGAATCCGCGCTTTCTGCGGATTGAGGTTGTCGGCGACCAGAAATCCGTTCTCCCGGTGTTTGGTGCCGCGAAACACGCGGCCCGACCCTGCCCGCGTGCTTTGCACCACGATCGCGCCCCGTGCGGCGGCGTCCTTCAGCGCCGCGGTCTCATCGGGAGACGTGCCGCCAGGTGCGAATCCGGCCGAGACGATGCCCCGCGCGCCCGCCGCCACGAAGGCTCGCACCGCGGTGCCGTCGCAGCCGGCATAGGCGTAAGCGATGTCGACCCGGGGCAGCGTGTCCAGTGCGGAAATGTCGAATTCCGTATCGGGCGCGCAGCGGCGCAGGGGGCGGCGGTAAAACGCGATGGCGTCGCCGTCGGCATGCCCCAGCACACCGAAATCGGGGGAGCGAAAGGTCTGCATCCGGAGCGTCGCGGTCTTCGTCGCCTCCCGCGCGGCGTGAATTTCATCGTTCAACAGCACCAGTACGCCCATGCCGCGTGCCTCAGGGCTGGCCGCGACCCGGATGGCGTTCACCAGATTCATCCCCGCGTCCGACGACAACGCGCTGGACGGGCGTTGCGCGCCGACCACCACCACGGGGATCGACACTTTCACGGTCAGGTTAAGGAAATACGCGGTTTCCTCCAGCGTCGCGGTGCCGTGGCCGATCACGATGCCCACGAGGTCGGGGTGGTCGGCGGCGGTTTGCACGCACAACGCCGCCAGCGCCTTCCAGTCGGCGAAACCGATGGCGGTAGACGGTATGTTGCGATAGCGCACGGGGACAACGTGGGCGACCAGCTTGGTTTGCGGCCAATGCGCCAGGATCTCATCGGCATGCATGACGTTGCCGGCGGCACCGTAGTCCTGGATGTCCAACGGGCCTCGGCCGAGGGAGGCGATGGTGCCCCCGGTGCCGATAAATGCGACTTTTGGTAACGTCATGACAGCACCCTCGGCCTGCGTGTGTGCCAGTCGGTATCGCGTTGATAGGCATCCGCGACGCGCAGGACCCGCGCTTCGGCGAAGGGACGCCCGGCGATTTGCAGGCCGACCGGGCAGCCGTTCGGATCGAAGCCGCAATTTACGCTGACGGCAGGCAACCCGAGATAGTTGAACGGGCGGGTGTTCACCGACACCGCCATGAATGTGTGTTCGGTGCCGGGCGGGCCGTGGTCGATGTCGGTTTCCGCCAGGGTCGGTAGGCACGTGGGGATGGTGGGTGTGACCAGGATGTCGACCTTGGCAAACACCTCGGCGGCGAAGGCTTTTAGAATCGGGCCGCGGCGGCTGAGGGATTCCACATAATAGGGTGCGGGAATGGCATAGCCGGGGTACATGCGCCCGCTGATGTGCTTGCCGTACGCTTGCGGATCGTCGCGCATCCACTGGGCGTGGATGGTCGCGGCCTCGACGCGGGACACGATGCCGCCATACGCCGCGACGGCATCCATCAGAGGCAGGGTCATGCGGGTGACGACGGCGCCCCGGGATTCCAGGACCTTCAAAGCGGCATCCATCGCCGCCAGCACGGGCGCGTCCGCGCCCTCGAGAAAATATGTTTCGGGTACCCCGATGCGCAGGCCGCGCAGATCGCCGGTCAGGGCGGCCTCGTAGTCGGGGACAGGTTCGCCGGAACTGGTAGGGTCCATCGGATCGTGGCCGGCGATGATGGACATGATGCGGGCGCAATCGCGGGCGGTGCGACACAACGGACCGACGTTGTCATGGCTGAAGGATAGCGGCATGGCGCCGTAGCGGGACACCCGGGACTGGGTGGGCTTGATGCCGGTGACCCCGCAGGCCGCGGCAGGAAGCCGGATCGACCCGCCGGTGTCCGATCCCAGCGCGGCATACGTCATGCGCGCCGACACCGCGGCACCCGAACCAGAAGACGATCCGCCAGTGATGTAGGGAAGGTTCCAGGGATTGTGGCAATCCCCAAAAGTCTTGTTATGGCCGGTTGGGTTCTGCGCGAACTCCGCCATGTTCAGCCCGCCGAACACATAAGCGCCCTCGGCCGCCATGCGCGCCACGGCAGTGCCGGTGATGCCGGGGCGCCAATCGCGCCGCAGCGCAGAACCGGCGGTGCTGAGCCGGCCGGCCTGATAATACATGTCTTTATGTGCCATCGGCACGCCGTGCAGTTTGCCCAGCGGTTTTTTGTCCCGCACGGCCTGGTCGGCGGCTTTGGCGTCGGTTTCGGCGCGTTCGCGGTCCAGCCAGATGGTGGCGTTCAGGACGGGATTGGCTTTGTCCAGGTTGGCCCAGCAGGCATCCAGCAATTGGCGGGATGTGGCCTGCCCGGTGCGCACGGCCTCGGCGGCGTCGACGAGCGTAAGATCGGCGAGGTCGATCATACCCCGGTCTCCTTCGTCGCTTGCAGTGCGGCTTCGAACGACGACGGTTCATCCTCGAATACCAAGGTACCGCGCAGCGTTTCGAACGCGGCGATGGTGTGCGCCAGGTCGGCGGCGAGGCGGCGGCCGGGGTCGTTGGGCGGTGCTATGCCGAACCATCGGGCGATCGCTGCCTCGGTCACGGTGGGGAAATCGTCCATGTTGGCCTCTCTCCGGAATGCTGCGGAGCAATATGGCCCTAGTTCCGCCGTGCTGGTCAAACCCCACGGGCCGAGTCATACTCTCGGGTAGTTTTGGGGGATGGAGAAGTACCGTGCCGGTCGAAAAACAAGCCTATCGTGACGCCATGGCCCGCCTCGGCGCGGCGGTGAATGTGATCACCACGGACGGCCCCGGCGGCAAAGCGGGATTCACCGCCTCGGCCGTGACCAGCGTCACCGACACCCCACCCACATTGCTGGTGTGCGCCAATCGCGCCAACGACTCCTACCCAGCGTTCATGAAAAATCAAGTGTTGTGCGTGAACACCCTCACCCCCGCGCAGGAAATCCTGTCGCCCATGTTCGCGGGCATGACCAAGCACGCCGATCATGAGCGGTTCAACGACCACACCTGGCACACACTGGAAACCGGCGCCCCGGTGCTCGACGATGCCGTGGCCGCGTTCGATTGCCGCATCACCCAAATCGTCGAATCCGGCACCCACGACGTCTTCTTCTGCTCGGTCGAGGCGGTGCGCACCGGCCCGTTCCATGAAGGCCTGATCTACTACGGTCGCGGGTATCATAAGGTTTCGGTTGAATAGTTCCGGTCGCGGAAGCGCGCATGCGCGGACGCGTGAATCGGCCCTGCGAAATATAGTTCCGGTCGCGGATGCGCGGAGGCGTGAATCGGTCCCATGAAATATCGGGCTGTTAAGCTCCGAAACAAAATACCTGAAAACGACGCATCCGTGGCATGGTTCGAACACAATTAGCCGCCACGATCCTTCTTACCGGCGGCGATATCCTCCGCCGGGCCGAAGAAGGATCAGCAGCCATGTGCGCGAACACGAATTATAGGCTGACGATGGACGGGTTGTTGAATGACCCGCTGACCCAAATGCTGATGCGCAGCGACGGCGTCTCGCACGAAGAACATGCCGATCTGTGGGAACGGACCCGCGAAACCGCGATCGCCCGGTTCGCGCTGCAAACCCAGGTTGGGTTGGTAACACCACCCGTTAATCACGCAGGTCGTTCCTAGGATCACGGTCGATGTGAGCTGGCCCCGGAAAACTGGACAGGTGGTTAAGAGAGACTCCCGCCCCTAACATGGCCGCTTGGTCAGGGGTGAACGATGTCGAATGTACGGAAGAAGCACAACGCTGACTTCAAGTCGAAGGTGGCTTTGGCGGCATTGCGCGAGGGCGGCATTGGGCGAGGACGGCACTGTAGCGGAACTGTCGAGCCGGTTTGGCGTCCATGCGAGCCAAATCCACGCCTGGAAGAAAACCGCGCTGGATGGCGTGCCGTCGCTGTTCGCCTGCGGCTCGGCCGGATCGCCCGGCCCATCGGCCTCCGACGAAGCGCTGCTGGCGACGCTGTATGCCAAGATCGGAGAACTGACCGTCGAGCGCGATTTTTTTCGCAAACGGTCTGGGCCATGAACCAAACCAGCCGGCTGTCGCTGGTCGACCGGTCCGATCCGGACCTGTCGGTCGTGGCGCAATGCCGGCTGCTAAAGGTGGCGCGGTCGACGCTCTA
>JANXTL010000167.1 GCA_025352375.1 Acetobacteraceae bacterium | reverse complement strand
GCGTTAGTTTTGTCAAGAGGGATGGGGGGCGGTCGGTGAGTCTGGGCTCAGCAGAGCTTCGTTGCCTGGCCCACGGTTAAGAAGGTTTGTCCGCAGATGACGCAGATGGTCGCAGATGGAATCCTACCGGCATGACCGTTGCCAAACGACAATCTGTAATCTTTATTACCGACTGGTGAGTAACAACGATGCACACGATAAGCAGGATAAGTGGGATATCGTTCTTATCCTGCTTATTGTGTGCATCGTTGTTTCAAGTCTGTCGCGGGGCCAGCCGTGACATTTCCACGGGTGCACTCCGGTCGGAGGTGCCGGCTCTTTCTTCGTGTCATGGCCGGCCCGAGGACAGGCTCCGGCCGGCCGTGACGGGGGTTGGGACGCCGTTCCTTTGGCCACGCCGTGAAGCGCTGTTTAGAGCAGCGACAGCCGAGCCTCCATCACCTCGGGGTCGTCGGGTAGGCGGTGCACCTCGAACCCGAGGTGTCGGATAAACGCGAGCATCGGCACGTTGTCGGCCAGGATCTGGCCCACGACCTCCTGCAGGTGCCGGTCGCGGGCCCAGCCGATCAGCCGGTGCATGAGGTGGCCTGCCAGGCCGTGGCCTTTCATGTCGCTCTGCACGATGACGGCGAATTCGCCCGTGCGTCCCTCGGTGTCGCTGACCAGGCGGGCGACGCCGACCGTTTCCTGGGTTGCCTTCCGTACGGCGATGAATGCCATTTCCCGATCGTAATCGACCTGGGTCAGGCGCGCCGTGCGTTCCGGGGACAACTCGCGCATGGCGCTGAAGAAGCGGAAGCGCACGTCGGTCGGCGACAACCGCTTGAAGAAGGCGCCGTGTGCCTCTGCATCTTCCGGCCGAATGGGGCGGACGATCAGGTGCTGGTCGCCGCAGGTCCAGGTTTTAACGAGCTCGCCAGGGTAGGGGGCGATCGCGAGGCGCGCCGCTGGCTCCCCCAAGCAGCGAAGAACGAGGCTGTTGGCGGCGGTGTCGAGCGCCGCGATTTCGGGGAAATCCACCACCAATTGGCTGGCACGCACCAGATTTTCCGCCAATTCGGGCGTATCCGGCAGATGCGCGCGGGCGATCAACGCATGTGCCAAGGTCAGGTTGAGCGGCGGCAAGTCCATGGCCCGTTCACGCCCAAGGGCGATGATGGGGCCGAACACCGCGTCCTCGAACACGGCGATCGGCGTGTCGGGAACGCTCACCATCCCGTAGGCGGCGAAGACGGTGCTTGCGTCCTGGGCCGACAAAGACCCGTGCGCCGCGCCCAGGACACGCCCCACCGCCCCGCGATCCGGCGCCAGTGGCAGCACCGCGCTGTCCGGTCGTTCCCGGGCAGCGGCACGGTTGCGGCGGTCCCGTACCAAATGCAGGAACCCGCACACGGCCTGTTCCGGTGAGGCGAAGACCGGCAACCCGGCCTCGGCCAGCCTGCCCCGCAACGGTCCCCCGGTTGTCTGCCCCATGGCGCAAATCAGTAACGGCACCTGCAGCGTCAGTGCCTGGGCGGCGAGGGACGCGACATCGATCGGTTCCCCCGGCGTATGAACCTTCAGCACGCCGCCA
Source organism: Acetobacteraceae bacterium (assembly GCA_025352375.1). Taxonomy (GTDB): domain Bacteria; phylum Pseudomonadota; class Alphaproteobacteria; order Acetobacterales; family Acetobacteraceae; genus Rhodopila. The sequence continues at coordinate 1,875 of JANXTL010000167.1, read as the reverse complement.
ATGGTCTTGTCGGATCCGAGGTTCGCCAGGGTGTCGAGCACCGCCAGGTTCACGCGCAACCCGTTATGAGCGGCAACCTCGACCGCGAGGCTGCCGGCGCCGGGGTCGGCGGCCAGCACCGCCAAGGTCTCGCCGCGGGCGGGGCGCGCTCGGGACAGCGTTTCCGCCGCTGCCAGCATGTCTTCCAGCCCGTCCACGGTCAAAACGCCGGCGCGGCGCAACGCCGCCTCGAACGCCAGAGCGGCCGTGCCCAGCGGGTCGGGCGGGAAGGGGCCGGAGCGGAATGCCACCACCGGCCGGTAGCGGGATGCAGCCCGAGCGGCGGAGAGGAAGGCGCGGCGGTCCCGGATATGGCCGATTTCCAGCAGGATGGCGCCGGTTGCGGAGTCCTGCGACAGCCAGTCCAGCGCCATGCCGTATCCCACATCCGCATTGCCGCCGATTCCGATCACGTGGCTGAACCCCACCCCATTCGGACCCGCCCAATCCAGCACCGCTCGGGTCAAACCCAGGGACTGCGACACCAGCGCAAGCCGCCCCTTGGGTACCGGGATGTGGGCCTGACTGGCATTCAGGCCGATCCCCGGGACGGCCAGCCCGAAGGCATTGGGTCCCAGCACGCGCACGCCAGTGCGGCGCGCGGCGTCGGTCAGGCCGGTGGCGGGGCCAGGCACGATCGCGGCGAAGCAGCCCTTTGCGGCCAGGACCTCCATCGTCGGGATAACGTCGCATTCCGAGGTGGCGATCACCGCGACGTCGGGCACGGCGGTCAGCGCCTCGGCTCGGGCCACGATCGCGACGGTGCCCTTGAAGGCGTCCAGCGCCAAATGGGCGGCAATTTCTGCCCCGTTTGCGCCGATAACCGCGATGGAGGCTGGATGAAACAGGCACGCCGGGTTGAAGCGGCCGGCGGGGGAGAGGCGGGGGACTGTCATATCCGCATCATAGCACTGGGATGTGTCCGTACAGTTGCAATTAAGGGCGTGCCGCGGTTGCATGCCGGACATCGTTTAAATGGAGGATTCCTCGTGCCCGATCGCTCCCGCTGGGACCCGGAGATGGCCGCATTCACCGAAGCGGCCGAGGCCGAGGCCGCGAAATACCCACCCGTTCTGGCGGCCCTGCCGCTGGAGCCGCACCGGAAGATCAACGATCTGCTGGGCATGCGTACCGCCGTGGGTGGTCCGGAGATGGCGCACACGTCCGACCGGTGGATCGACGCCCGCGGCCGGCGCATTTTTTGCCGGGTGTTCCGGCCGTTCCTCGATGGCGATTTGCCGACGCTGGTGTATTTCCATGGCGGCGGCTGGGTTTGGGCCAATGTGGACACCCATGACCGGATGACACGCGAATACGCCGCCTCGGGGCCGGTCAACGTGGTCAGCGTGGATTACGCGTTGTCGCCGGAGGCCAAATTTCCCCAGGCGCTGGAGGAATGCGCGGCGGTGGTGCGCTGGCTGGCGGAGCACGGGGGCGAATGGGGGCTGAACGGCGACCGGTTGCTGTTGGGCGGAGACTCGGCCGGCGGCAATCTGGCGTTGGCGACAGCGCTGCTGTTGCGCGATACCAACGGTCCGGCACTGAAGGGCGTGCTGGCCAATTATCCTGTATCCGACAGCAAATTCGACACGCCAAGCTACAAAGAATTTGGGGCAGGGGGGTATGGGCTGAATACGCAGCGCATGTCGTTCTACTGGGACGTTTATGCCGCCCATGCTGCCGATCGGCTGAACCCCTTGGCGGCGCCGTTACGCGCCGACCTGCGTGGGCTGCCGCCGGTGATGGTGCTGCTGGCGGAGCTGGATGTGCTGCGCAGCGAGGGCGAGGCGTTGGTGGAAAAGCTGCGCGCGGCGGGTAATCCGGTGGAAACGCGCA
>JANXTL010000146.1 GCA_025352375.1 Acetobacteraceae bacterium | reverse complement strand
CGCGGGATTTGCAGTTGCGGAACGATGGCGGGTGGATGCGGGCGGCGGCTTAGCGGTGCCGATACGACGTCGCGCGACTGCCCGGAATGTGGCGACAGAGGGCGCTGCCTGTGATATGTGGAACGGGACAGTTGAGGGGCGCTCGTGTGACGGTGGCAACCATCGATACCCTTGAGGTCGTCAAGGAACTCCGGGCAGCCGGGTTCACCGACGATCAAGCCGAAGCCGTGACGCGGGTGGTGCGCCGCGCGCAGGAGATCGATCTGTCGAATCTGGCGACGAAACCGGATGTAACGGCAGTGAAGACGGATCTGGCGGCACTGAAGGACGTGGTTGCTCTGAAGACCGATGTAGTGGGAGTAAAAACCGACGTTGCGGCGTTGAAAGACTCCGTCGCCCTGAAGACCGATTTGACCATCCTGCGTGGCGATCTTGAGAAAAGCCTGGCCGAGACAAAGGCCGAAATCCTTAAATGGATGGTCAGCACAATTGGCCTTCAGACTGTGGTGATCATTGGGGCCGTTATCGGGTTGGTCAAACTGCTGCATTGACGGTCCCCCGTCCGGGGCGCGACAATCCGGTGCTCCTTCGTGACGGAACGGTCTCTCGCCATGCCGGCCCCCAAGAAGCCTTTACGGGCGGCGGCCTGACCCCGCCGACACGATACGGGTTGCTGGGTGCAGAGGTTCGTTTGGTTTTTCGGTATACTCGGGAGCATACTGGACAGTGGGCTTTGAGGCTGATCTGCGTGAGCAAATCTTAACGTACCCGCCGGTGGTCTGCCCCGAGCATAAAAGTGCGGCGGCAGATTTGCCGACCGGCGAGTTGCTTTCGCGCTTCTTGATGTGGCGGGAGCGGCTAGTGCATCCGCATCCTCGAACTGTTCATAAATCGCCGCAGCTATTCCGGCATCCGATCTATGAAACACGCCGGGAGGATATCCACCGCTTGTTCGCAAAGGTGGCCGTTGGACATGACATCGGCGCGCACCTCAGTCGGAATATCAGGTTTCGCTACGAGACACCTGATTCCGGCAACAAAGGCAGGAGGGATATTGATGGGCTATTGAATGATTGGTCGATACATCATCTACACCTATCGCACTCCATAGAACTCAAAGGGTCCATTGAGCGTGGCAAGCATATCTTGGGGGTCATTTTCAGGCAGGACGACGCATATTTTATCGACATTATCGATCACAATGAGTGGGCTGAGCAGCGCCTTGTTGAAATAGCTGTCAAAAATTGGCCAAATGCCGGGCTGTTCCGCGAACTCAAAGGGATGCCTGGCGGCGACAACTATACGAGCCAGGAGCGAGCAAAGCTGCGGGAGGTGGGATCGCCCTCACCGATCATGATCGATGGGCGCTCGTACATATCGGCTAATAGTACGATTTCTACCGCATTAATACCAATGCAAGTCACTCGTCAGGCTGGGCGCCTCCTGCGACAGATGTTTACGCTTGAAGCAAGCCCAGAGTTGCTCATGCTAGGCTTTCGAGCCGCGGAAGGTTTTAGCCGCAAGGCTTGGCCACGCAGGCCGCGATATCGTGTGATAGCTGCCAGCACGCCACAACGCTATTCATTTGCGATCAGGGAGGAAGCGACCGGCCTTGTTCATGGGTTAACGGCCTAACATCGCAGGGCCAAGCGAGAGAGGTGACCGGATTGGTGACGACCCGGGCGTCCTTGAAATCGTCAATTAGGGCGAACACCGAAAGGATATCGCGGGCGATTTGGAACATCGACGGTCACCACCATTTGTCCATCCAATTCCATCCGACTACTCCGCCGCCTTCGCCACCGGATCGCCCAACCGCACCCCCGCCACCACATACTCCGCGGCAACCTTGATCGCCTCGATCATGCTGACAGCGCTCGCCTTCCCAGTTCCGGCGATATCGAACGCCGTGCCGTGATCCACGCTCGTCCGCAGCACCGGCAGCCCGAGGGTCACGCTCACGGTCTTCTCGAAATCCATCATCTTCGCCGCGATATGCCCCTGGTCGTGGTACAGCGATAGCACCGCGTCGTAGCGCCCGATCCGAGCGAGATGGAACACGCTGTCGGCCGGCACCGGCCCGGCGACCTTCAACCCCCGCGCCCGAGCCGCGGCGATGGCGGGCTTCAGGGCCTCGATTTCCTCGCGCCCGAACATGCCGTCCTCCCCGCCATGCGGGTTCAGCGCGGCGACGGCCAGATGCGGGTTCTCGAAGCCGAGCTGCCCGAGCGCCTTCATGCACTGATTGATGCCCTTGGTGACCAGTTCCTCGCTCATGAGCGCGCAGGCCCGCGCCAACGATACGTGCCGCGTCAGGAAAAATATCTTCAAACCGGAGATGGTGAACATCGTCATCTCCTCCTTCGCGCCAGTATATTCGGCGAACATCTCGGTATGCCCGATGAAGGGGATTTTCGCGGCTTTGAGGGATTCTTTGTTGATCGGTGCGGTCACCACCCCGGCCACGCGCCCGGCCATGGACAGATCGATGGAGGCGCGGATGGCGGCAAAAGCAGCCTCCCCACCCAGGGGCTGAACCTGACCTATCTTCAAAACCAAAGGATCGGCCGTCTCCTGATGCAGAACGTCGATGACGCCCGGCTTGTCGGCGATATCCTCCGGCCCCGCGATCCGGTTCAGCACTGCGTGCAGCCCGCAAACCTCCAGCGCCTTGGCCAGTATCCGAGCATCGCCGATCACGAACGACCGTGACAGCGACCGGACCTCGTCCGACAGCAGCGCTCGAACGCAGATCTCCGGGCCGATGCCGGCGGGGTCGCCCATGGTAGCGGCCAGGATCGGGCGCTGGGTCATACGAAGGGACTCCTTGGCGAAAAGCGTATTATGGCCGGCCTTGAGCCGACCGCCTCCGGAAAACGATAGCACGCAAGCCGCTCGGCGTGAACGTGCTTTGTCGCGCGCCGCGGTTGGATCGGATTGTCGATCATGCGCGAGCCAAGGATGGACGCCCCACCACATCAGGGCGGTTCAAGTAGAACCTCGCATATGAAACAATACTGATTCATCTGCAAATTCGCGGTTTAATCTGCCGCGGTATTGCCGTTCGCCTTCCTGCCCGATTTCGGAACGCATACAACGAACTTGACGCAGACTTACAGATCCGCCAGCCTCCCGGGTGGGTGTCGTTTCCTGACCAGGCCACAAATCATTTCATCGACTACGCTACGCAGCCGGCATGGGGAACAGAAATGTAGGAGAATGTGCCATGGACGAAGCATCGGTCAAAGCGGACTTCGCCAAGCAGGTCGTCGAAGTGGTGAAACTGCGCGATTTCATGGTCGAACAACGGCATTCCCATCACGTCCCGGACAACATCGTCGAGGAAATCGAAAAGGCTCGGCAAGTCGCGATGTTGGGCACGACACCGTCCGCGGAGGAACGCGCCGCGCTGGCCAGAGCGTATCGGGACCTGATGCTCGTTCCCAACATATCGTTTAGCTACAATGGTATACCGCCGAAGGAGTTCTGGGATTGCAAGTCGTCATGGCGCTGGTCCATGCTCTGGCTGTCTGCGGTTCCGGCACTGTGTTTGTTGGTGTATGTGAATCGTTTCCTGATCGCCTGCACCGGCCACTGGTTGTTCCCCGGCCAGGGGATCGGCTGCATCGACAATTGGACGTTCCACTGGCATTTGCCTATCATGTACGCGGCGACCTCCGCATCGTTGATTTGGACCCTGTACGTATTCACCGGCGTCGTGACCGACCGAAAACTCGGCCAATTGATTGGCACATGTTATGTGTTCACGCTCGTCTCGCTGACTTTGTCGGTGGCACCGTTCTTGTTTCCGAGCCAGCTTATTTCGAATCCTGGCGCCGAGATCGCGCTGCTGAAAGGATGCGCCACCGGCTCAGATGCGAACATTGCAACGCAGGTCAAATGCGCCGAACCGCCCACGGTTCTGTTGGCGCAGTGGGTCGTCAACATCGGCGGTCTGGCGACGGAGTATAAAGCCGCTCCCCAAGCGACATTCGATCCAACCTCCGATCCAGCTGCGCCGCATCATGGCCCGGTTGAGCTTTACGCGATCTCCGGGGGCTTGGTCGTGCCGCTCTATGTTATCGTTCTCGCTCTGATCGGCAGCGCCGTCAGCATGACCCGGCGGGTGCCCGAATACCAACGGAGCGCCATGAGCGTGACGGATTCGATGTCCAATAGCGAAGCCCGCGAGAAGCTGGTGTTTCAGATCATGCAAGTGGTCTCCGCGCCGCTGATCGCGGTCACGGCGTTCGCGATCGTGAAGCCGGCGTCGCTCACGGAAGCCGTCGTCGTTGGTTTTGGCAGTGGCTTTGCCTCCGAACCCATTCTCCTGATGATCCGCAGCCTTGTCGCAAAGATCAGTCCAACGCAATCGGATGGGGTGGTCGCGGTGAAGATTACGCCGGCCCTGTCCACACCCAAGCCGGGCGGGCCGATCGCGTTCACCGCCAAGGTCACGGGTTCGCCCACCAACGCCGTGACCTGGCAGATCGACCCGGTTGATGCAGAGACCTGCGGCACGATCAACTCCGCCGGGCTATACACCGCGCCGGACGTCGTGGTGGCTGCGCATGAAATAACGGTGACCGCGATTAGCGCGACCGATCGCAACAAATCGGGCACCGCCGTCATCAAATTGTTACCGCCGACCGCGGACGCCGTGTCGGCACCACCGGCGATCGAAGTCGCCACGCCGCCCGTTCAGGTGCCGATGAAACCGGGTCAAACGCAGCGGTTTACCGCGCCCGGAGTCCCCGCCGCCACGGTCACGTGGACTCTAGACCCCGCCGAGCCCGCAAGCGGAACGCTGTCGGACGGCAATTACACAGCGCCGGCCGCGGTTCCGCCGAATGCGACCGTCCAGGTCATCGCCAATGTGGACGGACAATCAGTGGGGAGTGCCACTGTCAAGATCGCGTCGTGACCCCAGTTGCCACAATCCCGCCGATACGCTTCTCTCCTGGGGACCACCCCACCCCCCAGGAGTCCCACCATGAAAGTCACCGTGGTGCAGATGAATCCCAGCGCCGACAAAGCCGAAAACATCGCCCAGGCGCGCCGCCTGATCGAACAAGCGGTGGACCAGGACAAGCCCGACATCGTCTCCCTGCCCGAAGTCTGGGACTCCCTTGGCGGCGACCGTTCCACCCGCATGGCCAACGCCGAGCACCTCCCGCCCAAAGGCTCGAACGAACCCGGCGGCCCGGCGTACGAGTTCCTCCGCGAAACCGCCCGCGCCGCGAAAGTCCACGTCCACGGCGGCTCGATCATCGAGCAGGGCCCCGAAAAGCTGTTCAACACCACCGTGGTCTTCAATCCCGACGGCACCGAACTCGCCCGCTACCGCAAGATGCACCTGTTCGACATCGTCGGACCCGACGGCACCGGCTACCGCGAATCCAACGCCTACGGCGCCGGCGATGAAGTCGTCACCTACGAGGCCAACGGCATCAAAGTCGGCTGTGCGATCTGCTACGACGTGCGCTTCCCCGACCTGTTCTGGGAACTGCGCAAGCAGGGCGCCGAACTCATTTTTCTGCCCTCCGCTTTCACCCTCGCCACCGGCAAGGACCATTGGGAGCCGTTGCTCAAAGGCCGCGCCATCGAAACGCAATGCTGGTTCGCCGCCCCCGCCACCTGGGGCAAACACCTGGAAGGCAAGGGCGAGGCGCGCTTCACCTACGGCCACGCCATGGTCGTGAACCCCTGGGGCAATGTCGTCGCCCAGGTCTCAGACGGCATCGGCTGGGCGACCGCTCGGATCGACCAGACCGTCACCGCCCGCATCCGCCGCGACATGCCCGTGCTTGAGCACCGGAAAAGCGTGTGAGCCTGTCCGCAACCGGACTGCCGGTGGGCCCACAACGCCAATTCAGCCACGGGCGCATCGCGTTCGAGGCCGCGCCGACACCCGTGGCCGTGGATGCCCGCAACCGGCTGGTGTCGCTGTACGGCAACTGCTCCCCCGCCCAGGCCGATGTGATCGTGCCGCTGGGCGGCGACGGATTCATGCTGGAAACCATCCACCAGGCGCTGGAGCTGAATAAACCGGTCTACGGCATGAACCGCGGCTCCGTCGGCTTTCTGATGAACACCTACGATGAGGACGACCTGATCGGCCGCCTCACGCGCGCCCAGGCGGCGGAGTTGCATCCGCTGCGCATGCACGCCGTGACAGTGACGGGTTCGGTTGTGGAGGCCTTGGCCTTCAACGAAGTCAGCCTGCTGCGCCAAATCCGCCAGGCCGCGAAAATCCGCATCACCATCGACGGCCGGGTGCGCCTCGCGGAATTGTCCTGCGACGGCGTTCTGATCTCCACCCCCGCCGGCTCAACGGCCTACAACCTGTCGGCGCATGGCCCCATCGTGCCGCTGTCGGCCAATCTGCTGCCGCTGACCCCGATTTCCGCCTTTCGCCCACGACGTTGGCGCGGCGCGTTACTGCCCAGCACGAGCGAAGTACTGTTCGAGGTACTGGAAACCGACAAGCGCCCCACCGCCGCCGTGGCAGATTTTACCGAGGTGCGCGACGTCGCATCCGTCGCCGTCAGCGAGGACCGTACCGTCAGCGTTACGGTCCTGTTCGACCCCGATCAGGGCCTGTCGGAACGAATCATTGTGGAACAATTCACCGTCTAAAAAGGGAAGCCTCCATGACTGCATTGCCTGTCGCGAAACCCGAGGATGTCGGGCTATCCGCCGTCGCGCTGGACCGCCTGTCGGCCGCGTTAAAGGATCGTGTCGCCGCCGGTCACGTGCCGGGCGCGGTGGCGCTGGTCGCCCGCCACGGTAAGATCGCCTACCACGAGGCATTTGGCGCCATCGCACCCGGCGGCGCCCCGATGACCACGGACGCCATCTTCCGTATTTATTCGATGACCAAACCCATCGTCTCGGTCGCGGTCATGATGCTGTGGGAAGAAGGCCGGCTGCTGCTGAGCGATCCCATCGCCAAATATATTCCCGCGTTCGCGACTACCCAGGTCGGCATCGACAAGGCCCCCGTCGCGCGCGCCATCACCGTGCAGGACCTGCTGCGCCATACCTCCGGCCTGACCTACGAATTCCGCGGCAATAGCCCCGTGCACAAGGCTTACATCGAGGCGCGGGTCGCCCGCCTGAAGCAAACCAACGCCGATCACGTCGCTACCCTGACCGCATTGCCGTTGCTGCACCAACCCGGTACGCACTGGGAATATTCTCGCTCCACCGACGTGCTTGGCCGCCTGGTCGAGGTCGTATCCGGCCAGAGTCTGGGTGCCTTCCTATCGCAACGAATCCTGAACCCCCTGGGTATGACCGACACCGCTTTTTCGGTGCCGGAGAACCACCATGCCCGCGTCGCGGAACCCTTCGCGAAAGACCCGGAAGGCGGCACGGACGTTGCTTTGTTGGATGTAAAGCGCACCGCGCTGTTCGAATCCGGCGGCGGCGGGCTGGTCGGCACGTCGATGGATTACGCCCGATTCTGTGCCATGCTCGCCAACAACGGCCGTCTGGGCGACGTTCGCCTGCTGGGTCGCAAAACCATCGAATTGATGACGTCGGATCACCTCGGTAACATCCCCAGCAACCCGGATCTTCTGCCGCCCGGCCATGGTTTCGGCTTGGGCTTCGCGGTGCGCACCAGCGCCGGCATGGCCCCATTTCCCGGAACGGTCGGGAATTACTACTGGAGCGGCGCCGCCGGTACATCCTTTTGGGTTGACCCAGCCGAGCGCCTGTACGCCGTGCTGATGATTCAAGCGCCGGTGCAGCGCGAACACTACCGGCTGCTGTTCCGGGATTTGGTTTATGCTGCGGTGACGGATTGATCGCCGGCCAACCCTGGCCCACCGTTGCGTTCCTCATCGCGGTTGCCCTGATCGCCGGCCTTGCCCGTGGGTTCTCCGGTTTCGGCGCCGCGCTGATTTTCATTCCACTGGGTAGTGCCGCGGTTGGGCCAGCGTTGGCGTCGGCTGTTTTGTTGGTGATCGATGGCATCGGGGCGGCCCCCATGCTGCCGTTGGCCTGGCGGGAGGCCGACCGCCGAGCGGTGTTTATCATGAGCGCCGGTGCGGTGGTGGCGGTGCCGGTGGGGACGATGGCGCTCACCTGGATCGATCCCAGCACGTTGCGGTGGGGGATTTGTTTGGCGATTCTGGCGCTGGTGGTGCTCCTGGCGTCCGGCTGGCGTTACGCGGGCAAACCGATAACCGCGGTAACGGTCGGTGTGGGCATGGTGTCGGGGTTCCTCACCGGCGCGGCTCAGATCGGCGGCGCCCCCGCCGTTGCCTATTGGCTCGGCGGCGCCGCACCGCCGCACAATGTGCGCGCCAATCTGGTGCTGCTCCTGGCCTGCTCCACCCTCTACGCAGTCATCGCCTATGCGGTTTCCGGCCTGTTCGGCTGGGGCGTGGCGGCAATGGCGCTGGTGACCGGACCCGCCTTTTTGGCCGGCACCATGCTCGGCACGCGGATGTTCGGCTGGGCTAGTCCGGAGGCGTTCCGCCGCATCTGCTACGCGTTGATCGCGCTGGCGGCTATCCTGGGACTGCCGATTTTCTGTTGAACGAACAAGGAACGAGAGCACCGGCTGCCCCCAACTTGAGAACATCCCCGGTTGGACCCACACTGCGCCACCAACACGGAGGAACTTCCCATGCAAATCGGCTTCATCGGTCTCGGCATGATGGGCAAAGGCATGGCCGCCAACCTGCAAAAGGCCGGCCATAAGATCATCGTCCACGACCTGATGCGTCAGGCCGCATCCAACCACCTGGAAAACGGCGCGATCTGGGCCGATAGCCCCAAAGCGCTGGCGGAACAGTGCGATGTGGTCTTCACCTCGCTGCCTACCCCCGCCGACGTGCGCGCGGTCGGTAACGGCCTGATCGAGGGTTTCAAGCCCGGCTCCGCCTGGTTCGATCTGTCCACCAACGCAGTGGACGTGGTCCGCGACCTCGCCGGAATCTTCAAGGAAAAGGGCGTCGCGTTTATGGACGCGCCCGTCAGCGGCGGCCCGCACGGGGCGGCATCTGGCAAGCTGGCCATCTGGGTCGGCGGCGACAAAGCAACCTTCGACAAATACGCCTCCGTGCTCGGCGACATGGGCGATCGGGCCCGCTATATCGGTGAGATCGGGGCCGGATCGATCGCCAAGTTGGTGCACAACGCGTCGTCGGCCGCCATCGCCATCGTACAGGCCGAAACGTTCACCATGGGCATCAAAGCCGGGGTAGATCCCCTTGCGTTGTTCGAGGCCGTGCGCCAGGGCGCCGCTGGCCGGTCCCGCACCTTCGACCGCCTGGGCGGACAGTTCCTGACCGGCGCTTACGATCCGCCCGATTTCGCGCTGCGCCTGATCCACAAGGATGTCTCGCTGGCGTGCCAACTGGCGCGCGAGGTCAGCGTGCCGATGCGCCTGACCAACATGGCGCTGCAGGAACTCACCGAGGCCGTGAACCGAGGTTGGGGCCACCGCGACAGCCGCGTCGCCGCGCTGCTGCAACAGGAACGTGCGGGAATCGAACCAATCAAGGTCGATCCCGCGAAAATCAAAGCCGTTATGGATAAAGGATAATACCATGCAACTAGGCGCATCGCTGCCGGTCGGCGACATCGGCACCGGCCCAACCGTCGTTCGCGACTACGCCCAAACCCTGGAGGGCATGGGATTCGACTACATCCAAGCCCCCGACCACGTCCTGGGCGGCAACCCCGCCGGCCATAAGGACAAAGCCCGCGTCGGCACCAGCGTGACCGCGTACCACGACCCGTTCGTCCTGTTCAGCTTCATCGCTGGCTGCACCCGGAAAATATGTTTCGCCCCCGGCGTGCTGATCCTGGCGCAGCGCCAGGCCGTGCTGGTTGCCAAACAGGCGGCCAGCCTGGACGAACTGTCCGGCGGGCGGTTGCGATTAGGCGTCGGCGTCGGCTGGAACGAGCTGGAGTTCACCGGCCTGAACGAGAATTTCAAAAACCGCGGCAAGCGGTCGGAGGAACAGGTCCAGGTTATGCAAGCCCTTTGGGCCAACGATCACGTCGACTTCAAAGGCAAATACCACACCATAGACGACTCCGGCATCAATCCGCGTCCGAAATCGGGCCGGGTGCCAGTATGGTTCGGCGGCCACGTCGATGCGACGCTCGAACGTACCGCGAAATGGGGTGACGGCTGGATGCCCTTGGCGTACCCAGCCGACGATACCGCGCTGAAGGCGTTCGACAAGCTGCGCGGTTTGGTCGCGGCGGCCGGGCGCGACATGAAGGACGTAGGGATCGAGGTTTGGATGTCGTTGGGAAGCGACGATCCGGAACTATGGCGGCGCGAATTTGCCTTCTGGAAAAAGGCCGGCGTAACGCATGTCACCGCGCACACGACCTATGCCACCGGCCACCACAAACGTATCGCCGGCAAGACCGCCGCCGAGCACTTGGCGGCGATCGGGAAATTCCAGAAGGCGGTTGGCGATTTGGTTTAGAGCGTGATCGCCTGAGGTTGACTTCAACCTCGGGCGTGAATCACCCTCTCAAACAAACGCTTAGACCATGATCCAACGCCGAGATCGCGTGCAACCTCAAAAGATCATGGTCTAAGACAGTGTGAGCGGCAGGCCTTCCAGGTCTTCCGCACGTTCGATTTCGATCAGGACCGCGTACCCTTTCTTGTCGGGGTCGCGGTCTTTTTCGGGTTGCACCAGCCGGCGCCAGACTTCGTCGTAAGCCGGGCCGGAACGATGGATTTTCGCGGTGCCATAGAAACGGGCGATGCCGCCTTTGGGTAAAATACCGTCGGCGCGCAGTTGCGGCTTGCGGAAATAGACGGTCAGTTTGGTGCCGTCGGTCATCGCGGCAGCGGACTGGCCTTTGCCACGCTCCCAACTCGCGAGATGGGTGTCGTCGAACACCATGATCCCGCCGCGCGGAGTGACCTGGGCGTAGCCGTTGGGCAGGACACTGCCGAGCAAACAGACGTTGTCCGGGAAGGCGGTGTTGATATGATCGTGCAAGGATTTCGGAATCACGCGAATATCTCCCCCAGTCGTTTGATGGAATCCAATGTCCGTTCGACGGGCAGTCCGGGCCACTGGCAGCGCATGACGAAATGGTTTGTGCCGAGGATTTCGTTGTAGCGCGCGATTTCCTCTTTGACCTTCACTTTATCGCCGATGATAAATTTGTCGCGGCCGTAGTCTTCGAAGTTGGCATCGATCTTGCGGCCTTCGAAGCCCCAGGCCGCATAAGCGGCGTATTTGTATTGCAATGATTCGCGGCATTCCTCATGCGCGGTGGCGTTGTTGGCCCCGACGTAGCATTCCACCATGATCGGAAAATCCGTCGCTGTCCGCCCGTATTCCGTCAGCGCTGCTCGGTAGGTCTTCATCAGTGGTTCGGAGTGGGACAATCCGTTGCTGTTGACGATGATCCACGCGTCGCCGATGCGCGCCGCGCGCCGCACCGCGACTTCGGACGATCCGCCAATATACAGCGGCGGGCCGCCGGGACGCACAGGCTTCAGCCCGATGCCGGCATCGTTGACCGTGTAGAAACGGCCTTTGTGGGTGATCTTGTCCTCAGTCCAAAGGCGTTTCATCAGGCCGATGGCTTCGTTGAAACGAGGCGCCCGTTCGGATAGCGGAATGCCGAAAGCATCGAACTCCTGCTGGCGATATCCCAGACCGAGACCCAAGATGTAATTACCGTTCGTCAGAACATCCAACGTCGCGGCTTCCTCGGCAACGTGCATCGGGTTCAGCGGCGGCAGGACCAGAATATTCGGCCCGATCGTCATGCCCTGCGCGTGCGCGGCGATATAACCCATCACCGGCGCGATTTGGAGCATCTGCATGGGATAGGTTAGCCAATGATGCGGAAACCACAACGATTTGAACCCGGCATCGCGCGCGGCTTTTACCTGCGTGACGATTTCCGGGATCCGATCGACGACATTGGTTCCCTCGGGGAACTGGGTGTTGATCATCAATCCGACTTGCATATCAGGCTGCTCCCTCTTGGATCGCCCGCCAGACGCGTTCGCTGGTCACGGGCATTTCGATATCGGTCACGCCGCATGGCCGCAACGCATCCAGGACGGCATTCACCACAACCGGCAGGGCGCCGACCGTACCCGCCTCACCTGCGCCCTTGGCGCCCAGGGGATTCAACGTCGTTGGCACGGTGTTACTCGCGATTTCGATAGCGCACGTCGTATCGGCACGCGGCATGGCATAATCCATGAAGCTGCCAGACAGCAACTGGCCGGACGAAGGGTCGTAGGCTACCTGTTCCATCAATGCCTGTCCGAGGCCTTGCGCCACCCCGCCGTGGATTTGGCCCTTCAATCCCATCGGATTCATGACGGTGCCGACATCGTCCGATACCGCGTAACGCAGAACCGATACGGCACCGGTTTCGGGGTCTATTTCGACCTCGCAAACGTGGCACCCGTTGGGGTAGGTGTCCTGCTTTGGTGAGAATGTGCCAGTTTCGTATAGTCCTGGTTCCATGCCCGGCGGTAACCGAGGCGCCTGGAACGCGGCCATGGCGACCTGCTTGATGGTGATCCGCTTATCCGTGCCGGCAACGGCGAACGAACCGTCATTGAATTCCAGATCGGCCTCGGCCGCTTCGAGCAGATGCGCTGCGATCTTGCGTGCCTTGACCAGGATTTTCCCCGCCGCCACCGTCAGCGCCGACCCGCCGATCACGGTCGATCGCGATCCCATGGTGCCAATCCCGAAGGCTACCCGGTCGGTGTCGCCATCGATGTATTGCACTTCGTGCGGGTCCAAACCCAGCTTCTCGTTGACGATCTGTTTGAACATCGTCTCGTGGCCCTGGCCCTGGTTCTTGCTGCCCATCAGCACCATGGCCGAACCGCCGGGGTTAAAGCGAATTTCCGCGAATTCCAGCCCCGGGGAGGCGGCCCGCTCGATCGCATTGACGATCGCGATGCCGCGCAATTGGCCGCGGGCGGACGACTCCGCCCTGCGCGCAGCGTAACCAGACCAGTCGGACAGCACTAACGCTTGATCCATGCCCTTCTCGAACGCGCCGCAATCGTAATTGACGCCGAACGGATTGCGGTAGGGCATCGCGCTTTCCGGAATTAAATTGCGCCGGCGAAGGTCGACGCGGTCGATACCAAGCTGGGCGGCCGCCGTTTCGATAATGCGCTCGATGACATAAGTCGCCTCAGGCCGCCCCGCACCTCGATAGGGGGCGGTGGGGTTGGAATTCGAAAATGCGATATTCACATGCGTATAAGCCGCCGGGATCGCATAAGTCCCCGCCAACGTCGAGACATTGCTGAATGTCGACAGCAAATTGCGTTCGGCCGAAATATACGCCCCGACATTGCACAGCGTATCGACCCGCAACCCAACAAATCGCCCGCTCGCATCCAAAGCCAACGTCGCATCGGCAATATTATCGCGCGCATGTTCGTCGGATTGGATCGCTTCGGATCGCGTGCTCGTCCATTTCACCGGCCGTCCCAACTTTCGGGCGGCATACAAAGTCAGCCGGTGCTCGACATACTGCCAGCCTTTGGTGCCAAACCCGCCGCCGACATCGCCGGCGATCACCCGA
Source organism: Acetobacteraceae bacterium (assembly GCA_025352375.1). GTDB lineage: Bacteria > Pseudomonadota > Alphaproteobacteria > Acetobacterales > Acetobacteraceae > Rhodopila. The sequence continues at coordinate 6,266 of JANXTL010000146.1, read as the reverse complement.
ATTTTGCTTTCGGGAATGTTGAAGATATTGCGGGCCAGAGCATCCCGAACCCGGTGCGGATACTGCACGTCGGCGTACAGCGTGAACCGCTCCTCACCCGGATCGTAGACGCCGATGGCGCCGCGGGTTTCCATGTAATGCGCGTAGACACGGCTGATGACGATACGCTGCCGCACCACGTGCGCCGCGCTCGCGATGGCTGCATCGGTGGCGGCTTTGTTGCCCAACTCATAGATGTGCGACAGGTTGCCAGGGCAGTCCGCCCAAACCGCCGGCGCGTCCGGGTCCAAAATGCGCGCGGTTTCGGTGACCGAGGACAACGGCTCATAATCTACCGCCAACAGTTCAGCCGCATCGCGCGCCTGCGCCTGTGTCTCCGCCACGATCATCGCCACGGGATCGCCGACATAACGGACGAACCCGCGCGCCAGACCGGGGTGCGGCACGTAGAACAGTGGCGAACCATCCGGCCGTTTGCGCGGCAAGCTCACCCGCATCGTTCCCAGGCCGTCGGCTGCCAGATCGCCCTCGGTATAAACCGCCAACACCCCCGGCGCCGCCAGCGCAGCGGAGGTATCCACTGAAACGATACGGGCATGCGCGTGCGGGCTGCGCAGCATCGCGCAATGCGCTTGCCCTGGCAGGTTCATGTCGTTGATAAAGCGACCTTGGCCGCGCAGCAGTCTGGGATCCTCAAATCGGGTGACGGGTTGGCCGATGCCGTACTTTGCCATGAGATCAACCCTTCGGCGGAACGTCGTGCCGCATGGCCGGCCGGCCGGCATAGCGCAGGACAAACAGCTCGTATTCCGCAGTCATGGTCATGCAGCTTCCTTGTAACCAATCAAATCTGGCATCACCTTGCGGACGAACAAATCGGTGGAGGCCAAAGCCTCCTCGCCTGTGATGTCTCCGAAAGCAAATCGGCACAGCAGGTAATTCAGGCCGGCGTCGTCGATCGTCTTTTGCAGAAAATCGCGCACCTTGTCCGGCGTTCCCGCCACGGCGCGACCCTGCGCCTCGGCATCCTCGAATCGTTCCGGGAAAATCGCATGCGCCACCGGCATCATGTTGTGTTTCTTCCACAGCACCAGGAACGACTCCCGCCATTTGACGTAGCCGCGCCTGGCGACGTCCAGCGCTTCCTTTTCCGTCTCCGCCAACACAACATGCCGCCCCACGCCCATCAGCGGGATATCCGCCGGATCGTGACCCAAAGCCGCCCACGCCGAGCGATACCGGTCCGTCAGCACGCGCATCCCCGCGCCCGGCAGATTGCCAACGATGTTTACGCGATGCTCCGCCGCCCAAGGCACCGCCTCTGCCCGCCCGAGGCCATACCACAACGGCGGGTACGGCTTCTGGAACGGCGTCATCTCCATCGGCACGTCATGGTATTGGTAATACTTGCCCTCGAACGTCAGCGTCGGGGAGGTCATCCCCCGCAGCAGCACCTCCAACGCCTCGGCATACATGCCCGGCGTCTGCTCGGGATCCAATCCGTAATACCGCAGCTCGATCGGCGAAATACCGCGACCCACACCCAGCATCATCCGACCGCCACTGAGTTGATCGAGCATGCAGACCTCCTCCAGCAACTTGATCGGGTGATACAGCGGCAGCAAATACACCAGCGGCCCGAACCGCAGCCGCTTGGTCCGCTGCGCGACGGCCGCCAGCCACACCCCCGGCGACGGCGCCACACCCAGCGGCGTCGCGTGGTGTTCGGCTACATGGTATCCGTAGAAACCGGCGCGGTCATAGGCCTCGGTCAGCTTCAACCGCTCCTCGAAGAACCGGTCGAGAGGCGACAAGCCCCGATCCATGTGGTCGAAAACGCCGAGTTTCATACCTTGTTCCTCACTGGCCCGAGCATCCCCCCGGTCGAGCCCGGGGATGACAGGGGCAGGGTTTTCATTCCGCCGCCAACGGGAAATCGACCGGCCGCACCGCCAGCTTCATCCCCTCGTCATACGCCGCCTGCCAGTCCGAAAGTGCCGACACACGCTCGCCGCTGCGGATGCGTTGGTACATCCGCGCATCGTCCACGCTCGGCGGCACCGTCCCCTTGTCCCGCAGCGCACGCGCCGCCATCAGCAACCGTCGGCGCGTCCGGGCGATCATCTGGTCGGACGGGGCCAAATGCTCGAACGAGTGATCGACGATGTCCCCCATGCTTTCGGTGATCGCCTGATCCTGCATATGGATGTAGCTTATGCCGGTGTAAATCGTATCGTTCCGCTGCGCCTCGCGATCGATTAGGTAATCGTTCGCCGCGTTCTGCACCGGCCGGTAGCGCCCGTACCAATCCGTTGCATTCGGCTGGAATTCCAGCACCGGCGTCGCCCCGGGAATGGGTTTGCCATCCGCCAGCGGCATCGAGCGGGACGCCTTCGTCCAGTTCAGCGAAACGAACATCGTGTGGGTGTCGTCCATCGGGACCCAGGCGCGCGCCATGACGCGGTCGCTGAACGCGCCCTGTGGGATCCACGTCCAGAACGGCAGCCCGAAATGCGCGAACCGCCAGTAGATATCGCCGTTGCCCGTGTCGCGCTGGGCGCAATACATCGTGCCCCAGTCCGTGTCCGAGACCTGAAACGCCGGCGCCCTGTTCAGCACCTGGTATTTCATCCAGTTATCGTCCTGCACGTGCTCGGGCTTCACGCTGCCGACATGCAAATGGCTGAAATGGGAGGTGTCGATATCCCCCTCCAGCGCCTGCAACCAGTTGCACTCCCGTTGAACGAACAGGATGGTAATCTCGGCTTCGGGCAGCAGGGTCGCTTCCATGAGCGGGAACGGGGGCGCCTGCTCGCGTGCGCCCATGTAGACCCAGATCAGTCCGGCGCGCTCAACGGTCTTGTAAGCCTTGGCATGCACCTTGCTCTTGAAGTCCTGATGCGGTGGGATGTTGGCCATGTCCGTGCAGTTGCCCTCGGCGTCGAATTTCCAGCCGTGGTAAACGCAGCGGATGCCGCCTTTCTCATTGCGGCCGAAGAACAGCGACGCACAGCGGTGCGGGCAGCGGTGGTCCATCGCACCGACTTTTCCGTTGCTATCGCGGAAGGCGATAAGCTTCTCGCCCAGTAGCATCAGCCGCATGGGGTCGCCATCGGCGGTCACTTCGGACGACCGCGCGGCCGGGATCCAGAACTCCCGCATCAGAGCGCCCATGGTTGTGCCTGGGCCGACCCGGGTCAGCTCCTCGGACTCACGTGGCGTGGTCATGCTGTCCCCTCCTGTTCTGTCAGGCGGAGATCGGACCCTCCGCCTTCTTCCAGGCCGCGATCCCACCATGAATATGGCACGCGGTCGAGATGCCGGCATCTTGCGCTGCTTGCACCGCCATGGCCGAGCGTTCGCCGAACGCGCAGTAGAACAAAAGACGCTTGGATGCGGCCAATTCGTGCAGGATGCCGCCGGGCTGAATGTTTTCCAGGAGGTCGGGGTACGGCGCGTGGAGGGCGCTGGGGATGCTGCCGTGGCGGGTTCGTTCGGCGCGCTCCCGCAGGTCGATCAGCGCCACCCCTGGGCTGCCGATCAGGCCGCGAGCCGCCTCGGCGGTCACCGCCCAGCCACGCCGAGCGACCTCCTCCTGGTGGAGGCCTTGGTGCATGTTGGCGGGTACCGCGACGTCCATCATTTTGGGATTGGACAGGTTCAAGCCGTTCATCAGTGCCACATACGCATCGACGCCATCGACCTGCAGGCGGGGGTTGTAGCGCTTTTCCTCCCCGATCGTGCTGACGGTGTCGCCTTTGTAGTCGTGGGCTGGGAACACCATCGTTTCGTCCGGCAGTGTCAGCAGCCGGTTGAAGATGGAGTCGTATTGCGCCCTCGCGCTGCCATTCTGGAAATCGGTGCGGCCGGTGCCGCGGATCATCAGCGTGTCGCCAGTGAAGACCCGGTCGTCCATGCGGAAACAGTACGAATCGTCGGTGTGGCCGGGGGTGTAGATGACATCCAGCGCTATGCCTTCGATGGTGAGTCGATCGCCCTCCGCGATACGCATCGACACAACGTCGACCTGCGATTGTTCCCCCATCACGGTGATGCAATGGGTGCGGTCGCGCAGGGCGCCGAGGCCGGTGATATGGTCGGCGTGCAGGTGCGTATCGACGGCTTTGACCAGCTTCAGGTCCAGCTCCTGGATCAATTGCAGGTAGCGATCCACCTTTTCCAGGACGGGATCGATGATCAGTGCCTCCCCCCCGCGGCGGCTGGCGAGCAGATAGGTGTAGGTGCCCGATGTCGCGTCGAATAGCTGACGAAAGATCATCCTTCCCCCCATGATGCGATTGCCAGTAAATCCTACTTCATTGACCGCGTCCGGGGTAGGGATTTTTCTATCGCTGCCGCGGATCCACGGCGTCCCGCAGCCCGTCCCCCACCAGGTTGAACGATAACACGCACAGGAAAATCGCCAGCCCCGGAAAAACCGCCAGCCACGGCGCCTGAGTCAGGAACCGCTGCGCCGCGTTCAGCATCGATCCCCAGGACGGGTCCGGCGGCTGCTGCCCCAGGCCGAGGAACGATAGCGACGCCTCGGCGATGATGGCGGCGGCGATGGCCAGCGTGCCCTGCACCAGCACGGGCGGCACGATGTTGGGCAGGATGTGCCGCACCGCGACCCGCCAGGCCGGATTGCCGACGGCGCGCGCGGCTTCGACATATTCGTTGCTCGCTGCGTCGAGCGTGGCGGCACGCGCGACGCGCATGAAGCGGGGCGCGGTCGAAACACCGATGGCGATCATGGCATTGGTCAGATTGGGGCCCAGGAAAGCCGCCAGCGCAATCGCCAAAATCAGGAACGGGCAGGCCAGCATCGCATCTACCACGCGGCTGAGGATCGCGTCCGTCCAACCCTCGACGAACCCCGCCAGCAAGCCTGCGGGGACGCCGATTCCGGCAGCAATCAAAACCGCCACGACTCCGGCCATCATGCTGGCCCGAGCACCGAAAATGACACGAGACAGCACGTCGCGGCCGTTTTCGTCGGTGCCCATCCAATGCGCCAACGATGGTGCTTTGCGGATCGCGGTCCATGACGTGGCGATCGGGTCGAACGGCGCGATCAGTGGCGCGCATGTAGCGACAATGGCGAACGCCACGATGACCGCCAGGCCGGCGACCGCGACCGGGCGGCCGAGAAAGCGCCGCACCGCCAGACGCAGCGGGCTGCTTGCTTTGGGGGCTGTCATCCCGCCATACTCCGTCTCATGACCCCCGACACGCTCGACCTTGACGCCTATCTGACCCGCATCGGCCATACCGGCGCAAGGGATGTTTGTTTGCACGTGCTGCGGGAATTGGTGGCGCGGCATAGCGGGGCGATCACGTTCGAGAACATCGATCCGGTGGCTGGTCGCGCGCCTTCATTGGACCTGGGATCGCTGCAACGCAAGCTGATCCATGGCGGGCGCGGCGGGTATTGCTATGAACAAAACACGCTGTTTCTGGCGGCGTTGCGGGCGATGGGATTCTCTGTCGTGGGGCTGATGGCCCGCGTGCGGCGCGGGGTGCCGGCGCATGTCGAGACCGCCCGCAGCCACATGCTCCTGCGCGTCGATCTGCCGGAGGGGCCGTTCCTCGCCGATGTCGGTTTCGGCGGCCTGACCCCGACCGCGCCTTTGGCTTTGCGCGTGGGCGAAGAACAGGGGACCCCCAACGAAACCTTTCGGCTGATCGGGCACGAGGCGTTCGTGCTCCAGGGCTGCGTGTCCGGTGCATGGGAGGACGTCTACCATTTCACGATGCAAGAAGAACGCGCGGCGGATTACGAGCAGGCGAATTGGTACACCGCGACCCGGCCGGATGCGATGTTCGCGCAGAACCTGATCGTCACGCTGCCGGCGCCCGGCGTGCGGCGGATGTTGTTCAACGGACACTTCACCGAACGACGCACAGATGGCGCCCGCGAACGGCGCACGCTGCGGACGCGCCGGGATTACGATGATGTACTGCGCGGAGTATTCGGTCTGACCTTGGCGCCGGACGATCTCGACGCCGTCATGGCGGTGGTCGCGCGGCACAATCCGGATGCGCCGTACCGCGGCAATTTCAGCTGAGCGATTTCTCGAAATGAAATCGCCGGATGCCGGAACCGACGGTCTTGTTGGGCGCCGCTAGAGCGTGATCGCTTGAGGTTGACTTCAACCTCGGGCGTGAATCACCCTCTCAAACAAAGGCTTAGACCATGATCCAACGCCGAGATCGCGTGCGACCTCAAACGATCATGGTCTAGAGCGTGATCGCCTGAGGTTGAC
>JANXTL010000101.1 GCA_025352375.1 Acetobacteraceae bacterium | reverse complement strand
CGCCGGCATCTTCGATCGGCAGGGACGCATGATGGCGCAGGCGGTGACCGGCACGCCCGGGCACGTCAACTCCATGGCGGAATCGGTCAACCACTTCCTGGCCAAATTCCCCCTGGAAACCATGCAGCCCGGCGACCACTACATCACCAACGACCCCTGGCTCGGCACCGGCCATTTGCACGACCTCACCGTCGTCACCCCCGCCTTCCATCATGGCGAAGCGGTCGGCGTCTTCGCCAACACCGCCCACGTGATCGACATCGGAGGCCTCGGTATGGGGCCAGAAGGAAGATCGGTGTTCGAGGAAGGCATGTACATCCCCATCGTCAAATGCTTCGACCGGGGCGTGCCGAACGAAACCTTTTTCGATTTCATGCGCGCCGGCTCGCGCCTGCCGGTGGAGCTCGAAGGCGACATTTATTCGCTGTGTGCCTGCAACGATGCGGGCGCCCGCCGCCTGATCGAAATGATGGGCGAATTCGATATGGATTCTCTCGATCCGCTGGCGGAATTTATTTTCGACCTCTCGGGCCGCGCCACGTTGGCCGAAATCGCGCGTCTGCCAAAGGGAATTTTCGGCGGCGAGATATGGTCCGATGGCTACGAAGAACCGGTCAAGCTGCAAGCGTCGATGGAAATCCTGGACGATGCGATCGAAGTAAACTTCGCCGGCACCTCGGGCCTGTCGTCGCGCGGCATCAACGTTCCGCCCGCCTATTGCCGTGCCTACTCGTGCTTCGGCATCAAATGCGTGGTGGCGCCGGAAATTCCGAACAATTGGGCATCGCTGGCACCGTTCCGGATGAAAATACCGGAGGGATGCATTCTGAACGCCCCCCGCCCCTACCCCGTTTCGGTCCGCCATGTCATCGGCCATTTGCTGCCCGATCTGATGATGGGCTGCCTGCACCAGGCGGTTCCGGATCGTGTTACGTCCGAGGGGGCATCGTCGCTGTGGAACCCGCCGTTGCGCGGCGGATCGTCGGTGTCCGGCCAGGCTCGCGGCAATAAGCCGGTGATCGGCGATTTCGAGGTCATTACGTTCAACTCGGGCGGCACCGGGGCACGCCCCACCGCCGATGGGCTGGACGCGACAGCCTTCCCATCCGGCGTGCGCACCATGCCGGTGGAGGCGACGGAGAACGTTGCCCCCCTGATCATCTGGCGCAAGGAACTGAAGCCGGACTCCGGTGGCGCCGGCCGCACGCGCGGCGGCGTCGGCCAGATCATGGAATTCGCCACCAAGGGCGATTTGGAATTCGCGGTGAACGCGTCGTTCGACCGCATCGGCCACGCACCGAAAGGGCGTGAGGGCGGCTTGGACGGCGGCCGGGGTGTCGTCACCATGAAATCCGGCAAAATCCTTCGCACCAAGGGTTACCAGGTCATCCCCGACGGCGACCGGCTGATCCTGGAGCTACCCGGCGGCGCCGGCATGGGCGATCCCACGACCCGCGACCCGGCGGCCGTGATTCGCGACGTGCGTGACGGATTGGTCTCCGCCGTCAACGCCAAGGCGCTCTACAACGTCGATATCGCAAAACCGAGGGGCTAATTCCATGCGCTGCGATCTGATCATCCGCGACGCCACCGTTTTCGACGGCACGGGGAAACCCCGCTTCCAGGCCGATATTGGCGTCACCGGCGACCGCATCGTGGCGGTCGGAGACCTGAGCGCCTCGACCGGCGACCGCGAAATCGTCGCCACCGGCAAAGCCGTCGCCCCGGGCTTCATCGACGCGCACACCCACGACGACCGAGCCGTGCTGTGCGGGCCGGAATGCATGCTGTGCAAAATGTCGCAGGGCGTCACCACGGTGGTCGTTGGCAACTGCGGCATCAGCCTTTCGCCCGTCCGCATGAAATCCCGCCCCGTGCCGCCGTTGGACCTGCTGGGCGACGAAAGCTGGTGGATGTTCGATAGTTTCGGGGAATATGCCGACCGCCTCGCGCGCGATCCCTCGCCCGTCAACACCTACGCCCTGATCGGCCACATGTCGTTACGGGTGGAGGCGATGAACAACGACACCCAACGCGCCGCGACCGATAAGGAAGCGGAACACATGCGCCAACGCCTGGCAACAGCATTGGCAGAAGGCGCCTCGGGCTTTTCCACCGGCCTGTATTACCCACCCAACGGCATGGCCCCGACGCAGGAGGTCATCGCCGTCGCGGAAGCCCTGCGCAACGCCGGCGGTATCTACGTCACCCACATGCGCGACGAAGCTGACGACGTCATGCTGTCGATCGAGGAAACGCTGAAGATCGGCCGAGACACCGGCTCCCCCGTCGTCATCAGCCACCATAAATGCTCGATGCCCGAGAATTTCGGCCGCAGCACCGAGACCCTGCCGGCCATCGATCGTGCGTCGCTCCGGCAAAAAGTGGATTTCGATGTCTACCCGTACCCCGCCGGCTCCACCGTACTGATGCCGTTCCGGCTGCGTCCCGACGTAAAGGTACAACTCACCTGGTCGGTCCCGCACCCCGAAATGGCCGGCAAAATGCTGTCCGACATTGCGCGCGGCTGGAACACCTCCGAAAAAGACGCCGCAGAACGCTTGCTCCCCGCGGGCGCGATCTACTTCCAAATGGAGGAAGACGACGTCCAGAAAATAATGGCGCACCGGCTGTCGATGATCGGCAGCGATGGGCTGCCACACGATTCCTACCCGCATCCGCGCCTCTGGGGCACTTTTCCGCGTGTACTGGGTCATTACGCTCGCGACCTTGGCTTGTTCAGCCTGGAAACCGCCGTCCGTAAAATGACCGGCCACACGGCGGAGGTCTTCGGCATGACCGATCGCGGCATCGTTAAAGCCGGCGCCTATGCCGATCTGGTGCTGTTCGATCCGGCAACGGTGAAGGACGCCTCGACCTACGACGCCCCCACGAAAGTTTCCGAGGGCATTATCGAAACCTGGGTCAACGGCCGCTCCGCCTATGTCTATGGAAAAGGCGCGACGGCCGAACGGGCCGGGCGGTTGGTGACACGCAACAAATAACGATGGATGCCACTCTGTTGTCGCTGACGGGCTTCGCGGTGGCGATGTACATCACGCCCGGGCCCAACAACAGCATGCTCGCCAGTTCGGGTGCGAACCACGGACTGCGCGCAACCGTTCCGCACATGCTGGGTATCGCCGCGGGTTTCAGCCTGATGTTGGTGCTGGTGGACGCCGGCCTTGGAGCCGCCCTGCTAGCCACCCCAGGCCTGCTGCCCGTCATGCGGTGGGGAGGGGCTGTTTGGATGCTGGTCCTGGCATGGAAAATCGCGACCGCCCCGCCACCGGGCACTGTCGGTCAGACCCGTGTCCTCGGGTTTTTCGGTGCCATGGCATTCCAATGGGTCAATCCCAAGGGCTGGCTGATCGCTCTCGCGGTCGCCAGCGAGTTCACCCGGGCGGATCGGCCATTAGCGCAACAACTGGTGCAAATCGGCGTTGTGTTTGGCGCGGTTTCCATTCCCTGCATGCTGCCCTGGGTGCTGCTGGGCACCGGCGTGCGAACGCTGCTCCGGTCCGACACGCGCCTGCGGCTTTTCAACATCGCAATGGCGCTGGTGCTTGTGGTGTCGCTGATACCGGTGTTGACTGGCGATTAAGCCCCGGAGGCAACGTCATGAAAATAGCCAAAATCGATGCGTTCCAGATCGCCTGGTCGCCGAACGACAAACCGTCCCAGCGCAGCGCCTTCGTACGGGTCCACACCGACGAAGGACTGATCGGCAACGGGGAAGCCTCCCCCATGCAGGGCGGCCTGGCGTCCCTGTCCATGATAAAACATGACATCGCGCCGATGCTGATCGGCCAGGACCCGCTGGATCACGCCGTGCTGCTGGACCAGGCGATGCACACGCTGGTAAAATTGGGGCCAGAGGGCGCGCTGACCGGTGCCCTCGCCGCCCTGGACATCGCGTTGTGGGACCTCAAGGGCAAGCTCACCGGTCTACCCGTTTACAAACTGATCGGCGGGGCTTGGAGGACCGCGATGCCGTTCTACGCCTCGATCGGCGGCAACGGCGACCGGAGCGTGGATGAGGTACTCCGGGTCGTCGAACAACGCCTGAAAGACCAGCCCGCCGCGATCAAGATCCGGTTCGACAACAACCGTACAGTGCTCGACTCCGACATCCCACACGACATCGCCAAAGCCAAGGCGGTTCGCAATCTGGTCGGTGCCGGCTTTCCTTTGGCCTTCGACGCCAATAATGGTTACACAACCGGCGGCGCCATCCGTGTTGGGCGCGCGTTGGAGGAATTGGATTTCTGGTGGTTCGAGGAACCCGTCCAGCACTACCACGTCAAAGCCATGGGCGAAGTCGCGCGCACATTGGACATCACCGTCTCCGCCGGGGAGCAGACCTATACGTTACCCGCGCTCAATGACCTGATCAGCGCCGGCGTGCGGATGGTGCAGCCGGATATCGTGAAAATGGGCGGCATCACGGGATTGCTGCGCTGCGCCGCCTTGGCGCACGCGCATGGTGTCGAACTCGTGCCACACCAGACCCAGCCCATGATTGGACACATGGCCAACCTGCATGTGCTGGCGGCGCAATTGCATGGCACAAAGCCTGCGGAATGGAATGACCCCTCCACCCGCACACATGCGATTTTCGACAATCCACCGCGACCGGTTGCTGGGTTGTTCCATCTTTCGGATGCGCCGGGATTGGGTTTGACTATTAACGAGGCCGAGCTGGCGAAAAGACGCGTGGAGATTTAGCGCACCGCCAGCACGACCAGCAGCATTGCGTTCACGACCATCAGCGCCGGCGCCCAACGCGCGATTTGCCCCTGCCAGCGCCGCCCGGCGACCTGCCCGGCAATTCCGACCGCCACCAGTGTCGGCACGGTCCCAAGACCGAACGCCAGCATACCCAAAGCGCCGGCGATAGCAGACTGCCCCGCTGCCGCGATCGTCAGCGCCGCATACAGAAACCCGCAGGGCAAGAACCCTAGCGCGACGCCGAACAAATACCGGTTCGCGCCGGCCCGTCGCGCCATCGCCGAAACGGCCGAACCCCAAAGACGCGGTGCGCCGATAACACCTCTGGCCAGAAAAAGCACCGCGCCCAAAAGCAGCAGCGCGGTGCCCATCCAGTGCGGCAGCAACCCGCCAGCCCCGGCGGCGACGACCGCACCAAGGAACGCGTAAGTGGTGAGCCGCCCAAGATGGTATGGCACCAGCGCCGCCCCAGCGATCCGCCGCCATTCGCATAAGTGGTTTGCGGGGACCGATGCCATGCGATCCGCGACTTGTCCGAGCGCGAAGCCGCCGCACATGGCACCGCAGTGCACGGGGCCTCCGATGAAGCCTACGAGGAATAGCGCCAGGATATTCCCAGATAAGGGAACGCTCCCGCACATTGCCAAAAATGTCTCCATAATCGGCCGGCTGCTCCTATTCCATCGGAAGGTCATTGATCTGCGTCAATGCTGCGCCGCGATAGCGCGCCCAGGAACATACCACGGTCAGGCCATAGAGGGGGCATGGGGTATGGAAGTGGAAACGGGGGATCTCGTCGCTGGCGCGATCATGTTGGTAGCCGGCCTGCTCGGGTTGATCCTGGCGTCGGGTGCGACCGACAACGAAATGTACGTGTTCGGCCTGTCGCTGGCCGCGTTCGCCGCTGTCTTCGTCGTCGGCCTGATCCGCCGGCACTACGACAAAGCGGAAGCGCATGCGCGCGGGGAGAACCGGCATGTATGACGCATTGCGCGCACCGCGATATAACGACGACGTCGTGAAGAAGTTCGTCATCGCGACCGTCTTTTGGGGCGTCGTCGCGTTTTTGGTTGGTGTGATCATCGCGTCCCAGCTCGCCTGGCCGGAACTGAACCTTGGCCTATCGTTCACCAATTTCGGGCGTTTGCGGCCGGTGCATACATCGGCCGGAATTTTCGCGTTCGGCGGATCGGCGCTGCTCGGAACGTCATTCTACGTCGTGCAGCGCACCTGCCGGGTGCGGCTATTCGGCGGGGAAGCCGTCGCCAACTTCGTCTTCTGGGGCTACCAGTTTTTTCTCGTCATGGCGGCTTTGTCCTATGTCATGGGCTTCAGCCAGGGGCAGGAATACGCTGAGCCGGAATGGCATCTGGACCTGTGGCTAACGGTGGTGTGGGTGACCTACGCCGTTGTGTTCATCGGCACCATCGTGAAGCGGGAGGAACCGCATATCTACGTCGCCAACTGGTTCTACATGGGGTTCATCCTGACGATCGCGGTACTGCACCTTGCCAACAATCTGGCGATGCCCGTGTCGCTGTTCACCGCCAAAAGCTACAACGTCGCCTCCGGCGTACAGAATGCGATGATCCAGTGGTGGTATGGCCACAACGCAGTGGGGTTCTTCCTGACTGCCGGTTTTCTGGGGATGATGTACTACTTCATTCCCAAGGCCGCGGACCGGCCCATCTACTCCTACCGGCTGTCGATCGTGCATTTCTGGTCGCTGGTTTTCATGTACATCTGGGCCGGGCCGCATCATCTGCACTGGACTGCACTGCCCGACTGGACGCAAACCCTCGGCATGGCCTTCTCGATCATGCTGTGGATGCCATCCTGGGGTGGGATGATCAACGGCATGATGACCCTGTCGGGTGCGTGGGATAAATTGCGCACCGATCCCGGCCTGCGCTTCTCGGTCACCGCAGTCGGCTTCTACGGTATGGCAACGTTCGAGGGGCCGGTGATGTCCATCCGTGGCGTCAACGCTTTGTCGCACTACACGGATTGGGGCATCGGACACGTCCACGCCGGCACCCTGGGCTGGAACGCATTCATCACGTTTGGCGCGCTATATTATCTGGTGCCTGTGCTGTGGAAACGCGAGGGCCTGTATTCCAAGAAACTGGCGTCCTGGCACTTCTGGATCTCAACATTGGGGATCGTGTTTTACATCACCTCGATGTGGGTCGCGGGGATTATGCAAGGCCTGATGTGGCGCGCCTACGACGCGCTCGGGTTTCTGCAATACTCCTTCGCTGAATCCGTCAGCGCCGTGCACCCCTACTACGTTATCCGCATGCTGGGCGGTGTGCTTTTCCTCACCGGGATGTTGATCATGGTTTATAATCTCATCCAAACCGTGCGCAGCCCGGTCACCGAACGGCGCGCCGCGCTGGCAATGGCGGGGACATAGACCGATGTTTATTCGTCACGAGACAATCGAGAAGAACGCATTCCTGATGCTGGTGCTGACCCTTCTGGTCATCTCCATCGGCGGCATCGTGGAGGTCATCCCCCTGTTCACCATCGAAACCACGGTGGAGCACGTGACAGGCGTGCGCCCCTACACGCCTCTGGAATCGCGCGGCCGGGATATCTACATCCGCGAGGGCTGCTACGTCTGCCATAGCCAGATGATCAGGGCGCTGCGCGATGAGGTAGAACGCTACGGCCACTACTCCATCGCGGCCGAAGGCATGTACGACCATCCCTTCCAGTGGGGATCCAAGCGCATCGGGCCCGATCTGGCGCGTGTGGGCGGCAAATACTCCAACGACTGGCACTACGCGCATCTGATCAACGCCCAAAGCGTCGTGCCTGAATCCCTGATGCCGCATTACGCCTTCATGTCTGACACCCCGCTGGATACCGACGACCTGATCAAACGCCTGAAAGCACAGCGGGCGGTCGGCGTGCCCTACTCCGACGACGAGATCGCGAACGCGATGGCCGATTTGCATACCCAGGCCGATCCCGCGGCGGATAACGCGGCGCTGCTGAAGCGGTATCCCAAAGCGGTGCAGGTGGGACATGGCGGCGCCGTTACCGAAATGGACGCGATGGTGGCCTACCTCCAGGTTCTCGGAACCATGGTCGACTTCGCCGATCCGGCCAACGAAAATATGCGGCAGTAGGGGCGCTCCACGATGGCAATCATCCAATGGCTGCAGCACCACTCGGTGATAATGATGGGCGTCGTCTTCATCATGATCCTGGTGACCACGTTCTGGCCGGGGAGCAAAGCGACCTTCGATAAGGCCGCCCATATCCCGCTCGACGACGATCGCTGACAGGAGTTTCCGATATGCCAACCAAGATCGAAAAGGACTCCGTCACCGGCCAAATGACCACCGGTCACGAATGGGATGGGATCAAGGAGCTGAACCGGCCGCTGCCGAAATGGTGGGTCTATATTTTCTACGCCACCATCGCCTTCTCGGTGGTCTGGTTTGTTTTGTACCCGTCCTGGCCTGGGCTGCACGGCTACTTCCATGGCATGCTGGGCTATTCGCAGCGGACGGCGGTCGACAAGGACGTCGCCGCCATTTTAAAGCAGCGCGCCGGCTACATGGACCGCGTCGCGAAACTATCGTTCGACGACATTCGCAAGGATCCGCAGTTGCAGGCAATAGCTTTGACCGCTGGACGCATCGCCTTCGCCAATAACTGCCAGCCTTGTCATGGCGCGGGCGGCGGCGGCAATCCCGGATTTCCCGCGCTCGCCGCGGGCAACTGGCTGTGGGGCGGCAAGCTTGACGACATTCAGCAGTCCATTACGTTCGGCATACGCAGTGGACTCGAGGACGCCCGCCAAAGTGCGATGCCGAAATTCGGCGCCGATGGGTCGCTGAAGCCGGCGGAGATCGAGCAGGTCGCGGATTACGTGATGGCACTGTTTGGCCATAACACCGCCGATACCGCCCCTGGCCAGAAACTATTCGCCGAGAATTGCGCCGTGTGCCACGGGGAGAAAGGTGAGGGCAAGCGCGAAATAGGCGCCCCACGCCTGGCTGGACGTGCCCATCTGAATGGCGACATCCGGGAAAGCGTTGTAGCGCAGATTACCAATCCCCGCTTGGGCGTGATGCCCAACTGGAATTCCCGCTTGGACAGCGCTACGATCAAGAGCTTGGCCCTGTATGTTCACAGCCTGGGCGGCGGCGAGTAACCCGATGGCACATATCGGCAAAGCCGACCGGCAACGTCAGCTGGAGCAGGAGGAAGCCGGCCAGCACCTCTTTGCCAACCGGGTGCGCGTGTATCCGAAGTCCGTAAAGGGCCCAGTGCGGCGGTTCAAATGGGCGGTGCTGATTTTTTGCCTGACGCTTTACTACGCCCTCCCCTGGCTGCGCTGGTCGCGCGGTGTGACCCAGCCCAACCAGGCGGTGCTGCTCGATATCTCCCATGAGCGATTTTATTTCTTCAATCTCGAGTTCTGGCCGCAGGATATTTACTATCTGACCGGCCTGCTGATCATGGCATCGGTCGGGCTGTTCCTGGTCACCAGCCTGGCCGGTCGCGTCTGGTGCGGCTACACCTGCCCGCAGACGGTCTGGACCGATCTGTTCATGTGGATCGAGGCCAAGATCGAAGGCGACCGCAACGAACGCATGAAGCGCGACGCCGCGCCCATCAGTCTGGACACCGTGTGGCGAAAAATCGCCAAACATTCCGCATGGTTGTTCATCGCGTTTTGGACCGGTGGCGCCTGGATCATGTACTACGTGGACGCCCCCACGGTGACGGTGGAGTTCTGGACCGGAACCGCATCGGTCGAAGTGTATTTCTTCACCGGCCTGTTCACCGCGACCACCTATCTGCTGGCAGGCTGGGCGCGCGAACAGGTCTGCACCTACATGTGCCCCTGGCCGCGCTTCCAAGCGGCGATGCTGGATGAGCAAAGCCTAACCGTTACCTACCAGGGCTGGCGCGGCGAACCACGTACCCGCGGCAAACGGATCGCCGGCGCCGGCGGCGACTGCATCGATTGTGGCGCCTGCGTCACCGTCTGTCCCACCGGCATCGACATCCGCGACGGCATTCAGCTGGAGTGCATCAACTGCGGCCTATGTATCGACGCCTGCAACCATGTCATGGAGCGCACCGGGCGGCCTGGTTGGCTGATCACCTGGGACACGCTGGCGGACCAAGCCGCCAAAGCCGACGGCACACATGCGAGTTTCCGCTTTTTCCGAGCGCGCACTATTATTTATCTGTCGGCCCTGGTGGTAGCTGCCGGCGTAATGGTCGCGGCGCTTCTGTTGCGATCCGGCATCGGACTGTCCGTTCAGCACGATCGCGCGCCTTTGTTTGTTCGCCTGGCCAACGGCGATCTGCGCAACGGCTACACCATCAAAATCGTCAACAAAGCCCAAACCCTCGCCATTTTCCAGCTCTCCACGCTCGGTCTGCCGCATGCCATCCTGACCGAAATAGACGAAAACCTCGGCCCCGCCGACCAACTGGGGTTGCCGGTAAAGGCCGACTCAGTCGGAACGTTCCATGTATTCGTCAGTGGTCAACCCGCGATGCTGCACGATGGGTCGTCGCCCATCGATTTCGCGCTACGCGATATGCTAACGGAAGAGCTGACCGTCTATCATTCGGTCTTCATGGGCCCCCATACGGGAATTCAGAACTGATGCAAACCTCCGCCTGGCGCTATTACCCCTGGATTATAGCCGCCTGCATGTCGGTGGTGGTCGCGGTCAATGTCGGCATGGTCACCTTCGCACTTCGAACCTTCCCCGGCAAAGCCCCCGGCGGAGAGGGTTTCGAACTGTCCAACCGATACAACGCGGTGATCGAGCGCGTGCATCAAGAGACGTCGCTGGGCTGGGCGGTCGGCGCGGACGCCGACGGAAGCGGCCACCCAATATTGGTAATGACCGGTGCCGACCATGCGCCGTTAGTTCATGCCCGCATCGTCGCAACCGCGGACCGGCCCGTGGGCAATTCCATGAGAACGCCTGTTGCGTTCGCCGAAACCACGCCGGGCCATTACGTGGGCGACGTGTCGCTGCCGTTGCAGGGCCAGTGGGAATTGATGCTGACCGCCTCGGTCGGCGGGCATGACGTGACCGCGACCCGCCGTATTGTGGTGAAGTGAACGCCGCTTCGCCCGTTGCCGAAAGCGCCTGCGCCCATTGCGGTCAAACGACGGCGGCAGGCCAGCGGTTCTGCTGCCCCGGCTGTTCGGTTGCATTCGATACCATCCAGACCCTGGGCCTGGGCCGCTACTACCGCCAGCGCCTGCTGGATCCGGCGACACGGGCTCCGCGACCGGAAGCCGACGCCAATCTCGATCTGCAACGCTATGTCGTTTCGAATCCAGACGGCAGCCACACGTTGTCGCTGGCGGTTGACGGGCTGCAATGCGGTGCCTGCGTCTGGCTGATTGAATCGGTCCTCATGCGGGAGCCGACGGTCACCACGGGCCGGGTCAACATGACCAGCCGGCAATTGCGCCTGTCCTGGACGGGCCCCGTCGAGGATGCCGCTCGTTTGGTCAATGCGATCGAACGCCTTGGCTATCGCCTGGTTCCGTTCGATGCGCGCATTCTCGCCGCCGCGCACGACGTGACCGGACGCACCCTGCTGCGTGCCCTTGCGGTGGCGGGGTTCGCGGCCGGCAACGTGATGCTGATCTCCATCGGCCTCTGGGCCGGGGAGGCAGCGGGCTGGCTGTCCGACATGGGGCCGGCGACGCGCGATCTGCTCCATTGGGTTTCCGCGTTGATCGCCCTGCCCGCGATTGCCTTTGCAGGACGGCCTTTCTTCCGTTCCGCCATCGCGGCGTTGCGGCACGGCCGCACCAACATGGACGTGCCCATCAGCGTCGGCGTGACGCTGGTGACGGCGATGAGCCTGAGTGAAACCATCGCCCACGCCCAGCACACCTATTTCGACTCCGCTATTTCGCTCCTGTTTTTCCTTTTGATCGGCCGTGTGCTGGACCATCGCGCCCGCGGCCAGGCCCGCGCCACCGCCGAACAACTGCTGACCTTGCGCGCCGCCGACGTCACGGTGCTGCTGCCCGATGGCTCGACCGAACGCCGGGCACAGCAAGCGATCAAACACGGGGATCGCGTCCTTGTCGGCATGGGGGAACGGATCGGCGCCGACGGCATCTTGGAAAAGGGCAACGCCCCGCTCGACACCAGTCTGGTGACCGGTGAAAGCCTGCCGGCCAACGCCGCACCAGGTTCGGCGGTTTTCGCCGGCACGCTGAACCTGGGCGAACCGCTGATCGTGCGCGCCACCGCGACCGGCGACACCACCCTGCTGGCCGATTGCGTGCGGCTGATCGAGGCCGCCGAGGCGCGACGCTCCCGCTTTGTGGTGCTGGCGGACCGGGTGGCACGTCTCTATGCGCCCGCCGTGCACGCCACGGCTTTGCTGACGTTCCTATGGTGGTATGGGGTCCAGTCCGCCGCCCTGGGGCAGGCTTTGCTGACGGCGTGTGCGGTTCTGATCGTGACGTGCCCCTGCGCTTTGGCGTTGGCGGTTCCGGCCGTGCAGGTCATTACGACGTCTCGGTTGTTCGGATTGGGCATTATGCTGAAATCCGGCACCGCGCTGGAGCGGTTGGCGGAGGTCGACACCGTCGTGTTCGACAAGACCGGCACCCTGACGGAACCCGCCCTCGCCTTGGTCGTCAACGGAATTGACTCGGCTTCCCTGCGTTCGGCCGCCGCGTTAGCCGCGCATAGCCGGCATCCCCTCGCGCGTTCGTTGCTGGCCGCCACGGGGCCCGTGGTAGCGGCGGAGCATGTGGTCGAAGTTCCGGGCCAGGGACTAACCAGCGACGGGGCTCGGTTGGGCAGCCGCGCCTTCTGCGGCATCGCCACCGAGACACAAGCCGATGGGCCGGAACTATGGTTCACCCGCCCTGGCCAGCCCTCCGTCCGCTTCACCTTCGCTGAACGCCCGCGCCCCGACGCCGCCGAAGCCATCGCCCGCCTTCAGGCGTTCGGCCTGTCTATAAAACTGATCTCCGGCGACAATCCATACGCCGTCGCGCCGATCGCGCGGGTCCTGGGCATCGCGGACTGGCACGCCGGCTGCTCCCCAGTGGAAAAGGCCGCGATGGTGGAGGCGCTCGCTGCCAAAGGTCATCGTGTCCTGATGGTGGGCGATGGGTTGAACGACAGCCCGTCCTTGGCAGCGGCATATGTTTCCGCGTCCCCGGCTTCCGCCGCCGATATCAGCCAGACCGTTGCCGATATGGTGTTCCTCGGGGCGAACCTGTCGCCAATCGCGGTCACGATCCAGGCGGCCCGCCGGGCGCGTTCGGTCATGCGGTCCAATTTGGTGTTGGCAATTGGATATAATGTGTTGATGGTGCCCCTCGCGGTGGCCGGCTGGGTCACGCCCTTGTTGGCCGCGGCCGCGATGTCGACGTCGTCGCTGCTGGTCATGGCCAACAGCTTCAGGGCGAGGCAGACATGAACGTCATTTTGTATCTTTTAGGCGCCAGCCTTATTTTGGGCGCCAGCCTTATTTTGGGCGACGGTGGCCTGGCATTTTTTCTCTGGTCGCTACGCGCCGGCCAGTTCGAGGATCTGGAGGGTGCGGCCAACCGCATCCTGTTCGACGACGAGCGGTACTGACAAGCCGCGAAAACCCGGTGTAGCCTGTGCATGGAGGTCCACCATGCACTTTATGACCATCGCCGAAGCGTCGCGCCTGATCGCACGTCGAAAACTGTCGCCGGTCGAGCTGACCCTGGCATTCCTGGACCGCATCGCGGCCCTGAACCCGCAATTGAACGCCTATCTGCTGGTCACCGCCGATCATGCCATGGCGCAGGCGAAAGCAGCCGAACAGGAGATCGCGTCGGGCCATTATCGCGGCCCGATGCACGGCATCCCCTACGCCCTGAAAGACATTTATTGCACCGCCGGGATCCGCACGACGTGCCATTCCCGCACCCGCGAAAATTACGTGCCTGATTTCGATGCAACCACCGTGACGAAGCTGACCCAGGCAGGCGCCGTCCTGCTGGGCAAGCTAGCCACGCATGAATTCGCTCACGGCGGCCCATCCTTCGACCTGCCTTGGCCGGCGGCGCGCAACCCCTGGAACCGCGATCATGCAACGGGCGGCTCGTCCTCCGGTTCGGGGGCGGCCGGCGCGGCTGGACTGGCGATGGGCTCGTTGGGCTCCGACACCGGCGGATCGATCCGCAACCCCGCCGCTTTGTGCGGGTTGGTCGGTCTGAAACCGACCTATGGGCTGGTGAGCCGATCCGGGGTCTACACGAACTCCTTCAGCTACGACCACGCCGGCCCGCTAACCTGGACCGCCGAGGACTGCGCGATCGTGCTGGAGGCCATCGCCGGCCACGATCCCAAGGACCCCGCCAGCGCCAACCGCGATATTTCTCCGATTCGCGCCGAGCTGAACGGTTCGGTCAAAGGAATGCGGATTGGCATTATTCGGCATCTTTATGAGGACGACGTCCCAACGCCGCCGGTCGTGAAACAAGCGCTGGAAGCCGCCTATGACGTGCTGCGCGGCCTCGGCGCGATTCTGGAAGACGTGCGCATCCGCCCCGCGCAGCAATATCACGACGTCAAAATCACGGGTGCGGAGAGCGAGCTCTACGCCGTCCACGAACCGGCTTTGCGCACGCAGCTCAGCAATTTCGGGGAGGACTTCCTCGGCCGCACGCTGGGCGCGCTGATGATTTCATCGTCCCATTACATGCAGGCGAGCCGGCAGCGGCGCAAAATGATCGCGGACATGCAACCGCTTTATGCGAAATACGATGCGTTTCTGACTGCTGGCCCAGGACCGGCCGGGCGGCTGGATGCGTGGCGGACGATCGGCTTCTGGCAGAAAGCATCGCTGACCACCCCCTTCAACGTGATCGGAGGCCCGGCGCTGGCGCAGTGCATCGGTTACAGCGACGCGGGACTGCCGCTTTCGATGCAAATCTATGCGCGCCCCTTCGCCGACGCGACGGTGCTGCGGGTGGCACACGCCTACGAACTGGCAACACCCTGGCGCACCCGCCGCCCGGATTTGGACCCGAACGCGACATTCTCCAGGGAACAACCCCCTGTCCCGGAACCGGAGAAGGCAACGATCGGCCAAGCCCGCCGCGATGAGATCGCCCGTTTGTGCGACCGCGCCGGCCTGAAGCTAAACGAGCGGCATTTCGAACAGCTTTGCGCTACATCGCCCTATATCGACGAAATGACCGGACGGCTGGAACGCGATCCGGCATTTTACGACGAACCCAGCAACATCTTTATCGCTTGAAAGTCACGCCCGATGGACACCAACCTCCCCGACGTCAAGGCCGAGGTCGAAGCTTTGCACGACCAGTATGAAGCGGCGTTGTGCTCGAACGATACCGCCACCCTGCAGGCTTTGTTCTGGAACAGCCCGCACACGATCCGCTACGGCATCGGTGAAAACCTTTATAGCTGGGAGGAAATTGGCGCCTTTCGCTCCGCCCGCTCGCCCGTGGGCCTCGCACGCACCACATCCCGCACCCGCATCACCACCTACGGGCGGGATTTCGCCACGGCTTCGACGATGTTCAGCCGGGTCTCGCTCCCCGGCAAAATCGGGCGTCAAATGCAGACATGGGCCCGCATGCCCGAGGGCTGGCGCATCGTCGCCGCCCATGTAAGCGTGATCGAAGAGCCGAAATAAAGTCGACAGGGAGAATCCATGAAGCGCGCCTTGGTTGCCGTCACCGGTTTGCTTGTCAGCTCGGCCGCCTTCGCGAGACCGCCGTGCACCGCGGAAGCGTTGAATGCACTGCGTCTCCCGGGACTAAGTATCGCTGCCGCTACGCCGGTTGCCGCAACCGTCGAAACGCCCGCACATTGTGCGGTCCAGGCGATGGTGGTCACGCAGGGCGAGGGCGCACCAGACGGGTCGGCGCGTGTCGGTCTGCAATTGCCGGACGTTTGGAAGCAGCGCTTCTTCTTCATGGGCGTGGGCGGTAACGGCGGCAGGTTGACCCCGGCGGTCAATGCGACCGACCGGCTATCGGCCTTGGGTAAGGGTTATGTCACGGCGGTGACCGACACCGGGCACGCCGGAAACGGCACGGACGCCGGGTGGGTCCGCACGCCGGATGGCAAGCGCGATGAGGCCAAGATTGCCGATTTCTTCTACCGAGCCGCGCATGTTGCAACGCTCGCCGGTAAAGCGTTGGCGACGGCCTACTACGCCGAACCGGTGCAGCACGCCTATTTCGACGGCTGCTCGACCGGCGGACGCATGGCGATGATGGAGGCAGAGCGCTATCCCACCGACTTCGACGGTATCATCGCCGGCGATCCCAACATGGACTATCACGCGACCCTGCAACGATTCCTGGTGCAAAAGGCGGCGTTCGCCTCGTCCGCCGCGTTCCTGTCGCCGGACACCTTGGCCATTATCGACAAAGCGGTCACGGAGCGCTGCGACCCGATCGATGGCGTAAAGGACGGGTTGGTTCAGGACCCCGCCCGCTGCCCGATGCGTGCCGAGGACCTCGCGTGCAAACCCGGCATCACGGCCGACTGCCTCACGCCGGATCAGGTCACGGTGCTGCGCGCTTACTCCACGCCGTTGAAGGACCGGCGTGGTCGCGTGGTATTCCCTGGCTGGGCGATGACCAATCTGACCGGCGCGCACGGCATGAGTTATTGGACGACCGGCGCAACCGCCCCCGATTTCACGCATATCGACGCCCCCTGGGGCGACAATCCGGTTGCGGCGCCCCGCGGCTGGGTCTTCGCACGGCAGGCTTTGACATCGTGGCTGGGGCTAGGGGCGCAAACAACGATCGCGGGGCTAGACGTGGACCCCCGAACCAATACCATCGGCGACGCATTGCTCGCCCTGGCCGATCGTACCTTCGCATCCGCCGAGACCAAAAACCCCGCCAAGTTGCTGCCGTTCATCCAGCAGGGCCGGAAGCTCATTCTCTACCACGGTACCAGCGACCCGGCGCTTCCAGCGGCCCGAACCGTGCAGTTCTATCAGGAACTTTCGACGCTGCTGCACGGGCGCGACAAGGCCGCCGCCAACGTGCGTCTGTTCCTGGTGCCTGGCATGCAACATTGCAGCGGCGGCGTTGGCCCGGATCAGTTCGATACCCTGTCCGCGTTGGAGGCCTGGGTCGAGCGCGGCAAAGCCCCCGAAGCTATTCCGGCACGCACCAAAGCCGACGCTACCATCGCCCCGCATGAGCTGCCGTTGTGCCCCTATCCGCGGCAAGCGCGGTTTTCGGGCTTCGGGCAAGCAAACGACGCGGCGAACTGGAAGTGCGCGGACCCCGAGACGAAGGGAAGAAAAATTCCCTGACTGTTAGCGCTTGCGGGCTTTGCGCGCGGCGTAACGCGCGTCGCGCGCAGCCTTGCGTTCGGCCTCAAGCGCCAGGAGATCGGCCTTACGGGCCTTTTCTTCCTCAGTCTTTTCCGCGGCCCGACGCGCGACCTCGGCCAGGCGTTCGAGTTCCTCGGCGGCTTTGCGGGCGGTTTCGGCCTCGCGGGCCAGTTTCCGTTCTTGTTCCCGCTGCTCACGGGCCGCCGCAACGGCCAGGCGCTCGGCGACTTTAGCCTGGACGGCGGGGTCCTCCGGACCCGGGCGGGCGCGGAATTTCTCGATGAGGGCTTGTTTCGCTTTCGCGGCGGAAGAGGCGCGGTCGCTGAAGTCGGCATGCTTGAAGGCCGGCAAGTGTGGAGTCTCCTAAGATGGCATCCGTCTAATACTCGATTGCCGCGCCGAAAGCCATGTCCGTCATGCGTTACAGGGCATTGAGGATAAGTTGCCCGAACATCGTCATCTCCGGGCTGGTTTCGGCGTAGCGATCGATCGTCGCGAGCACCCGTTGCGCTGTCGCTCGGTCCGGCGCGGGTCCAGGCGGCAATCCCGGCAATTGCACCACGACTGCCGGCGCCTCAGCACGGGCGGCGGCGCGGAATGCGGCGCGGGCGGCGGCAGTTTCCGGCGCGGCGAAGCGGGGAGCGAGTTCGTCGGCCAACCACGCCAGCACAGCGGGAAAATGCGCGAGCTGGCGGTACAGTGCGGGGATGAACGGGGTGCCGTCGACCTCGGTCGTGAAGCGTTCCAGCGTGGTTCGAGTGGCGGGATCAAGCTTGGCGGGGTCGGCATTGCCTGGCATCGGGGGCAGCATGGCGGGCGGAGTCCAAAGGCCGTGGAAACCAGCACCGGCGGGAACGGTGCCGGTCAACAGGCGGCTCAGGCATGCCCCGGTCATCAAGTTGACCGGAGACACCCGCACGAAGTTCTCGGCGATGTTGCGGACCGCCGCGCGATCGGTGGTTCCTGTGAACGGCTTGGCGGGGGCAATGCGCACGTCCCGAGCCAGCCGCCAACCCGCTTCCTGGATCGTGCCGGAGGCCAAAGCCGGGCGCACCGCGTCCCACGCCCATTCCAGCACCCCCGGCATGGTCGCCAGGAAGCGCTGCAACGACGACACGTAGGGCACACCGGAGAAACGGCGGATTTCGTCGTAGATCTCGGCGATCCGGCCCGTTGCCTGGTCTTCGTGCAGCTCCGCCAGCAATGTCACCATGGCCGTACCCCTCCTGTTGTGTGGATGAAGGGTCCCCCATAGAGTTGGCGTCAAGCAAGAGGGGACGTGGTTTGACACCTGACGCCATCCGGATGCACGCACCGAAAATCCTGACCCCGGCGCAGCGCGAGGCCTACTTCGAAACCGGTTTTCTGTGCGCGGAAGGCCTGATCCCGGATGCGTGGCTGCGACGGCTGAACGGGCTGTCGGAGGCGTTCATCGAAGCAAGCCGGTCTGTGACCGCGTCGAATGAGGCGTTCGATATCGGCCCTCGGCATTCGTCCGACACGCCACATGTGCGCCGGTTACGGGCGCTGGTCGACCGTCACCCGGATTTCTGGCACCCGGATTTCTGGCGGTTCGCGTCGGAGTCCCCGCTGGCAGAAATAGCCGCCGATCTGGTGGGGCCGGATGTGAAATTCCACTCGTCCAAGCTGAACTACAAATGGCCTGGGACGGGGGAAATCGTGCAGTGGCACCAGGATATCCCGGCCTGGCCGCATACCAATTATTCCCCCGTTACGCTCGGGGTGTATCTGACCGATTGTCCAGCCGAGCAGGGGCCGCTGACGTGTTTGCCGGGGACGCAGAGGGGGCCGATTTTCGTGCATCGGGACGATGCGGGGGCTTGGACCGGTTCGGTGCGGGCGGCGGACATGGCGACGGTGGACCAGTCGCGGGCGGCGGATCTGGTCGGCCGCGCCGGGACGGTCATCGCGATCGGTTGCCGGACGCTGCATGCGTCCCGCGCCAACCTGACCGATCGGGTGCGCCCGGTGGCACTGTTTGTCTATTCGTCGGCCGATGCCTTCGCCTGGATGCCGGCGCCGACACCCACGTCCCACACCGGGGACATCGTGCGGGGATCGGCCGCCACCGTCGCCCATTTGGACCCCTTCCCCTGCCCGGTTCCTCCGGATTGGTCGAAGCTGGGCTATGGCTCGATCTTCGTGGCGCAGAAGGCGGAGATGTGACCGTGGCAGAATACCGCCTGGCCCCGCCCTGCTGCCGCGCCGACTGGGACGAATACCACCGCATCCGGCAGGAGGTGCTGCTGGAATCGCTGAAATACGCGATGGAGCACCCCGACGAGGATGACGAACCCGGCCACCATCCGTTGCTACTCTGGAAGGACGACCGACCGATCGGCACCATCCGCATCGACCAGTTGGATGGCGGCACGGCGGCATTGCGGCTGGTGGCGATCGACCCGGCGTTTCAGGGCCAAGGCCACGGCGGCGCGTTGCTTGCCGAAGCCGAGCGTTTCGCTCGGGCGTTGGGGTGCGGGAAGGCGGTAGTTTATTCCACGACCGAGGCGATCGGGTATTACGAGGCCGGGGGCTTCACCGAGGACGAGTGGGCGGAGTGCGAGATCGCGGGGATCGCGCAGATGGTGAAGGCTTTG
>JANXTL010000036.1 GCA_025352375.1 Acetobacteraceae bacterium | reverse complement strand
CAGCCAGCAGGGAGGAAGTGCGATCCATATCATTCCGTAGTCAGACTATTGCCGGGTCAGACGTAGGTCGGGTAGATGCGATGAATAAGATGGGTTAAGACGATACTTTGGTGGGAGCGCCATTGTCGTGACGAAACTGGCCGAACGTTCCGAGTACTTCGAACATCACATTTGGAACGGCAAATGAAAAACCTTTCGTCGAAAGATTGGCGAGATGGATCGGGGAGAAGGAGCATTAGTCTCGGCTGCGCTTCTGAGATTCTGGTCAACACGACGTATAATGACATAATCTCGGCAACGAGCGACGAGGTGCCGGTAAGTAGCCCTACCCACAAAACTCCAACGCACACCCAAACGCCGAGGAGGCCGGCACGACAACCCGCCCTTCCTCCTGCCAGAACCCCGCCACACCCCCAGCCTCAAGCGCGGCACAAGCCGCATCCAGCGACCGGGTCCGAAACGTCAGCGCCGCCATGAAATCCGCCCGCCCGTCGCCTTCCGGCGCGGCCTCTCCGAACTGATTGACCAACGCCTCGTGCGTCAGAACATCGAACCGCGACATCCCAACCGCCAGCGAGCACCCGCCCGGGATCTCCCGCGTCGCATCCGCCCCGAACATCTGCGCGAACACCAGGCGCGTTACCGAGGGATCCCGCGACGCGATCACCGCCCGAGCAACCGCGATCGCGCCATTGGCATGGTGCCGCCACTCATCGCGCCAGACCAAATGCCGGGTGAAGTGGTGGCAGAAGTAGACGCGACCGGCGGGAGCAACACTCGGCGTCAGCGTCACCGTGCGGAACGTCGCGTCCCCCGTGGTGCCGTCGTCCAGCGTCACGGGCCGGGAGAATTCCAGGGGAACCCCGCACGGCACGCCGGCCTCGGTCAACGCGGCGTGGACGCTGGCGGAATCCTCCGTCCCGAACACCAGACCGTTCAGGCCGAACGGGGTGCCCAGAACATCGGGCCGGCGCGTGTCGCCGGGCGGGGCGGCGATCAGCTCCAGATAGTCGGTGCCGAACATCGCGAGATGGTTCATGGAACCGAGCGTGTGGTAGCCGCGCGGAGTCAGGGTGAACCCGAGGCAGCGGAAAGTATCCGCGCCCGCGTCGATTTGGTCCCGGACGTTGATGACGACATGGTCAAGAGTTGGCATGGGGAGTGGCATGGGGCGATCCTCGGCGGCTTGGCGCCACTTTAGCGCAGGATAGCCTCAAACAAAAAAAGCGGTGCCAAAAAGGTGGCACCGCAGAGTTCGGGGGGAAACGTCTTGTGGCCGAAGCCACGCCCTAGAGATTGTGCGTCGCACGGCCGTTTCAAGCGGCTGCGACGAGAGAGTCCCCAACGATTTGTACGATCCTGTCCAACGTCATCTCAGGCGTCATCAGCGGCGGGGCGAAGCACAGCGTGTCGCCGCTGGCCGGGGGGCCATCCCCGCCCCCGCGCTGGCGGATAATCAGGCCGCGCTTGCCGGCCTCGGCCACCACGCGCCCGCCCAGGCCCAGCGCCGGCTTTTTCGTCCCCTTATCCTCCACCAACTCGACGGCGCCGAGCATGCCGAGGCCGCGGACATCGCCGACCGCCGGGTGGGACCGCAGAGTCTCCAGACCGGCCAGCAGGCGTCTGCCCATCGCCGCCGCTCGGTCGACCAAGCCCTCTTTCTCAATGATATCAATGTTCGCTAGGCCCACGGCGCAGCAGACGGGATGGCCGGAGTATGTGGCCGCGTGCATGAATTTCTCGTCCATCGGCGCGTCTTCGATCGCCGCGTGGATTTTCTTCGACACTAACACGCCGCCGAGCGGCAAATACCCCGATGTGACCCCTTTGGCGAAGGACATGAGGTCGGGTTCGACACCCCAGTGCCCAAGGGCGAACCATTTCCCGGTGCGCCCGAAGCCGGTGATCACCTCATCGGCGATCAACAGCACGCCATGGCGGTCGCAGATTTCCCGCAACCGAGGAAAATAGGTGGGCGGCGGCACGATCACGCCACCGGCGCCCATCACGGGCTCACAGATAATTGCGGCCACGGTATCGGCGCCGTATTCGAGGATAGCTTCTTCCACCGCGTCCGCCGCGCCGATCCCGGCGTCGCCATTGCCCGGCCAGCGGTAGGGATAGGGGGGCACGACCTGGTGGAAATTGGGCACCATCGGGCCGAACATCTTCTGGTAGCCGGGCAGCGACGTGGCGCTCATCGCCGCCATGGTCACGCCATGGTAGCCGTAGCGGCGGGAGATAATCTTCACTTTGTCCGGCTTGCCCATGCGCTTCCAGTAGTAGCGGGCAAACTTGAAGGCGGATTCGTTGGACTCGGCCCCGCCGGTGGTGAAGTAAGCGGCGGCCATGTTGGCATAGGACAGCCCGACGATGCGCTCTGCCAGGCGGATGGCTGGTTCGTTGGAGAAGCCGGCATAGGCCGACGCGTAGGCGAGCTTCTCCATTTGCCGGGCGGAGGCCTCGGCCAGCTCCTTCCGGCCGTGCCCGATATTGACGTTCCACAGGCAGGACAGGCCGTCGATGTATTCCTTCCCATCGTCGGTGGTCAGCATCGCGCCCTTGCCGCTGACGAAGATTTTGGCGGACGCGTGGTCCTTGGGATGGTGCAGCGGGTGGATCAAATGCCGCCGATCGGCTTCAAAAAGGGGGGAGAGGTCGTCCATGGTGGTTTGCCCTCGGTTGGTCGTGGCAACCTAGCGCGCCGGGTGGTGCTCGGGAAGACGATTGCGCGGCGCGGTCGGGACCGGTAAAGCTTGGTCTGTCGCGGGTGTAGCTCAATGGTAGAGTCCCAGCCTTCCAAGCTGGCTACGAGGGTTCGATTCCCTCCACCCGCTCCATTGCCCGGGCTCTCCGTGAAAACACGAATCTGTGAAAAATCGGTAAAGTAGTCGTAAATTAAAATGCGCCTTGACAAACGGACGGCCGGCTGACTACCCAGCTTTCCGTAGACCGCAACTTCCGTAAAGAACAGCAGGCCGCGCTTGCGGTGATACCGAAGGGATGAGTTGTGCCATCGCGATATCGTGACATCCCGGGTTGCCGCTCCGTCGCCGCCGAATTTATCCCGTCAATGGGACGCGTGCGATGAGCGGGTCGGTGGGTGCCATTCGCATCATCAACACGTTCGGTCCCCAAACAGTCACCGACGTGGGGACGCTGTCCCCGTTCAGCGGTGTCACGATCTCGGATCCGAATGGCCTCCAGACCGAGACGCTGACCGTCACGTTGTCGGACGCCACGAACGGCAAGCTGACCAATCTGGGAGGCGGCACCTACAACGCGGTCACGGGTGTTTACACCGATACTGGGTCTGCCGCCGCGGTCACCGCGGATCTCGACGCGCTGATTTTCACGCCGACATGGCATCAGGTCGCGCCGGGGGCGACGGTTGCCACGACGCTCACTGTCACTAACACTGATACTGCCGGCGCCAACGCGACGGATTCAGCAACGACGATCACCGCTACCGGCACCAACAGCCCGCTGCCGATCGGGCCAATCTATGGGATCGATTACGGCCCATCGCCAGCCAGCGGCGGACCCTACCCGTCGGCCGCTCAAATTAACACCGACATGTCGTACATTTCGGAAATGGCCAACACGGTTCGCTTATATACCGTATCGAACGGCATGAGTTACGCGGTTACCAGCGCGATCGCGCACGGTCTGCGGGTTGTCCCCTCGGCTTACCTGGTGGACCCGTCGACGCCGGCCGGGGCGGCCGCCAATAACGCCGAGATTGCCAATCTTATTTCGGTGCTGAACAACCCCGCGACCGATTTGACAAAAATCCCGTTCGTCGATGTCGGCAGCGATTTTTTGGCAAGTAGCCCGACGCAGGCAGCTTACCTTATTTCTGAAATACAATATGTTAAGGCCCACATACCCTCCGGTGCGATGGTCACGACGTCCGAGAGTATCGCTAATTACACGTCCAACCCCACCCTTGCCAGCGCGGTGGATTTGATATTCCCGACTATTTCCCCGTACGCGCTAGGTGGAATCGTCAGCGTCAACAATGCAAGCCAGCTCGCGTTGATTCAGTACCAAAATTTAGTTACCGCCTTTCCGACGCAGAATGTTGTAATCAGCGAAATTGGATGGCCATCGTCGGGCACCACGGGCAGCGTGGTCGGCAGCGTCGCCAATGAGGAAGCGTTCTGGACCCAATTCATCCTGACCGCCGCTCAGCTTCATATTAATTACTTCGGATTTCAGGCATTCGATTCACAGAACAATACAAACACCGGATTCAGCGGCCCGAACTGGGGACTTTATACGGCGTCGGGCACACCCAAAGGCACGGTGATAACGCTCAGACCAACGCCGCCGCTGCTGATCGTCGGCACGGTCGGGGGTCAGCAGACAACCGACGCGGTTCCGATATCTCCATTCTCAGGCGTCACGATCACGGAATCGACAGCCGGTCAGACTGAGACCGTTACCGTGACCATATCGGTGGCCGCGAACGGCTCACTGAGCAACCTTGGCGGTGGCAGCTACAATGCTGGCACGGGTGTTTATACGGTGTCAGGCACCGCGACTGGCGTCACGACGGCTCTGGACGGCCTGATATTCGTGCCGACGCAACATCTGGTGCCCCTTGGGCAAACGTTCGTCACCACGTTCACGATCACAGACAGCGACACGGCCGGCGTGGCCCTCACCGACGCCACGACAACGGTGACTGCGACCGCCGTCGTTATCGAGTCCGCCGGCGGAACCAGCTCGTTAAAGACTGGAAATCAGTATTCGATGCTTCCCACGGCTGGCGGCACGAGCACGGTTCTAAAATACAATGGCGCGGCGGTGACGGTCGGCGAATTCGGGGCGACGGTGAACCCGATCGGGGCGGAAACGACCGCGACCGGGTTCGAAGTGGCGTGGAAGATAAGCGGCGCGATCAACCAGTATATCGTTTGGTATACCGATGCGAACGGCAACTACCTCTCCAGCCCGACGGGTGTGGTGTCGGGCACCGGCCCGGCGCTGGAGAATATCGAGGTCAGCTTCCATCAGGATTTGAACGGCGACGGCACTATTGGCGTCGCGACGGCGGTGATCGAGTCCTCCGCCGTAACGCCCCTGGATACTGGGGTGACCAGCTTGGACTTGGTCGGAAATCAGTATTCGATGCTTCCCACGGCCGGCGGCACGAGCACGGTTCTGAAATACAATGGCGCGGCGGTGACGGTCGGGCAATTCGGGGCGACGGTGAACCCGATCGGGGCGGAAACGACCGCGACCGGGTTCGAGGTGGCGTGGAAGATAAGCGGCGCGGTCAACTCGTATATCGTTTGGTATACCGATACGAACGGCAACTACCTCTCCAGCCCGACGGGTGTGGTGTCGGGCACCGACCCGGCGCTGGAGAATATCGAAACCACCTTCAATCAGGATTTGAACGGCGACGGCACGGTCGGTCTCGCGCCGACGGTGATCGAGTCCTCTGCCGTGACGCCCCTGGATACCGGGGTGACGACGCTGGGCCAG